>NZ_JCAIUM010000023.1:0-61435 GCF_059445545.1 Paenibacillus sp. Y568
CCATCCCGAACACGACCGTTAAGTCCTCCAGCGCCGATGGTACTTGGACCGCAGGGTCCTGGGAGAGTAGGACGCCGCCAAGCACAAGAACCACTATTGATTTCAATCAATGGTGGTTTTTTTTGTCTCGATTGATCACATTTACTGAGTATAAGGAATACTCATTTCAGACTTATCAACATTGGAGTGTATTAGTTAAACCTACATAATGTTAATTGTATTAAAGTAATACACAAATGCTGTCTACTTATACACCATCTGTGCACTAACTGTGAATGGTTTGATAATTAATGTAACTTACCCACATAGTTACTCACAATTGTGCAATAAAAAAGATTAAACAATAGAAGAATATTTTTGTATCCACAGGTCCACACTAAAAATAATCTCACCCCTTGGCAAAATAAAAGAATATGATATAATATTAACAAAGTCAAAGAAAGTCAAAGTCAACAGAAGGTATAACCCTTCGTACAAAGGGTACCCACATAGGACTTAACATTGCAAACTGGTTATTAGTGGTTTGTCGTAACAAAGCTTCGTGATTAAAAGGTTTGGTTAAGATCTTGTGTAAGTATGCATATGTTGTTACCGTGGGTACATCGTTGGCTTAACGTTTCAAATAGTGGAGGATGAGTGATGCGTAATATTTCCGATATTATTGAACAATATCTGAAGAATATTCTGCATGAAAGTCCCGAAGGAACAGTGGAAATTCAGCGCAATGATCTGGCCGAGAAATTTGTCTGTGTTCCTTCACAGATCAATTATGTCATAAGTACTCGCTTTACGTTAGAGAAGGGCTATCTTGTGGAGAGCAAGAGAGGTGGCGGAGGGTATATTCGTATTCAACGAATTGATCTTCCTCAACACTCAGATCTTCATACTCATCTCCGACAGATGATTGGCGAAGGCATCGACCAGACGACAGCGGAAGGGCTGATCTATCAACTGGAGGGATCCTGTTTCCTAAACAAACGCGAAGCAAATCTAATGCGTGCAGCGATATCCAGGGAATGCCTCATGATCAAACTTCCTTACAGGGATGAGATTCGTGCCAGAATGATGAAAGCGATGCTGATCTCTTTATTAGGTAAATGACCTACGAAGAAAAAGGAGGTACATCGACGTGCTTTGTCAAGAATGCGGAACCAAACCGGCAACTCTTCATTTTACGAAAATAGTGAATGGGGAGAAGACGGAATTTCATATTTGTGAATCATGTGCAAGGGAAAAAGGTGAAGTTCTTCCTGGGGCTTCTGGAGGGTTCTCGATTCATAGCTTATTGTCTGGACTTATTGATTTCGACACAGCTAGTAAGGTTCAATCGGGTGCTACGAAGGCTGCTCAACCTCTGCGTTGCGAAGAATGTGGAATGACTTATACACAATTTAGTAAGGCAGGACGTTTTGGATGTAGTTCATGTTATAAATATTTCAATGATCGTTTAGATCCTTTATTTAAAAGAGTACATGGAAGTACAGCTCACGTGGGTAAAATCCCTAAAAGAAGTGGCGGCCAAATACAGGTTAAGCGCCGATTAGATGATCTCAAAGCCGAACTGCAGCAACGAATTATACAAGAAGAATTTGAAGAAGCAGCAACACTTCGTGATCAGATTAGGGAGATTGAGAAGGGATTACCTGAACAGTAAAGTTCTTTCAAGAAGGAGGAATGCGTGATGCCAAATCTCCGGTTTACCGAAAAGGCACTTAGTGACTGGATGCTCGGTAACGCAAATGATTCCGATATAGCCATAAGTAGCCGTGTTAGAGTAGCGCGTAATTTACAGCATATTCCTTTTCCTTTGCTTGCATCGAATGAGCAATCTGTAGAAGTGCTGGACCGCCTTACTGACATGGGTAAATATGATGATCTACAATCATTTGGTGCTTTTCATATGCTTAATTTAAATGATATTTCACCTTTAGATAAAAAAGTTCTCGTTGAGAAACATTTGATAAGTCCTAGTTTAGCTGATGAATCACATTATGGTGCAGTCATACTTAGCGAAGATGAGTCAATAAGTATCATGATTAACGAAGAAGACCACCTTCGCATTCAATGTTTATATCCAGGATTCCAAGTACGGGAAGCATGGGAGAAAGCAACAGCAATTGATGATATATTTGAAGCACATATCGATTATGCTTTTGATGATGTACGAGGGTACTTAACAAGTTGTCCTACGAATGTAGGAACAGGGCTTAGAGCATCAGTTATGATGCACTTACCAGCCTTGGTTATGACGCAACAAATCAATCGTATTTTGTCTGCTGTTTCCCAAGTAGGATTAACCGTAAGAGGAATATATGGAGAAGGAAGCGAAGCAGTAGGTAATATATTTCAAATTTCCAACCAAATCACACTAGGGCAGACGGAGAATGAAATTATTGATAATCTGCATAGTGTCGTATTACAAATCATCGAACATGAGAAAAATGCTCGTGAACGATTGCTTAGCGAATCTAAATTGCGTATGACCGATCGAATAAAGCGATCTTATGGAATTTTAACATATGCTGAAATTATTGATTCGAAGGAAGCCGCACAACGCTTGTCTGATGTTCGCCTAGGTGTAGACCTTGGCATTATTGAGGGTCCATCGACACCAATTATGAATGAACTGAATGTTATGACACAGCCAGGTTTTCTTCAAAAAACATTTGGGGAAATGATGGGGAATGAGGAACGTGATGTCTGTCGAGCGAGATTGATTCGAGAGAAGTTAGGTTCGTAACAAAGATAATGCACAGTCATTCAATATAAGAGAGTTACAAAAATCATGGAGGTGTAGGAGAATATGATGTTCGGGAGATTTACGGAACGTGCACAAAAGGTGCTAGCTTTGGCTCAAGAAGAAGCGGTTCGTCTAGGACACAATAATATAGGTACAGAGCATATATTGCTTGGTCTTATTCGTGAAGGTGATGGCATTGCGGCTAAGGCATTAATCGGTCTTGGTCTAGGACTAGAGAAGATTCAGGATGAAGTTGAGACGTTGATTGGACGAGGACAAGAACAACCAACGAATATTGCCTATACACCTCGTGCCAAGAAGGTAATTGAACTTTCAATGGATGAAGCACGCAAGCTTGGACATACCTACGTAGGAACAGAACATATATTGCTTGGCCTGATTCGTGAGGGCGAAGGTGTTGCCGCACGAGTACTGAATAACTTAGGAATTAGTTTGAACAAAGCACGTCAGCAAGTGCTGCAATTATTAGGTAGCAGCGAAGCTGTATCTAGCCATAATGGTGCACAGGCTAACGTAAATACACCTACATTGGATAGCTTAGCACGTGATTTAACGGCTTACGCTAAAGAAGGTAATCTTGACCCAGTGATTGGTCGTAGTAAGGAAATTGACAGAGTTATTCAAGTCCTTAGTCGCCGTACCAAGAATAATCCAGTTCTGATTGGGGAGCCTGGGGTTGGTAAAACAGCCATCGCCGAAGGACTTGCTCAGAAAATTATTAATAATGAAATTCCAGAGACACTTCGTGACAAACGTGTCATGACACTTGATATGGGCTCGGTTGTAGCCGGCACTAAATATCGTGGTGAATTTGAAGATCGTCTTAAGAAGATTATGGATGAAGTTCGTCAAGCAGGAAATATTATTCTCTTCATTGATGAATTGCATACACTAATTGGTGCTGGTGGGGCAGAAGGGGCAATTGACGCTTCTAACATTCTGAAACCATCCCTTGCACGTGGAGAATTGCAATGCATAGGGGCAACAACACTTGATGAATACCGTAAATATATTGAGAAGGATGCTGCCTTAGAGCGTCGTTTCCAACCGATTACAGTTGATCAACCATCTCCGGAAGAAGCTATTCAGATTTTATATGGTTTACGTGATCGTTATGAAGCACATCACCGTGTAAAGATCACAGATGAGGCAATTATAGAGGCTGTTAAATTGTCGGATCGGTATATTCCAGATCGGTTCCTACCGGATAAAGCGATTGATTTGATCGATGAAGCTGGTTCGAAGGTAAGGTTGCACTCCTATACGATTCCGCCAAATTTAAAAGAATTAGAAAGCCGTCTTGAAGATATTCGTAAGGAAAAGGACGCTTCGGTCCAAAGCCAAGAATTCGAAAAGGCAGCTGCTCTCCGAGATACTGAACAAAAAATTCGTGAAGAGTTGGATGTTACGAAAAATCAGTGGAAAGAAAAACAAGGTAGTACTGATTCTGAAGTCACACCTGATGATATTGCACAAATCGTTGCTAGCTGGACAGGAATTCCAGTAAATAAGCTTAAAGAAGAAGAAACACAACGACTTCTGAATATGGAAGCCATTCTACATGAACGTCTCGTAGGGCAAGAAGAAGCAGTTAAAGCCGTAAGTAGAGCAGTTCGTCGTGCTCGTGCAGGACTCAAAGATCCTAAACGACCTATTGGTTCATTTATATTCTTAGGACCTACAGGTGTCGGTAAGACAGAATTAGCTCGCGCATTGGCTGAAGCCATGTTTGGTGACGAGAATTCCGTTGTTCGAATCGATATGTCTGAATATATGGAGAAGCATTCAACATCTCGTTTAGTAGGAGCACCTCCAGGATATGTTGGTTTTGAAGAAGGAGGTCAATTAACAGAAAAGGTACGTCGTAAACCTTATTCTGTTGTACTTTTGGATGAGATTGAGAAGGCTCACCCTGAGGTATTCAATATATTGCTACAAGTTCTTGAAGATGGCCGTCTTACAGACTCTAAAGGTCGCGTTGTCGATTTCCGTAATACATTAATTGTTATGACATCCAATGTAGGTGCGGAAGCAATCAAGAAGAACTCGACACTAGGTTTCACGGCTGCACAAGATGGTGGTGCAGATTATAGCAATATGAAAGATAAAGTAATGGGAGAGCTTAAGAAGAGCTTCCGTCCTGAATTCCTGAACCGTATTGATGAAATTATCGTATTCCATTCGTTGGAACAGAAGCATATTGCAGAGATTGTAACGTTAATGTCTGAAGAACTTCGTAAACGTCTACGGGAATATGATGTAGATTTCATCTTAACAGATGAAGCCAAAGCATTCTTAGCCAAAGAAGGATATGATCCTGCGTTTGGTGCACGTCCACTTCGTAGAGCGATCCAGAAACATATTGAAGATCGTTTATCTGAAGAACTACTTACGGGCACTATTAGCAAAGGTGATTCTTTAATCATCGATAAGGGTGAGGACGGGTTAACCGTAGAGAAGAAAGATCTCTCAGTAACTCCTGAACAATAACGTAAACAAGTTATGAGTTGAATCTTCAAATGGTGCCCTTCATATATGAAGGGCACCATTTTTTTGATAGGGAATATTACCTATTTTGATGTATTGTAAGAAGTGATGTAAACTTTTCACCTATACTATACGATAAATCTTAATAGATGGTAATTTTATCGGAAGAATAGGGAGAATGATCTGAATAATCGAGGAAGTGAATGAAACATGAAGAAGAAAACAATATATAAGTGTACCAGTTGTGGTCATGAGCATATCAAATGGCAAGGTTCATGTAATGATTGTCGAGAGTGGAATACACTCGTTGAAGAAGAGGTTGGTGGCGATGTTAACGGGGGGCAAAAGAGCATCGCTAAGAAGAAAAATGTGAAAGTAAACCGTTTAACAGATACCGTATCACAGAACAGTGATAGGATCGTTACGAAATATAATGAATTTAATCGTGTGATGGGCGGAGGAATTGTAAAAGATTCTATTACAATTATTACTGCCATTCCAGGAGCAGGGAAATCAACGCTTTTGTTACAGATATCCGATGATATGGCGAAACAAGGGTTAAAAGTGTTATATGCTTCTGGTGAGGAAAGTGACTCACAGATAAAAACGAGAGCAGAGCGTGTTCTGCAAGATATGCATAAAGATGTTTGGGTATACTCAGACAATAGCTTGAATAATGTCTTAGGTTGTATTGATCAAGTTGATCCAGATGTGATTATTATTGATAGTATTCAAACCTTTGTATTGGAAGAATATCCTCAAAGACCCGGCTCTCCTACACAAACTATGGAATGCGCTAATACGCTCTTAAAAGTTGCAAAAAATGCAGAAAGACCCAGAGCGATTATTATGGTGGGGCAGATGACCAAGGATAATGAATTAGCCGGGTTGAGAGCATTAGAACATTTGGTTGATACAGTTCTGATTCTAGAGGGAGAAGAAGGCGAAGAGTTAAAGATGCTATTTTCGTCCAAAAATCGTTATGGAAGTTCTGGAGAAATAGGGTTTTTCTCTATGGGTGAGCAAGGAATGGTCGCTGTTGACAATCCATCAGAATTCTTTATGACGCAAAGAGAAGAAAATGATGTGATTAGTGGAAGTGCACTAACCGTTGTTAAAGAAGGAACACGCCCCATCATTCTTGAGATAGAAAGTTTGGTATCATCCACATTCATGCCGTACCCAAGTCGAATTGCTGAATGTCTAAAGAAAGACCATGTAAATACACTTATAAGTATCATGGAACAAAGAGCCAGCATCCCTTTGCACGATAAGAATGTTGTAGTGAAGACTACGGGTGGTATTCGTTTAAAAGAACAATCCTCTAACTTAGCAGCGATTATGAGTATTGTATCTTCTTACAAGAATAAAGGAATACCTAATGATACCGTTTTTATCGCCGATATAGGATTAACGGGTGAATTAAAGAAAGTACCTACGTTAGAGTTACGCATCAGAGAACTTGAGCGAATGGGATTCAAACGTGTATACGTTGCACTTAATGGATTGAAGAGTACTACGACATTTTCTACAATAAAGGTTATTCCATGTAAAACACTGAGCCAAGTTATTCAATCTGTATTTGGCAGTTCACCTTCTAAAGATAGTAATCAACGAGCTCCATGGGACGAGGAAGAATAATAATAATTCCGTAAAGCTACTTGAACCTTGCCTGAGGGGTTAACAAAAAACCTACAATTGCAGGGGTCATCTTCTTTTAAAGGAAAGAGCTTTCCGTTATACTTAGTTGTAAGGATTTAGGAAGTCCGACGTTATAATGAGTTGGGTCACGGAAGTAATTTAAAATAGCATGAATTGAGATTGGGAAATATATCATATAATATATGATTCCAGTAAGCAGCTGGAGTTTTTTAAAGGGGTGCTAGTGCAACATCCCACATGAATAAGCTTATTGGTGTAACTATTGTGGCACAAGCACTTGCTGTTGCGTTAGATTAGGGGGCATATAAAGATGAAAGAGGCTAATCAAATAGATATCATGAATGATTTATTGAGGCTTGTTGCACCTGGTACAGCTTTCCGTGATGGTCTGGAGAATGTTCTGCGTGCAAAGACTGGAGCTCTAATTGTTGTTGGCTATAGTCCGGAGGTTATGGAGGTTGTCGATGGTGGATTCTCGATCAATTGTGATTTCTCTCCCAACTATTTATACGAATTGGCTAAGATGGATGGAGCCATAATATTGAGTGAGGATCTGAAGAGGATCTTGTATGCAAATACGCAGTTGATACCGGATTCGTCTATTTCATCTTCGGAAACAGGCATTCGACATAGAACGGCAGAACGTGTTGCGAAGCAAACAGGCAAGTTAGTTGTTTCCATCTCACAGCGCCGGAATATCATAACTCTTTATCAGGGTTCATTGCGTTATTCTCTAAAAGAAATCGGTGTTATTCTAACCAAGGCGAATCAAGCCATTCAGACTCTGGAGAGATATAGAGCAGTTCTGAATCAGTCACTTACGAATTTATCGGCATCTGAGTTTGAAGAACTTGTAACGATCCCCGAAGTGGTTAATGTGATTCAGCGGGTGGAGATGGTACTCCGTATTAAGACAGAGATTAAGCGGTACATTACAGAATTGGGTAATGAAGGACGCCTAATTAGTATGCAGATGGAAGAGCTCGTCAGCAATATGGAAGTAGAGGCTTGGTTGTTATATAGAGACTATGCTCGTGTAGACGACGAAGATAAGATTAGAGAAATCATTGCTGGACTTAAAAAAGCAACGGATGAGGAATTGTTGGATATTCTCTATATTACTCGCTTACTAGGGTATCCTTCATCTGCTGCGACGTCGGAGGAATCGATCGTACCACGTGGTTATAGAGTCTTGAATAAGATTCCTAGATTGCCAAATGTGATCATACACAATCTGTTAGAACGGTTCGAACAATTACCTCAAATTATGACAGCAACGGTGGAACAATTGGATGAAGTGGACGGAATTGGTGAAGTTAGAGCTAGGCATATCAAGGAAGGCCTCAGCCGTTTACAAGAGCAAGTATTCATTGACAGGCAGGTTTAAATGCCATACAATCAATTGATGATACGGGGTATAATGAACTAATTGAGGTGAATAAATGATAACGAAGTCAATTCCGAACATGTTTACTTTAGGAAATCTGGCTCTCGGCATGATTGCAATTATGATGGCACTGAATGATAAATTCAGTATGGCTGCGATCATGATTATTATTGCGATGCTTCTCGATGGCCTTGATGGCCGTGTCGCAAGAGCACTTCATGTGCAAAGTGAATTCGGGAAAGAGCTTGATTCCCTTTCTGATGTAATTTCTTTTGGTGCAGCACCTGCACTTATAATGTATATGGTAACATTGCAAGGAATGCCAGATCCAATCGCTTGGAGCGCTACAGCTATTTTTCCTATGTGTGGTGCACTTCGCTTAGCACGGTTTAATGTTCGAAAAGGGATTCCAGGTTACTTTGTTGGATTACCCATTCCTGCAGCAGGTGGAGTACTAGCCACATTATCGCTTTTTCATAATGAAATTTCTGATACTTTTATGATTATTACCATGCTTTTGCTATCATATTTAATGATTAGTACGGTAAGGTATCCCAATTTCAAAAAAGTTGGGCTACCGAAAAAAGTCGTTATAGGCGCACCTTTGGTTATTGTGGTGGCTGTTGCGATAGCTGTAATCTTTCCAGATCAAATATCCAAGTTGATCTTTATACCACTTGTCATATACGCCATATATGGTGTGAAGCAGAGTATCAGTAGATCTATAAGACGTCGTAACAAGAAAAAGGATGAAGATCCACTTCATTCTGATCAATAAATAATGATTCAACCTAGGATACACAAATAAAAAGCATTTATTTCATGCCTTCATGGCCCTGAGATAAATGCTTTTTTTGTTTGATTATACAAAATATTGTTAAGACATATTAAATAGTCCGAGCGTGGAACATTTCTTCGACTCATCTCGAACTACGTCGTCCATATTAATCTCAAGCAGATTGCAAAGAGCAGACAGGTAGAACATATTACGGCCTAATTCAGTACTAATAATCTCTTTACAGTTCTCACACAGTTGCCCATGTACATGACTTCCAACGACTTCTTTCGTGGAGGCTAGGTCTAATTCGGGTTCAAAGGTTTGCTTGGTAGCGTGGAGTTCGATACAGCCACAATCAGTAATAGCTTTGGCGACAGCCCTGTTCAATGAGGCGCTACTCTGTCCATTCTTAGACATTACATCAAGTAGGCTGCGGTGACGGAGCAGTAGGTCGGATATTTGATTCTGGAATTCTTGTAAACTGACTGTACTCATTTTTTCCAATCACCTCTATATTTATGAATTGCTTTCATTATATGTCAGTGGAATGTCTATTTTCAACCTCAAAAGAAACATAAGCCCAAAACAGTGGAGCGTCAAAGCACTTATTTTAAAAAATTGGAGAATATAGGGTTATGTCCACTTGAATTGGATCATACTGGATAAAGATATCTATAAAAGCTATATATTTTGAAGGAGATGTGGGATTTATGATAAAAAAGGCTATTTTAGCATTCATTGGACTATGTGGAGCGTGGTTCGGATATTCGCTACATCAAACGTTAGTAAGTTCATTTCCTGAATGGGTAACCCTATTTGGTGAGAATGATAGCGTTAGAGGAGGTCTAATCTTTGCAGCTTTAGGAGCTATTGTCTTTATGCTTATAGGCTCAATGATTACAAAACCCGTGATTACAAAAGTACAGGTTTTTGTGTCGAATTTTTCAAAAATGCCTATGAGTGAACTAACTGCGGGAACGGCTGGACTAATAGGGGGGCTTCTATTGGCTCTGTTACTGTATCCTAGCCTCGCCTGGCTTGGGAAAGCGGGACAGCTGATAGAAGTAGGGATTACTCTAACATGTGCTTATATGGGCCTTAGAATCGGTATGGAGAAGAAGGATGAATTAGCAACATTATGGACATCGGGAAGATGGAGTCGTGCAGAATTATCAGACGAGAGAAAACTGGAAGAACACAAGATTCTTGATACAAGTGTTATTATTGATGGACGGATTGCAGATATATGCAAGACTGGTTTTATTGAAGGGACCATTGTTATTCCTGAATTCGTACTTGAAGAGCTCCAACATATCGCGGATTCCTCTGATTTACTCAAACGTAATCGTGGACGAAGAGGGCTAGATATTCTTAATAAAATCCAGAAAGAATTAGACATTAAAGTACTGATCTATGAAGGTGATTTTGAAGATATCTCCGAAGTGGACAGTAAACTTGTTAAGCTAGCTAAAGTATTGCAGGGAAAAGTGGTTACGAACGACTTTAATTTAAATAAAGTGTGTGAACTACAGGGCGTATCGGTTCTGAATATTAATGATTTAGCAAATGCAGTTAAACCAGTCGTTCTTCCAGGTGAGGAAATCATGGTACAAGTGATCAAAGATGGTAAAGAGCATGGACAAGGTGTAGCCTATCTTGATGATGGTACGATGATTGTTGTGGAAGGCGGACGTGAATATATCGGTTCTCTTATGGAGGTATTGGTCACCAGTGTTCTTCAGACGTCTGCGGGTCGAATGATCTTCGCGAAACCGAAACTGTTGGAAAAAGCTCAGTAAAAACGGTATGATGGAGATAACTATTTCCTTATACTTGGGATGAAGACAGGGGTATAAACTATGGACAACAGTTTGGGAATCGTTATTGTATCAGCAGGTAAAGGTTCTCGTATGGGTACCCTTGAAAGTAAACAGTACTTGTTACTACAAGATAAGCCCATCATTATTCATACATTAGAAGTATTTAGCCGAATGCCTCTCGTTAAGGAGATTGTTCTTGTCACCGGGCAGGAGGATGTTGAACGTGCGCAGGAATGGGTGCAGCAATATCATTTGGACAAGGTGTGCAAGGTGATCGCTGGGGGAAGTGAGAGACAACATTCTGTATATAAGGGCTTGTTAGAGCTACAAACGGAATGGGTTATGGTGCATGATGGTGTACGACCTTTTGTAGACCCTGTTGATATTCAGGAATGCTATGAGGTGGCACTCCGCACTGGAGCTACAGTATTAGCAGTACCTGTGAAGGATACAATAAAAATTGTTGATGAATCTGGTATTATTGTAGAAACACCAGATCGTCAAAGTCTGTGGGCTATTCAAACCCCACAGACTTTTCGTGTTTCAGATCTGCTCTGGTCTCATCAAGAGGCACAGAAAAGTGGCTTTCTAGGCACAGATGACTCCATGCTTGTGGAACGGATAGGTATACCCGTGACTGTCGTTAAGGGAAGCTATTCGAACATCAAGATTACTACGCCTGATGATTTAGAATATGCCGCTTTTGTAGAGAAACGTAAGGGAGAGGGAAAATGATGATAAGAATAGGACAAGGATTTGATGTTCATCAACTAGTAGAAGGAAGGCCGTGTATTATTGGTGGAGTTACTATTCCTTACGAATTAGGATTAGTTGGACACTCGGATGCAGACGTGCTTCTTCATGCTATAACAGATGCCATCTTAGGTGCATTAGGACTCGGTGACATTGGAAAGCACTTTCCAGATACAGATCCTGATTATAAAGATGCTGATAGTCTCAAGTTACTTGAACAGGTCTGGAAGCTTGCCAAAGAGAAGGGCTATAAACTTGGTAATATTGATTCCACGATTATTGCTCAGAAACCCAAAATGGCACCGTACATTCCTCAAATGATGGAAGTCATTGCAAAGGTGCTTGAAGCAGATCTGTCTCAAGTCAACGTAAAGGCAACAACGACGGAGCAGTTAGGATTCACAGGCCGGGGCGAGGGTATTGCCGCGCAGTCTGTTGTATGCTTAACCCAAGATATGCTATCATCTTGAAATATAAGTAACGGTTAGATATATATGAAGCGGAGGGATTAGATATGACCAGTGGAGTACGCGTGCGTTACGCACCGAGTCCAACAGGACATTTACATATTGGTAACGCAAGAACAGCTCTTTTCAACTATTTATTTGCCCGTCATCATGGGGGACAGTTTATTATTCGAATTGAGGATACAGACCTGAAGCGTAATGTTGAAGGTGGAGAAGAAAGCCAATTGAAATATTTGAAATGGCTGGGCATGGATTGGGATGAAGGAATAGATGTAGGGGGCGCATATGGACCCTATCGTCAGACCGAACGACTCGATATTTATCGGACGTACTGGCAGGAACTTCTAGATAAAGGCCTGGCATATCGTTGTTACTGTACAGAAGAGGAATTGGAAGAGGAGCGGGAGTCACAGATCGCTCGTGGAGAAACCCCTCGTTATACAGGTAAGCATCGTGATTTAACACCAGACCAATGCAGTGCTTTTGAAGCTGAAGGTCGTGTTGCAAGCATACGTTTCCGTGTACCAGAGGATAAGACTTTTACCTTCGATGATATCGTTAAAGGCTCGATTTCCTTCAATACACATGACACAGGTGATTTCGTTATTGTGAAGAAAGACGGTATTCCAACGTATAACTTCGCTGTAGCGATCGATGATCACTTGATGGAAATTTCTCATGTATTACGTGGTGAAGATCATGTCTCCAACACGCCTCGTCAATTGATGATCTATGAAGCGCTGGGCTGGGAAGCTCCACAGTTCGGACATATGACATTGATTGTGAATGAAAATCATAAAAAGCTTAGCAAGCGAGATGAGTCTATTATCCAGTTTATTGAGCAATATGATCAATTGGGTTATTTGCCTGAAGCTTTATTTAACTTCATATCCCTGCTTGGATGGTCACCTGAGGGTGAGGAAGAGATGTTCGTGAAGGATGAACTTATCAGCATTTTCAACGCTGAGCGGTTGTCTAAGAGTCCAGCAGTATTCGATACTCAAAAACTGGCTTACCTGAACAATCATTATATTAAGCATGCAGATCCAGAGCGGATTGCTAAGCTTGCGATTCCACATCTACAACGGTCAGGTTGTCTACCTCAGGAGTTGAATGTAGAACAAGAAGCATGGGCGAATTCACTGGTTGCTCTTTATCAAGAACAATTGAATTCGGCTTCTGACATTGTTGAATTGTCTGAGATGTTCTTCCGTTCTGATATAGAATTGGATGAAGAAGCCAAGGCTATTCTAGCTGAAGAACAGGTGCCAACTGTTTTATCTGCATTCCTTGCCAAAGTGGAGAATACAGATGAATTTACTGCAGCTAATATGGCTGTTCTTATTAAAGAAGTACAGAAGGAAACAGGATTCAAGGGCAAACAGTTATTTATGCCGATTCGTGTAGCTTTAACAGGGCAGACACATGGCCGAGATTTGAATCAGACGATTTACCTTCTTGGATTGGATCGAGTTAAGAATAGACTGAAAGCACAAATCTAAGAGACTTAGCATACGTTGTGAAAAGATAATTGTCGTTCAGACTCCTTGTCAGTTCCTTATCTTTTCGATATAATAACACCCAAATCACTTTATATGTCCTGGTCTTATAGAATATCGTGAGACCTATCAATAATGTTAATAGCTAAGATCAGGAAAAGTACGTTACTTTGGCATTTTTCAGAGAGGATAACCGGGGAGTTTATTATTAACCCCTTGGCTGTGAGTTATCCATATGTCGGTAATCGAAAATGCACCTGTGAGCTGCGCGACCGAGCGAATGAGTCAGCATGATTTTCTTTATCGTTAGGTTGTGCCGGATCGTCTTCCGTTATAGAACGTAAGAGGAGATATAAGCCATGTTAAATGTTAACATGATTAAATATCTCAAGCAGAGTGGAACCACGGTTGAACGTCTCTGCAGCGTATGCTGCAGGGGCGTTTTTTGAGTTCTAAGGCAGATATCCTATAACATTATAAATCTTTTAGAATGTGGAGTCCTACAGTAGGTTAGTAATGAGCTGATTCAATGGGGTCATGACAAGAATTTCGGTGTTATGAAGAGCACTAGGAGAGCTGAAAAGCGTCGAAGAGGAGAATAATATGTTTAAGAACATGAAATCAGATATCCAAGCGGTATTTGAGAACGATCCTGCAGCTAGACGATTATTTGAAGTCATCTTCACCTATTCGGGACTCCATGCTATATGGGCACAACGAATCGCCCATACGTTCTACAAACGTCGTTGGTTTACACTAGCGCGTATCATCTCACAGTGTAGTCGCTTTATGACAGGGATCGAAATCCACCCGGGTGCTAAAATAGGAAAAAGATTATTCATCGACCACGGGATGGGCGTCGTCATTGGGGAAACTTGTGAAATCGGAGACGACGTGGTGATTTACCAAGGGGTGACTCTTGGAGGAACGGGGAAAGAAAAAGGTAAACGTCATCCTACTATTGGGAATAATGTTGTTATTGCATCAGGGGCAAAAGTATTGGGTTCTTTTACAGTAGGTGATCAGTGTAATATTGGTGCGAATTCCGTCGTTCTGAAAGAGGTTCCACCTAATAGCACCGTTGTGGGTATTCCCGGTAGGATTGTTAAAAGAGATGGAAGACGTATTGACCGCCTAAGTCATCAATTACCAGATCCAGTCGTCGATGCCATGCGGTTAATTCAGAATGAAATTGAAGAACTTCGTATGGAACTTGATCTTGTGAAACGTGAAAAATATCAGCGTGAACAAGAGTTATCTGCCAAAGGCGAATAATGAATAGTGAGTTAAGAACAAACGAGAGGATTTGAATACATGGCTCTTAGAATATATAATACGCTAACCCGAAATAAGGAATTGTTTGTTCCACAGGTACCCGGAAAGGTGAAAATGTACGTATGTGGACCAACCGTTTACGACTATATTCATATTGGGAATGCCCGTCCGATGATTGTTTTTGATGTGGTTCGAACCTACCTAGAACAATTGGGTAATGATGTGAACTATGTCGTTAACTTTACAGATGTAGATGACAAGCTAATTCGTAAAGCAGAGCAAATGGGTACCACAGTACCAGAAGTAGCCGATACCTTTATCGGTGCTTATTACGAAGATTTAGAAGGGCTTGGACTAACCCGTGCAACGCTAAACCCACGTGTAACAGAGAATATGGATTCTATTCTTGAGTTTATAAAGGAACTTGAGGAGAAGGGATTTGCCTATGAGAATGGTGGGGACGTATTTTACCGTACTCATAAATTTGAAGAATACGGAAAGCTGTCTCATCAGAATCTAGAGGAGTTACAATTCGGTATTCGAATTGGAGTGGATGAGCGTAAAGAGCATCCAGAAGATTTCGTGCTTTGGAAAGCAGCCAAGCCGGGAGAGATATCTTGGGATAGCCCTTGGGGTAACGGAAGACCAGGATGGCATATTGAATGTTCAGCAATGGCTCGTAGATATTTGGGAGATAGCATTGATATTCATGGCGGAGGCCAGGATTTACAATTCCCTCATCATGAATGTGAAGTCGCTCAGACCGAGGCGTTGACGGGTAAAAAATTCGCAAATTATTGGATGCATAATGGATACATTAATATTAATAATGAAAAAATGTCCAAATCATTGGGTAATGGTATATTGGTAAAGGATCTACGTAAACAGTACAAGTGGGAGTCTATTCGCTACTTTATGCTCTCCAGCCAATATCGTAATCCACTTAACTTTAACGATGAGACGATTGACCAGGCAGAGAAAAGTACAGAACGCATTCGAAATGCCGTGGACAATATTAAACATCGATTGACTGCAATGGTAAATGATGAGACAGTTTCCATCAATGAAGGGTTACAAGCCAAATTAACTGAGATACTAGCATCTTATCATGCCAAAATGCAGGATGACTTCAATACACCGGATGCCATTACGGCTATGTTCGAATGGGTTAATGAAACGAACAGTTTATTGCAGGAACCCGTTGTGAAGGCTAACGATTTACATGCCTTGCTTGAAGCTTTTAATGAGATGAATCAAGTATTAAGACTTTATGTCGACCATGAGGGCGAACTAATCGATGAGGAAATTGAAATGTTAATTGTCGAAAGAGTTAATGCTCGCAAGGACAAAAATTGGAGTCGTTCAGATGAAATTCGTGATCTTCTGGCATCTCGTGGAATTGTATTAGAGGATACTGCGCAAGGCATGCGCTGGCGGCGCAAATGACAGGCGGGCATGATGAAAAGCTAATTGGAGGAGAAAAGGAACTGTGGTTTCCTTTTCCACCTTCCAAGAAGCCCAATTTGATTCCACCGATCGTATTAGCCTATATTGGAGATGCTCTATATGAAGTTGCTGTTCGTCAATATCTGATCTCTAAACCTAATCTTCGACCCCATCATCTTCATCGTTCAGCAACACAAATGGTTTCCGCCAAAGCGCAAAGTAGAATTGTTACACATCTGGATTCCGTATTAACAGAAGATGAACGTGATGTGGTAAGACAGGGACGAAATGCAAAATCGGGTAGTATACCCAAAAATGCGGATGTACTAGAGTACCGTCATGCTACAGCATTTGAAGCACTAATTGGGTATTTGTACTATACGCAACAGACCGAAAGAATGGATGAAATTATTGAATTAAGCATTCAATTTATAGATAAACAAATTTAACTGCAATTCAGAAGGAGAAATAGTCATGGAAGAAGAAATGATCGCAGGTAAGCACTCAGTAACTGAAGCTCTTCGCTCAGGGAGAAGCATCAATAAAATATGGATATCAGAAAATGCACAAAAACACTTAACATTACCAATTATGGCAGAAGCCAAAAAACGTGGGGTTGTTATTCAACAAGTAGACAAACGCAAGTTAGATCAATTGGTTCCAGACGTACAACATCAAGGTGTGGTTGCACAAGTTGCACCCTACGAATATGCAGAAGTCGATGATATCATTGCCATTGCAGAACAAAAGGGTGAAAAGCCATTTTTACTATTATTAGATGAAATTGAAGATCCACATAATTTAGGCTCGATCCTGCGTACAGCGGATTGTACAGGGGTCCATGGTGTCGTTATTCCTAAAAGAAGATCAGCCCAAGTTACGGCAACGGTATCCAAAACTTCTGCGGGAGCAGTTGAATATGTACCTGTCGCACAAGTGACAAATTTAGGACAAACCATTGATAAATTGAAAGAAATGGGTGTGTGGGTAGTTGGTACGGATGTAGAAGGTGTACAGGAAATCTATGATACCGATGTATTTGAAGGTCCCTTGGCTGTAGTTATAGGAAATGAAGGAAAGGGAATGGGACGTCTGATTAAAGAGAAATGTGACGTACTAGTAACGTTACCGATGGAAGGTAAGATTAATTCTCTTAATGCCTCCGTTGCGGCTGGCGTGGTGATGTACGAAGTGCTACGCAAACGTCGTATTAAAGGGTAGCCTTGCATGGTAGATTTGCGAGATGTGCTTCTTGTTGATGCATACAATATGATCGGTGGATGGCCTGAACTTGCACAATTAGCGCCAATCAATATGCAGGAAGCAAGGGATCGTCTGCTCGAAAGGCTAGCAGATTATCAGGCATTTTCAGGCAAACATGTCATTGCAGTTTTTGATGCTTATCGTGTCCCAGGATTGGGGAAGTCTTTCTCTCAGAGTAAAGTCGAAGTGTATTTCACTAAAGAAAAAGAAACAGCAGATGAAACTATTGAGCGCCTGGTTGGCGAAATGAGTCGCAAACGGCGCCAGATTTATGTGGCAACGAGTGACTTAATTGAGCAACACGTTATTTTTGCTAAGGGAGCACTCCGCTTATCCGCACGAGAATTACTTATTGAAGTAGAGAATAGCGAACGTGAAATACAGAAACAGATCGAACGAGATAATAGAAAATCAACACGGAATACATTAGATGCTAAATTGAGTCCAGATCAGCGTAAATTATTCGAACGTTGGCGTCGCGAATAACGTCGTAATTTGGGATTCATGATTTGAGTTCTGGGCAGTATTGCATAAATGACAATTATTGGTGAAATTATGGTTGACGTCCATAGGTTACATAATATATACTATTCCTATATTTCACAGAGTAACGATGTACCTTGCGTTGCAGCCGGGGGGATTCTGGTGAGTGTCGACCTGAAGGATTTAACGTTGTCAGAATATGTGTGCCTCAGTGATGAGGACATTGTCGAAGCTTTCCGTTTAGGGGAAAGTGAAGCTCTAGAATTCTTGATCAACAAGTATAGGAATTTTGTGCGCGCTAAAGCCAGGTCTTATTTTCTGATCGGTGCTGATCGTGAGGACATAGTCCAAGAAGGAATGATCGGGTTATATAAATCGATACGGGATTTCAGAGGGGATAAACAGTCTTCGTTTAAAGCTTTCGCTGAGTTATGTATTACAAGACAGATTATTACAGCGATTAAGACAGCTACGAGACAGAAACATATTCCATTGAATTCATATATATCGTTGGACAAGCCCATATACGATGAAGATTCTGATCGGACGTTGCTCGATGTCATTTGTGGGTCTCAGATTTGTGATCCGGAACAATTAATTATTAACAAAGAAGAGTTTGTTGGTCTTGAAGACAAGATGTCGGAAATTCTAAGTGATTTAGAACGTAAAGTTCTTATGCTATATTTAGATGGTCGATCCTATCAGGAAATTTCGGTTGACCTCAAAAGGCATGTAAAATCTATAGACAATGCCCTTCAACGTGTGAAACGTAAGTTGGAGAGATACTTAGAAGTAAGAGATAACTGAACAGACGCTTTATATAAAGGAAAGACTCCCTGATGAGTCTTTTTTTTTCTCACAAGAATGCCAAATGTTTAGTCACTGCAAGAATGAACCATACTAGTAAATGATTGCAGCAGCTTATCATAGAGAAAATAGGGTTTGAGACGGCCTATAATAAGGAATTGTGTATACTTCTATTACCTGCATTCTTTCGTTGACATGGTATGACCCATGTGATAAAGTGTTTTAGGTAGGCCTAAATTCGCGTGGTTTTAATGAATGAGAAAGCAGAAGTCATCACGTATTCTTTCTTATTCATCTCGCAGAGACGGCTTTTTCCTTTCAGCAATGGAGGGTTTAACTGTTTCTAATTGGGATCAATATAGAGTCTTCAGAAGAAGACGTCTACGGGAGGTGTACATCATGCGGGTAATTATCACTTTGGCTTGTACAAATTGCAAACAAAGAAACTACGCAACCACGAAGAACAAGCGGAATCACCCCGACCGCATGGAGATGAAGAAATTTTGCAAGTACTGTAACGAGCAAACTCCTCATCGCGAAACCAGATAAGAAAGTCTTATTGGAGGTGTAGTCGGTCGTGAAACGCAGCTTCAAGTCTCTTTTTTCCTTTTTCTCAGAAAGCTGGGCGGAACTTAAAAAGGTTCGCTGGCCTAATCGTAAAGAACTGACGAACTATACTCTGATTGTTATCGGAACGGTTGCGTTTGTCACAATTTATTTTTGGGTACTAGACATCGGTATTTCCGCTGTGATCGAAGCGATTATTTAAGAAGGGTCCCAGGTGGCTTGATATGGAGAAAAGATGGTATGTCGTTCATACCTATTCAGGGTATGAGAATAAGGTCAAGGCCAATTTAGAAAAACGCGTTGAGTCCATGGGTATGGAAGATAAGATATTCCGTGTTCTTGTTCCAATGGAAGAAGAAATCGTAAACAAGGACGGTAAGAAAAAGACCGTTATGCGTAAAGTTTACCCCGGTTATGTCATTGTCGAAATGATCCAGACTGATGATTCTTGGTATGTTGTTCGCAATACACCAGGAGTTACAGGTTTTGTAGGTTCAACAGGCTCAGGTTCTAAACCTACAGCTCTGCTTCCAGAAGAAATGGAACAGATCCTTAAACATATGGGAATGAATGAACCGAAACCCCAGATCGAATTCGAACTTAAGGAATCCGTTAAGATTAAAGTCGGTCCTTTTGCGAACTTCGTAGGCTCCGTGGAAGAAATCTTGGTAGACAAAAGTAAGGTCAAGGTACACGTTAACATGTTTGGACGGGAAACCCCAGTTGAGTTGGATTTCACTCAAGTGGAGAAGATTGAATAATCTTAGGTTTCTTGTGGGAGGGCAGCGATGTCCGCTTAACCACTATTGATTCAAGGAGGTGTTTTACATGGCTAAAAAGGTAATCAAAATGGTGAAACTGCAGATTCCTGCAGGTAAAGCGAATCCGGCACCACCGGTAGGTCCTGCATTGGGTCAAGCAGGTGTCAACATTATGGCATTCTGTAAAGAGTTCAATGCTCGTACAGCTGATCAAGCTGGACTAATTATTCCAGTAGAAATTTCGGTGTTTGAAGATCGTTCCTTTACATTCATCACCAAAACTCCACCTGCTGCAGTTCTACTTCGCGTAGCTGCTAAGATTGAGAAGGGTTCAGGCGAACCTAACAAGAAGAAAGTTGCAACAGTTAAACGTGCAACAGTTCGTGAAATCGCTGAAACAAAAATGCCTGACCTTAATGCTGCATCCGTTGAGGCTGCAATGCGTATGGTTGAAGGTACTGCCCGCAGTATGGGTATCACGATCGAAGACTAATTTTAGGTTTTTCTGCGACACGCAGGTCTGAATAAGACCGGCATATGTGGGAGGAATTTCCGCTAAAACCACAAAGGAGGAACATTTCATGGCAAAACATGGTAAGAAGTACCAAGAAGCTGCGAAGCTAATTAATAGCGAAACAGTATATGAGCCTGCTGAAGCCGTTCAATTGGTGAAAAAGGCAGCGACTGCTAAATTTGACGAAACTGTCGAAGCAGCTGTTCGCTTGGGTGTAGACCCTCGTAAACAAGACCAAGCCGTTCGTGGTGTAGTTGTCTTGCCTCACGGCACAGGTAAAACACAACGCGTATTGGTATTTGCGAAAGGTGACAAAGCGAAAGAAGCGGAAGCGGCTGGTGCAGATTTTGTTGGTGATGTAGATATGATCAACAAAATTCAACAAGGCTGGTTCGATTTCGATGTCTGCGTAGCGACACCTGATATGATGAGTGAGGTTGGTAAACTGGGTCGTCTACTTGGTGGTAAAGGTCTAATGCCTAACCCTAAAGCGGGCACAGTTACTTTCGATGTTACTAAAGCTGTTCAAGAAATTAAAGCTGGTAAAATCGAATACCGTCTCGATAAAGCAGGTCAAATTCACGCGCCTATCGGCAAAGTATCATTCAGTGAAGAACAACTGAATGAGAACCTTAAGTCTTTGCTTGATGCGTTAAACCGTGCAAAACCAGCATCTGCTAAAGGTGTATATTTGAAGGGGATTGCTATTTCCTCAACAATGGGTCCAAGTGCACGTGTAAATTCAGCTTCTTACAAATAATATATATTGACTTGTTCAAATATATTTGTTATTCTGTAAAAGTTGTTGTGAAAGACTTGAGATTGATCTTAAAGTTGAATATGCTTACCGTAGACAGTAGGTGCCAATAGGCTTAATTTCCTACCGAGGTGTTGTGATAGAACGTCAGTAATGGTTGGACGAAAGTCCTTGCACATGATGATATATCAGGCCTTCGTAGATTCTACGGAGGCTTTTTACTTGCCAAAGTAGAATAATTCAGTAGTGTTGAATAACGCTGCTGTATAGCAAACTATCAGGAGGTGTAGAGATTGGCAAATGCAAAAGTAATTCAAGCTAAACAAGAAGCGGTTGATGTTGTTACAGCGAAGTTGCGTGGAAACGCAACAACAGTTGTTGCTGACTATCGTGGATTGAATGTTGCTCAAATCACTGAATTGCGTAAGCAACTTCGTGAAGCAGGGATTGAATTTTCAGTATTGAAAAACTCCTTGTTACGTCGTGCGACTGCTGCTACAGATCTTACTGAATTGGATGAAATTCTTACCGGTCCAACAGTTGTAGCATTCGGTGGAGAAGATGTTGTAGCTCCAGCCAAAATTCTTAACGATTTCGCTAAGAAGAATGATGCATTGAAATTGAAGGGTGCCGTAGTTGAAGGTAAGGTTGTTAGCGTAGATCAAATTAAAGCGCTGGCTGAACTTCCTTCTCGCGATGGACTTCTTTCCATGCTTCTCAGTGTACTTCAAGCGCCTGTGCGTAACTTCGCACTTGCTGTTAAAGCAGTTGCAGACAAAGACGAACAAAGCGCGTAAGCACATTGTTCTTCGAGATTTCCGTAACAAACAAAATATTTTAATATAAAATGGAGGTTCACCCAAATGAGTAACGAACAAATTTTAGAAGCTATCAAAGGTATGTCTGTATTGGAATTGAACGATCTTGTAAAAGCAATCGAAGAAGAATTCGGCGTAACTGCTGCAGCTCCAGTAGCTGCTGCTGGTGCTGCAGCTGCAGTAGCAGAAGAGCAATCCGAGTTTGACGTAATCTTGACAAGCGCTGGCGCTTCCAAGATCAACGTAATCAAAGCAGTTCGCGAAATCACTGGTCTTGGCTTGAAAGAAGCAAAAGACTTGGTAGACAACGCTCCAAAAGCTTTGAAAGAAAAAGTATCTAAAGAAGAAGCTGAAACTGTAAAAGCTAAGTTGGAAGAAGCAGGCGCTAACGTAGAAGTTAAGTAATTTCTTCTCAACTTATTTACAGGAAGCTTTTGCTTTCTTATATTTTAAAAAAACAAACCCCTTGAACTAAATTCAAGGGGTTTGTTTTAATTAATAGATTGATGTCTATATTATAGACAATGGCAAAAATAGAATGGATAGACAGATTCGGAGGATTAGGATGCCGCAGCATTATTATTCGAACCAACCGGATGTACAACATGACCGTAGAACAATTGAGGAACAACTCAAGGGCTCGACTTATCGTTTTATAAGTGACGCTGGAGTGTTTTCAAAAAAAGGCGTTGATTTTGGTAGTAAAGTATTAATTGATGCAATGGAATTGTCGCCTGGATCAGAGATACTTGATGTAGGTTGTGGCTATGGCCCGATTGGGTTGAGCGCAGCACGTATGGTGAAGAATGGTCATGTAACCATGGTGGATATCAATAGTCGCGCCATTGAACTTGCTAAAGAAAATGCTCAACTAAACGGGATTACGAATGTTTCGATTATGGAGAGTGATTTATTTGCGGCGGTCGAAGGTCGAAGCTTTGATGTTATTCTAACCAATCCTCCGATTCGAGCGGGGAAAGAAACGGTGCATGCCATTTTTGAAAAGGCTTATGATCATTTGCGTGAAGGAGGAGCACTATGGGTCGTTATACAGAAGAAACAAGGTGCTCCGTCCGCAAAAGAAAAGTTAGAGAAATTGTTTGGAGAAGTACAAGAAGTCACAAAGGATAAGGGCTATCGCATATTTAAGACTTTAAAACCTTTGAAATAATCCGCAATAGGACTATTGACTTGATATTTCCGATGTGATATTATTATGGAATGTCAGTATTAGGATAGGCTTCTTGTCTTTAGTTTGCGCAAATGTCAAGCATTTTGTTAGTGGTGATTAACATAGTCATACATTACCCATTTGTTGTGCAAATGATTGCAAATCTATTGAAAATGAAGTCCATGTGATGTAAGAAACCACTGTAAGATGCTCTTTGTTCGAAAGAATTCGGGTAAGGGGTATTCTTTATATGTGGAAGAACACTCTGTATGGTTCCATTATAATTGTCCAAACAGAGGTTCGCAATGTATTTTTAAAGTGAGTAGACATGAGGGGTGAGTTAAAGTTGGCAGGACATCTTGTTCAGTATGGTCGACGCACTCGGCGAAGTTATGCACGAATTAACGAAGTACTCGAAATTCCGAACCTGATTGAAATCCAACAAAAATCTTATGATTGGTTTTTGGAGGAAGGATTGCGGGAGATGTTTCATGATATTTCGCCGATCCAAGATTTCACAGGTAATTTAGTGCTGGAGTTTATAGACTACAGCCTAGGTGAACCAAAATACAACATTGACGATGCAAAAGAGCGTGACGTCACGTATGCGGCTCCACTTCGGGTTAAAGTGAGACTCATTAACAGGGAAACGGGAGAAGTCAAAGAACAGGAAGTGTTCATGGGAGACTTCCCACTAATGACGGAGACTGGTACATTTATTATCAATGGTGCAGAACGGGTAATTGTCAGCCAGTTGGTTCGCTCTCCTAGCGTCTATTTCAGCACCAAAATCGACAAAAATGGTAAACGGAATTACACAGCAACTGTAATCCCTAACCGTGGAGCGTGGCTTGAACTGGAAACGGACGCGAAGGACATTATGTATGTTCGTATCGACCGTACTCGTAAAATACCAGTGACTGTATTACTTCGCGCATTAGGTTTCGGTAGCGATGCTGAAATTCTTGATTTGCTTGGTAATGATGAATATATCCGTAACACGTTAGATAAGGACAATACGGATTCGACGGAAAAAGCGCTGATTGAAATCTATGAACGTCTTCGTCCAGGTGAACCACCTACTTTGGATAATGCGAAGAGTCTGTTGATAGCACGGTTCTTTGACCCGAAACGTTATGACTTAGCTAATGTAGGTCGTTATAAAATTAACAAAAAACTACACATTAAGAATCGCTTGTTTAATCAACGTTTGGCTCAAAACCTAGTTGACCCAGAAACAGGAGAAATCCTGGCTGAATCTGGTCAAATGGTAGACCGTCGTTTATTAGATGAATTGCTACCTCATTTGGAGAATGGTGTTGGTCTTAAGACTTACCATGTAGCTAATGGAGCACTGGATGCGGGAGAAGTTCCGTTACAGAGCATCGAAGTATTCTCTCCTATTGAAGAGGGTAAAGTTATCAAAGTGATTGCTAATGCGAATATTGATAAATCAGTGAAAAACATTACGCCAGCTGATATTATCTCATCCATCAGTTATTTCATAGATTTGCTGCATGGTGTTGGTAATACAGATGATATTGACCATCTAGGTAACCGCCGTCTGCGTTCAGTGGGTGAATTGTTGCAAAACCAATTCCGTATTGGTCTTTCTAGAATGGAACGCGTCGTTCGTGAAAGAATGTCAATTCAGGATGCAAATGTTATTACGCCACAAGCGCTAATTAACATTCGCCCGGTTATTGCATCGATTAAAGAATTCTTTGGTAGTTCACAGTTGTCACAATTTATGGATCAGACCAATCCGCTTGGTGAATTGACGCACAAACGTCGTCTATCTGCACTAGGACCCGGAGGTTTGACTCGTGAACGTGCAGGGTTTGAAGTGCGTGACGTCCATCCGAGTCACTATGGCCGTATGTGTCCGATCGAAACACCAGAAGGTCCGAACATTGGGTTGATTAACTCATTGTCGACGTTTGCACGTGTTAACGAATATGGATTTATTGAAGCACCGTATCGTTGGGTAGATCCTAAGACCGGTATTGTTACCGAACATATCGATTATCTAACTGCGGATGAAGAAGATAACTATATCGTCGCGCAAGCGAACGCTAAATTGACAGAAGACAGCAAGTTTGAGGACGATATTGTTGTCGTTCGTTATAATAAACAAGCTGATAACATTCTATCCATGCCTAGCGATCGTGTAGACTATATGGATGTATCTCCTAAACAAGTTGTGTCGGTCGCAACTGCGCTTATCCCGTTCCTTGAAAATGATGACTCTAACCGTGCACTAATGGGATCTAACATGCAGCGCCAAGCGGTGCCGCTTCTAATTCCAAAAGCTCCATTGGTTGGTACAGGAATGGAACACAAAGCTGCGAAAGACTCTGGCGTATGTATTGTGTCCAAACATGACGGTATTGTTGAAAGATCTTCTGCAAATGAGATCTGGGTTCGTCGTGTTGAACTTGTAGATGGAAAAGAAGTTAAGGGTGACCTTGTTAAACATAAATTACACAAGTTTATGCGTTCAAATCAGGGAACTTGCATTAACCAACGTCCGATCGTTAAAAGAGGAGACAGTGTTAAAGTAGGAGACATCTTAGCGGATGGACCTTCAACTGAAATGGGCGAAATTGCATTAGGACGTAACGTTGTCGTAGCTTTCATGACTTGGGAAGGTTACAACTATGAAGATGCGATCCTTCTAAGCGAAAAAATGGTTAAGGAAGACGTATACACTTCGATCCATATTGAAGAATATGAATCTGAAGCGCGTGATACGAAACTTGGACCTGAAGAGATCACTCGCGATATTCCGAATGTTGGGGAAGAAGCTCTTCGCAATCTAGATGAACGAGGCATTATCCGCATCGGTGCGGAGATTAGTGCTGGCGACATCTTAGTGGGTAAAGTAACACCTAAGGGTGTAACTGAACTTACTGCAGAGGAACGCTTACTCCATGCTATCTTTGGTGAGAAGGCTCGTGAAGTTCGCGATACCTCTCTACGTGTTCCACATGGTAGTGATGGTATTATCGTCGATGTGAAGGTATTTACCCGTGAGAACGGTGATGAACTACCTCCAGGCGTTAATCAAATGGTTCGTGTATATATTGCGCAAAAACGTAAGATTTCTGAAGGTGACAAAATGGCAGGGCGTCATGGTAACAAAGGTGTTGTAGCCCGCATTTTACCGGAAGAAGATATGCCATTCCTTCCAGATGGAACTCCAGTACAAGTATGTCTTAACCCACTAGGGGTGCCATCACGTATGAACGTCGGTCAATTACTTGAAGTACACTTAGGGATGGCAGCAATGCTCCTTGGTATTCACGTAGCAACACCAGTATTTGATGGTGCTAACGAGAATGACGTATTTGATACGATGGAAGAGTCAGGTATGAATCGTAACGGTAAGACTAAATTGTATGATGGCCGTACAGGTGATATGTTCGAACGTGAAGTTACCGTTGGTGTCATGCATATGATCAAACTTGCCCACATGGTTGATGATAAAATCCATGCTCGTTCTACAGGTCCTTACTCTCTCGTTACACAACAACCATTGGGTGGTAAAGCTCAATTTGGTGGACAGCGTTTCGGAGAAATGGAAGTCTGGGCGCTTGAAGCTTATGGTGCTGCTTATACATTGCAAGAAATCTTGACAGTCAAATCCGATGATGTTGTAGGTCGGGTGAAGACATATGAATCCATCGTTAAAGGAGAGAATGTGCCGGAACCAGGAGTTCCTGAATCATTCAAGGTTCTAATTAAAGAACTTCAATCTCTAGGTATGGATGTTAAGATCCTTAGCGGTGACGAACAAGAAATCGAGATGAAAGAACTCGATGACGAAGACGAGGCGGCAGGAGATAAGCTGAGCCTCAACTTGGAAGGCGCGGAAGTCGGAGTGGAATAAGAGATTGTGATCGGCAGTAAGGCTTACCTTGCTGCCCGTATCACGTCTTCAAATAATATAGTACTAGATTAAGGAGGGTTGCTCCTTGTTGGACGTTAACAATTTTGAATACATGAAAATCGGGCTCGCTTCTCCCGAAAAGATTAGATCATGGTCCCGCGGAGAAGTTAAAAAACCGGAGACGATTAACTATCGTACGTTAAAACCGGAAAAAGAAGGCCTGTTCTGTGAGAAGATCTTTGGACCAACGAAAGACTGGGAATGTCACTGTGGTAAGTATAAGCGTGTCCGTTATAAAGGCGTAGTGTGCGATCGCTGCGGCGTTGAAGTCACTCGGGCGAAAGTTCGTCGTGAACGTATGGGACATATTGAACTTGCTGCTCCTGTATCTCATATCTGGTATTTCAAAGGTATCCCTAGCCGGATGGGTCTGGCTCTGGACATGTCACCAAGATCACTTGAAGAGATCATTTACTTCGCATCTTATGTTGTAACGGATCCAGGTGAAACTCCACTGGAGAAAAAACAACTCCTATCCGAAAAGGAATATCGTAGTTATCGTGAAAAATATGGCTACGGATTCCATGCTGGCATGGGCGCAGAAGCCGTTAAAAAACTTTTGCAGGATATTGATGTTGAGAAAGAACTTGAATTCCTAAAAGAAGAGCTTCGCACTGCACAAGGACAACGTCGTAATCGTGCGATTAAGCGTCTTGAAGTAATTGAAGCATTCCGCAACTCTGGAAATAAACCAGAATGGATGATCATGGATGTACTTCCTGTTATCCCTCCTGAACTTCGTCCGATGGTACAATTGGATGGTGGGCGTTTCGCAACGTCTGACTTGAATGATCTGTATCGTCGTGTTATTAACCGTAACAATCGTTTGAAACGCCTACTTGATCTTGGAGCACCTGACATTATCGTTCAGAACGAGAAACGTATGCTTCAAGAAGCAGTAGATGCTTTGATTGATAATGGTCGTCGTGGACGTCCTGTTACAGGTCCTGGTAATCGCCCTTTGAAATCACTTAGCCACATGCTAAAAGGTAAACAAGGCCGTTTCCGTCAGAATCTACTTGGTAAACGTGTCGATTATTCAGGTCGTTCTGTTATCGTTGTTGGACCTTACCTTAAGATGTACCAATGTGGTCTTCCTAAGAAAATGGCGCTTGAATTGTTCAAGCCTTTCGTTATGAAGGAATTGGTTAACAAAGGTCTTGCTCATAACATCAAGAGTGCTAAACGTAAGGTTGAACGCGTGAGCCCTGAGGTTTGGGATGTACTTGAAGAAGTCATTAAAGAGCATCCTGTACTATTGAACCGTGCTCCTACGCTTCACCGTCTCGGTATCCAAGCGTTTGAACCGATCTTAGTAGAAGGTCATGCTATTCGACTTCATCCACTCGTATGTACGGCTTACAATGCCGACTTTGATGGTGACCAAATGGCTGTGCACGTTCCGTTGTCTGCTGAAGCTCAAGCTGAAGCACGTATTCTTATGTTGGCATCAGGCAACATTCTGAATCCGAAAGACGGTAAACCGGTTGTTACACCATCACAGGATATGGTTCTTGGAACTTTCTATCTGACGATGGATAACAAAGAAGAAAAAGGATCAGGAATGATTCTTCGTACTGTAAATGATGCTATATCTGCTTATCAACGTGGAACAGCGGGTCTTCATGCTCGTGTGGCTATCCCTGCTAAGGCTTTGGGTAAAACTAACTTTACAGAGAAGCAACAAGGCGCGATGCTGATTACAACGATTGGTAAAATTATTTTCAATGAAATCTTCCCAAGTAGTTTTCCTTATATTAACGAAGCAACTCGTGAGAACCTATTCCAAGGGACACCTGAGCGGTACTTCATTTATGAAAAGGGTGCGAATGTTACTGAGATCATTGAAAGTCTTCCAGTTAGTGGTGCGGTAGGTAAGGAATATCTTGGACAAATTATTGCTCGTTGTTTCGAGACATACCATACAACTGAAACATCAATCATTTTGGATAAAATTAAACAACTCGGATTTACGTACTCTACACGTGCGGGTATCACAGTAGCTGTATCAGACGTAATCGTACCTGTGGAGAAGGGTGAGATTCTACACGCATCTGATGCTAAGGTTAGTGTAGTTACGAACCAATATCGTCGTGGTTTGATTACCAATGAAGAACGTTATGACCGAGTTATTGACATTTGGTCCAAGACTAAAGATGAACTTACAGAAGTGCTTATGAAATCCATGGATCGATATAACAATATTATGCTCATGGTTGATTCTAAAGCGCGTGGTAATAAATCGCAGATCACACAGTTGGGCGGCATGCGCGGTCTGATGGCCAATCCATCAGGACGTATCATAGAAATGCCGATTAAATCTAACTTCCGTGAAGGTCTAACCGTACTCGAGTACTTCCTATCGACTCACGGAGCGCGTAAAGGTCTTGCCGATACAGCGTTACGTACTGCCGATTCAGGATATCTAACGCGTCGTCTCGTTGACGTAGCACAAGATGTTATTGTTCGGGAAGAGAATTGTGGTACTGATAAAGGCTTTACAGTGGCTAAGATTCAAGACGGTAAAGAAGTTATCGAGGATCTGTATGACCGTATTGAAGGTCGTTATTGCTTTGAAACGGTTCGTCATCCAGAGACTGGTGAAATTATCGTTAACCGTAATGAATTGATCGACTCTGATAAAGCGAGTGCTATTATCAAAGCTGGAGTTGAAAAACTACAAATTCGTTCTGTACTTAGTTGCCGTGCTCGTCATGGTGTATGTAAAACTTGTTACGGTCGAAATTTGGCGACGGGTAAACACGTTGAGATTGGTGAAGCGGTTGGTATTATCGCAGCACAATCCATCGGTGAACCAGGAACACAGCTTACAATGCGTACCTTCCATACCGGGGGTGTTGCAGGAGACGATATTACACAAGGTTTGCCGCGTATTCAAGAGCTATTCGAAGCTCGTATTCCGAAAGGGCAAGCTACAATCAGTGAAATTGATGGTGTCGTTAAAGAAATTCGTGAAACGAAAGATCGTCGTGAGATCGAAGTACAGGGTGAAGCAGAGACTAAAACTTATTTAGTCACTTATGGATCTCGTCTTCGTGTCAGTGAAGGCCAAGAAATTGAGGCTGGTGACGAACTTACAGACGGTTCAATCGATCCGAAAGAAATTCTACGTATCAAGGGTATTCGCGGCGTACAGAACTACATTCTGCAAGAAGTACAACGTGTATACCGTAACCAAGGTGTAGAAATTAACGATAAGCACATTGAAGTTATGGTTAAACAAATGCTTCGTAAGATTCGAATTGTCGATGCTGGAGAGACCACTCTTCTTCCAGGCGCATTCTCGGATATTCATGAATATGAAGCTGCAAATAAAGTTGCAATATTGGCAGGAAAAGAACCTGCAGTTGCTAAACCTGTTCTTCTTGGTATCACAAAAGCATCTCTGGAGACTGATTCATTCTTGTCTGCAGCTTCTTTCCAAGAAACGACTCGTGTATTGACAGATGCAGCTATTAAGGGCAAAGTCGATAAACTACTCGGATTGAAAGAAAATGTAATCATTGGTAAGTTAATACCAGCGGGAACAGGCTTGAATCGTTATCGTAGTGTAACTTACGCTGATCCAGAATTGTTGAATAAGGAACCTAAAGAGCTTGAACCTGTAACTGTAGAATAATTAAGAAGGACGCTGTGGAATCATACTTATAAGGGTTTGATTTCACAGCACCAACTTGATTTATCTAGTAAATGCACCAAATCTCTTGACATCAATGATGTGGGATGCTAATATATCATAGGTGCGTGAGTGATTTAGTTATTCCTGTTCTTTTGGAGGAATCGTAATGATGTCTAATGATAGAGGATTACAGGATGCTCATGTTAGAATAGGCACCAAACAAACCATGCGAGCAGTTGAGTGTGGTCAAGCTACTGAAGTATATGTAGCCTTAGATGCAGATCAGCGGCTTATTTCAAAAATTGTAGCACTATGCGACAAGCATAGCGTCAACATAACGTATGTGGATACCATGACTGAATTGGGCGAAGCATGCAGCATTGAAGTGGGTGCAGCGATGGCTGCCGTCATTAAACCATAGTTTTAAAGGGATGTTTTTGTGAGAAAGATGCAAAAATCTTTCGGCAAAGGCTTTTCATTTGTCCTTTTATGAACCGCCTGGGTCTGTGGACTTGGAAGGTATAATTGGACAGTAATATTGGGAAGGGGGTGGCAACAACATGCCAACAATTAATCAGCTAGTTCGTAAAGGACGTCAATCTAAGATTTATAAGTCTAAATCCCCAGCACTACAAAAAGGGTATAACGCTTTGAAGCGTGAAGAGACTGGATTGAGCGCTCCACAAAAACGTGGTGTATGTACACGTGTAGGTACTATGACTCCACGTAAACCAAACTCCGCACTTCGTAAATATGCTCGTGTTCGTTTAACGAATCGCATAGAGGTGACTGCTTATATTCCAGGAATCGGACACAACTTGCAAGAGCACAGTGTCGTATTGGTTCGTGGAGGAAAAGTAAAAGACCTTGCAGGAGTACGTTATCACATCGTTCGCGGTGCTCTTGATACTGCAGGTGTTAACAACCGGATGCAAGCTCGTTCCAAATATGGTACGAAACGTCCTAAGGTTAAAAAATAATAGTGAATTCAATAGAATTCAATTGATTTAAGAAAGGGGGATATCCATGCCACGCAAGGGTCCAGTTACTAAAAGAGACGTATTACCAGATCCGTTGTACAATAGCAAGCTAGTTACTCGTCTAATCAACCGCATTATGTTGGATGGTAAGAGAGGTACTGCTGCAACAATTCTATATAACGCGTTCAAGCTTATTCAAGAACGTACGGAGAAAGATCCGATGGAAGTGTTTGAAACGGCGATCAAGAATATCATGCCAGTTCTAGAAGTTAAAGCACGTCGTGTAGGTGGTTCAACCTACCAGGTACCACTAGAAGTGAAACCTGAAAGACGTACAGCTCTAGGTCTACGTTGGCTTGTAAACTACTCCCGCAACCGCGGTGAGAAGACGATGGAAGAACGTTTGGCAGCAGAGATTATCGATGCTTCAAACAACACAGGCGCTTCTGTTAAGAAACGCGAAGATACACACAAGATGGCTGAAGCGAACAAAGCGTTTGCTCACTACCGTTGGTAGAATTAGCTTAAATATAACTATGTTATTGAAGGGAGACTATTTTCATGGCAAGAGAGTTCTCCTTAAACAATACACGTAATATTGGGATCATGGCTCATATTGACGCTGGTAAAACAACTACCACGGAGCGCATCTTGTTCTACACAGGCATAACGCACAAAATCGGTGAAGTTCACGAGGGTGCTGCGACTATGGACTGGATGGAACAAGAACAGGAGCGCGGAATTACGATTACTTCCGCTGCTACGACTGCTTCTTGGAAAGGTCACCGCGTTAATATCATTGATACCCCGGGACACGTTGACTTCACTGTTGAAGTTGAACGGTCCCTTCGTGTATTGGATGGGGCAGTAGGTGTGTTCAGTGCAAAAGAGGGCGTAGAACCTCAGTCTGAAACCGTATGGAGACAGGCTGACAAGTATGGCGTACCGCGTATTGCATATGTGAACAAGATGGATATTATCGGTGCTGATTATCTTAATGTTATTGAAACAATGCGTGATCGCCTTAAGGCAAACGCAGTAGCAATTCAACTTCCGATTGGTGCTGAAAATGACTTTACTGGGATTATTGACCTTGTTGAGCGTAAAGCTCACATGTACAAAGATGACTTGGGTCAAAACATCGAAGTTGTTGAAATTCCAGAAGAATTCAAAGTGAAAGTTGAAGAACTTCGCGCAGAACTAATTGAAAAAGTTGCAGAGTTAGACGAAGAATTGACTATGAAATATCTTGAGGGTGAAGAAATCACCATTCCAGAATTGAAAGCAGCTCTTCGTAAAGGTGTTGTTCAGACTAAGATCTTCCCAGTAATCTGTGGATCATCTTATCGTAACAAAGGCGTTCAGTTAATGATGGACGCAGTTGTTGATTATCTTCCAGCTCCTACAGACGTTCCAGCTATCATTGGTCATCTTGATGATGGTACTGAAACAATCCGTAAGTCTGATGATAAAGAACCTTTCGCTGCACTTGCATTTAAGATCATGACTGACCCTTACGTTGGTAAACTTACGTTCTTCCGTGTATATTCTGGTGTACTACAATCCGGATCATATGTACTGAATGCAACAAAAGGTAAACGCGAACGTATCGGACGTATCCTGCAAATGCATGCTAACAGCCGTCAAGAAATCTCTGAAGTTTACTGCGGAGATATCGCTTCAGCTGTTGGTTTGAAAGACACAGGTACAGGTGATACGCTATGTGATGAGAAACATCCAGTTATTCTTGAATCTATGAATTTCCCGGATCCAGTTATCTCCATTGCAGTTGAACCTAAGACTAAAGCTGACCAAGACAAAATGGGTGTCGCTCTCGGTAAATTAACTGAGGAAGATCCTACACTTCGTGCTCACACAGATGAAGAGACTGGCCAGACTATTCTTGCAGGTATGGGTGAGCTTCACCTTGATATCATCATCGACCGTATGCGTCGTGAGTTCAAAGTGGAAACGAATGTGGGTAAACCACAGGTTGCTTATCGTGAAACATTCCGTTCTGCAGCACGTGTAGAAGGTAAGTTCGTACGTCAATCTGGTGGTCGTGGACAATACGGTCACGTATGGGTTGAATTCGAACCTCTTGAAGCAGGTACTGGTAATACTTTCGAAAGCAAGGTTGTCGGTGGATCTGTTCCTAGAGAATATGTTGCTCCAGCACTTGCAGGGATTGAAGAAGGAATGAAGAGCGGTGTTATCGCAGGCTTCCCGCTTGTTGATGTCAAAGCTACTATCGTTGATGGTTCATACCATGATGTCGATTCCAATGAAATGGCATTTAAAGTTGCAGGTTCTCTAGCACTTAAAGCTGCTAAAGACAAGTGTAAGCCTGTACTTCTTGAGCCAATCATGAAAGTTGAAGTAACCGTACCGGAAGAATATATGGGTGATGTTATGGGTATGCTGAATTCCCGTCGTGGACGGATTGAAGGTATGGATACTCGTGCAGGAGCTCAAATTATTCGTGCTAAGGTGCCTCTATCTGAAATGTTCGGATATTCGACAACACTTCGCTCTGGTACTCAAGGTCGCGGTGTGTTCTCGATGGAACTATCTCACTATGAAGAAGTTCCGAAGAGCATTGCTGAAGAAATTATCTCCAAGTCAAAAGGCGGAGAATAATTATCATTTTCTTTACAGGATGGAGTGAAAGGGAATATCCTTTTACTTTATGCTGTATGAACATAAACAATTTATTTATTGAAGGAGGAAGTGTTTAAAATGGCAAAGGCTAAATTTGAACGCAATAAAACACACGTAAATATCGGTACTATTGGTCACGTCGATCATGGTAAAACGACTCTTACTGCAGCAATTACAACTGTATTGTCCAAAACTTACGGGGGTGCTGCTATAGCATTCGATCAAATCGATAAAGCTCCAGAAGAGCGCGAACGTGGTATCACAATCTCTACTTCTCACGTTGAATATGAAACTCCTAACCGTCACTATGCACACGTTGACTGCCCAGGACATGCCGATTACGTTAAAAACATGATCACTGGTGCTGCTCAAATGGACGGAGCTATCTTGGTTGTTTCTGCAGCTGACGGCCCTATGCCACAGACTCGCGAACATATCCTATTGTCTAAACAAGTTGGTGTTCCATACATCGTAGTATTCTTGAACAAATGTGACGTTGTTGAAGACGCAGAACTTCTTGAATTGGTTGAAATGGAAGTTCGTGATTTGTTGAATGAATATGATTTCCCAGGCGATGATACTCCAATCTTCCAAGGTTCAGCTCGTGAAGCATTGGCTAACCCAGATGGCGAATGGGCTAAGAAAATTGTTGAAATGTTCGAAGTTATCGACACTTATGTGCCAGATCCAGTTCGTGACACTGACAAACCTTTCTTGATGCCTGTTGAGGATGTATTCTCTATCACTGGTCGCGGTACCGTTGCTACAGGTCGTGTAGAACGCGGAACTGTTAAAGTCGGAGAAGAAGTTGAAATCGTTGGTATCACTGAAGAAGCTAAGAAATCAGTAGTTACGGGCGTTGAAATGTTCCGTAAATTGCTTGATTCTGCACAAGCTGGGGACAACATCGGAGCATTGCTTCGTGGTGTTGACCGCACAATGATCGAGCGTGGCCAAGTACTTGCTAAACCAGGTACAGTTAAACCACACACAGATTTCGAAGCACAAATCTACGTTTTGACAAAAGAAGAAGGCGGACGTCATAAACCTTTCTTCACTGGTTACCGTCCACAGTTCTACTTCCGTACAACTGACGTAACTGGAGTTATTACTTTGCCAGAAGGTACTGAAATGGTTATGCCTGGTGATAACATCACTGTAACTGTTGCATTGATCAACCCAATCGCGATTGAAGAAGGTACTAAATTCTCAATCCGTGAAGGTGGACGTACTGTTGGTGCTGGTTCAGTAGCAACAATCACTAAATAATAAAGACTTTGGTCTTGAATCATAAGCAACAATGTACTGTAACGAGCAACAGTGTGATGTGAACGCAAGTAATAGAGGGTTCTATCCATTAAAGATAGAGCCCTCTGTTTTTGATTTAATGGAAAATTTGGATGAAATTACTGCGAAGTGATTCCTTATAATTGATAGTTTAAGGTTGCCTAGTTAGAAAATAAAGTGTAATATATAGACTTAGCCAAGAGGTAATATATTAACTTTTTATTTTATACTTGCATTATATTCAAGTATTCTATATAATAATGAATGTTGTTCTGAGACGTTGCGATGAAGCGAGAGGTTACTGACACACCTGGCCCCTTTGCCATGGAGCGGTTGTCTAGAAAATTTTCGTGGAGTATGTCCGATACCAAATTGGGCGATAGAAGGAGGGACTAAAATGGCAAAGCAAAAAATTCGTATTCGTTTGAAAGCTTACGATCACAGAATTCTTGATCAATCCGCTGAGAAAATTGTTGAAACTGCAAAACGTTCAGGTGCTAGTGTTTCTGGACCGATTCCACTTCCAACTGAAAAACAAATCATTACCATTCTCCGTGCGGTACACAAGTATAAGGATTCGCGGGAACAGTTCGAACAACGCACTCATAAGCGTTTGATCGACATTGTGAACCCGACTCCACAAACTGTGGATGCCTTAATGCGCTTGGACCTGCCGTCCGGTGTAGATATTGAAATTAAATTGTAATATTGATTACTAGTAAGGAACTTTGAAAGGAAAAGAGGTGTCAACATGAAAGGTATCTTAGGAAAAAAACTCGGAATGACTCAAGTATTTACAGCTGAGGGTAATGTAATTCCTGTAACGGTAATCGAAGCAGGTCCTTGCGTTGTATTGCAGAAGAAAGATCTAGAAAACGATGGCTATGAAGCGATCCAACTAGGTTTCTCCGATAAGAAAGAAAGAAACGCGATCAAACCTGAAATAGGTCATGCGAAAAAGGCAAATACTGCGCCTAAGCGCTACGTTCGCGAAATTCGCGGGAATGACTTCGCTAGTGTTGAGGTAGGTCAGGAATTGAAGGCTGACGTTTTCGCTGAAGGCGAGTTTGTTGACGTAACAGGTACTTCAAAAGGTAAAGGATTTCAAGGTGTAATTAAACGTTGGGGACAAAGCCGCGGACCAATGGCTCACGGATCACGTTATCACCGTAGACCGGGTTCCATGGGTTCCATTCAAGCGAACCGTGTTGCTAAAGGCAAACGCCTTCCAGGACATATGGGACATACGCTAATTACAGTACAGAAACTTGAAGTTATCAAAGTGGATGTTGAACGTAACGTTTTACTTATAAAAGGTGCTATTCCAGGACCTAAAAACAGCTTTGTGAAAATCAAAGAAACGGTGAAGAAATAATCACCAAAGGAAGGAGGAAAAACAATGCCTAAAGTAGTTCTTTTTAATGTTACTGGAAGTGAAGTAGGAGAAGTTGAACTAAATGACAATGTATTCGGTATCGAACCGCATGTACATGTTATGAATCAAGCTGTCTTGCTACAAAGAGCTTCTCTACGTCGTGGTACTCACAAAGTTAAAGGACGTTCTGAAGTACGTGGCGGAGGACGTAAACCTTGGAAACAAAAAGGTACAGGTCGTGCTCGTCAAGGATCTATTCGCTCTCCACAATGGAAAGGCGGCGGAGTGGTATTTGGACCAACTCCACGTAGTTATACATTCAAATTGCCTAAAAAGGTTCGTCGCTTAGCGATTAAATCTGCGTTGTCATCCAAAGTACTTGATAACAATATCATTGTTCTTGATGCTCTAACGTTGAACTCGCCAAAAACGAAAGAATTTGCAGCAATCTTGAACAACTTAAAAGTCGAACGTAAAGCTCTAATTGTAACACCTGCCTTTGATGATACAGTAGCTCTAGCTGCTCGTAATATTCCTGGTGTTAAATTTGTAGCAGCAGACGGCATTAATGTCCTTGACGTACTATTGTACGACAAGTTGATCATTACGAAGGAAGCAGTTCAGAAGGTAGAGGAGGTGTTCGCGTAATGAAGGATCCTCGCGATGTGATTAAACGTCCGGTTATTACGGAACGTACGGCCGACTATATGAGCGACATGAAATACGCTTTTGAAGTTGAACTCCGTGCCAATAAAACCGAAATCAAACAAGCTATCGAAGCTATTTTCAAAGTTAAAGTTACAAATGTAAATACAATGCGTGTTCCACAAAAGCCTAAACGTTATGGTAAATATAACGGTTATACTTCTGAATGGAAAAAGGCTATAGTTACATTAAGTAAAGATAGCAAGCCGCTTGAATTTTTTGAAGCAGTAGAGTAGTGAAATCGCTAAAGTAAGGAGGGAAATTCAGTGCCAATTAAAAAGTATAAACCAACATCCCCGGCTAGAAGACATATGTCAGTGTCTACGTTTGAAGAAATCACAACAAACGAACCGGAAAAATCCTTGTTGTCTCCCCTTTTCAAACATGCGGGACGTAATAACCAAGGTAAAATCACCGTACGTCACCACGGCGGCGGACACAAACGTAAATACCGTATCATTGACTTCAAACGGACTAAAGACGGCATACCAGGTCGCGTTGCTACGATTGAATACGATCCGAACCGTACTTCCAATATTGCTTTGATCCACTATGCTGATGGAGAGAAACGTTACATTATCGCTCCACAAGGCCTAAAAGTAGGAGATCAAATTGAATCAGGACCAGCTTCTGATATCAAGATTGGTAATACACTTCCTATGGAGAACATTCCAGTAGGTACAGTTATCCACAACATCGAATTACAACCAGGTAAAGGTGGACAATTAGTACGTGCAGCAGGTACTGAAGCTCAACTTCTTGGTAAAGAAGAAAAATACGTATCCGTACGTTTGTCTTCTGGTGAAGTTCGTAAATTGTTGAAGGTTTGTCGCGCTACAATCGGTTCTGTTGGTAACGCAGACCACGAACTAATTAAGATTGGTAAAGCAGGACGTAGCCGCTGGATGGGTCAACGCCCAGAAGTCCGCGGGGTAGTCATGAACCCTAACGATCACCCACACGGTGGTGGTGAAGGACGCGCTCCAATCGGTCGTAAATCTCCATTGTCTCCTTGGGGTAAACCAACTCTTGGATACAAGACACGTAAAAAAGGAAAAGCTTCTGACAAATATATCGTTCGCCGCCGCACAAAATAATGCACACTGTGCATAACGTTGTGAAGTGCCGAAAGTAACGAGAAGATTTGATGAAGGGAGGATTCACATATGAGTCGCAGTTTAAAAAAGGGACCTTTCATTGACGGTTACCTGTTGAAAAAAGTTGAAGTTATGAACGCATCGGAGAAAAAGGCTGTTATTAAGACTTGGTCCCGTCGTTCCACTATTTTTCCACAGTTCATCGGACTTACTTTTGGTGTGTATGATGGACGTAAACACGTTCCAGTATACGTAACGGAAGATATGGTAGGACACAAATTGGGCGAATTCGCTCCAACTCGTACCTACAAAAGTCATTCGGATGATGATAAGAAAACAAGAAGATAATATTTTAAGCTCTTTGTCTGAGAGGAGGTAAAACAATGGAAGCAAAAGCACATGCTAAATCTATTCGGATTTCTTCTCGTAAAGTTCAACTGGTTGTTGACTTGATTCGTGGTAAAGAAGTAGGCGCTGCAATCGCAATTCTTCGCCACACTCCGAAAGCCGCTTCCCCGGTTGTGGAAAAGTTGTTGAACTCAGCTATCGCAAATGCTGAACACAACTATTCACTAGATGTTAACAAGTTGTATGTTAGTGAAGTTTATGTCAACCAAGGACCGACGATGAAACGTTTCCGTCCTCGTGCGATGGGACGCGCTAGCAAGATTAACAAGCGTACTAGCCACATCTCTTTGGTGGTATCTGAGAAATAAGGAGGGATAACGAGTGGGCCAAAAAGTAAATCCAATAGGACTACGAGTAGGTATTATTCGTGATTGGGAATCTAAATGGTTTGCAGGAAAAGAGTTCGGTACTCTTTTAATGGAAGACGTTAAAATTCGCGAATACGTTAAAAATAAATTAAAAGATTCAGCTGTATCGCACATTGAAATTGAACGTGCAGCTAATCGTGTGAATGTTACTATTCATACTGCTAAGCCAGGAATGGTAATTGGTAAAGGTGGCGCTGAAGTAGAAGTACTTCGCAGTCAAATTACTAAGATTTCTGCTGGTAAGAAAGTTCACATTAATATTTCTGAAATCAAACATCCTGAACTAGATGCTATTCTCGTTGCAGAAAGCATTGCACAACAATTGGAACGTCGTGTTTCCTTCCGTCGTGCTTTGAAACAAGCAATGCAAAGAACTATGCGCTCTGGTGCAAAAGGAATTAAAACACAAGTTGGCGGACGTCTTGGCGGTGCTGAGATCGCTCGTTCGGAAGGCTATAGCGAAGGAACTGTTCCACTTCATACGCTTCGTGCTGATATTGACTACGGTACGGCTGAAGCGGCTACTACTTTTGGTCTAATCGGAGTAAAAGTATGGATCTATCGTGGAGAGGTTCTTCCTACGGCTAAGAAACAGGCTGCGCAGGAAGGAGGCAACTAATCATGTTGGTACCAAAACGTGTAAAACACCGCAAGCAACAACGCGGACACATGAAAGGCCAAGCTAAAGGCGGAACTGAATTGAATTTCGGTGAATTCGGTCTAGTAGCTCTTGAGCCATCATGGATTACTAACCGTCAGATCGAGGCTGCGCGTATTGCTATGACTCGTTATATCAAACGTGGTGGTAAAGTATGGATTAAAATTTTCCCGGATAAGCCAATCACACAGAAGCCTCTAGAAGTACGTATGGGTAGTGGTAAAGGTAACGTGGAAAAATGGGTTGCAGTAGTAAAACCAGGTAAAATCATGTTTGAACTTGGTGGAGTGCCGGAAGAGATCGCTCGTGAAGCGATGCGTCTTGCTGCTCACAAACTACCAATCAAAACTAAGTTTATCAAACGTGAAGAAGTGGGTGGTGAAGCAAATGAAAGCTAGTGAACTTCGTAACCTAACCTCTGCTGAGATAGAACAAAAGGTATCCGGATTTAAAGAAGAACTCTTTAACCTTCGTTTTCAACTGGCTACTGGTCAGCTTGACAATCCGACACGGATTCGTGATGTTCGTAAAGAAATAGCTCGTGCTAAAACTATTATCCATGAAAGATTACTTGGAATTAGTTAATTGAATTGGACTGAACCTGTCTATATTCAGGAAGGAGGCTTACAATGACTGAAGAACGTAATGCACGTAAAGTGCAAGTCGGTAAAGTAGTCAGTGACAAAATGGATAAAACTATTGTTGTTGCTGTTGAAACTCATAAAAAGCACAATTTGTATCACAAGCGCCTTAAACATACTAAGAAATTTAAAGCGCATGATGAAAACAATACTGCGAAAATCGGGGATATCGTTAAAGTTATGGAAACCCGTCCGCTATCCAAGGATAAACGCTGGAGATTAGTCGAAATCGTGGAAAAAGCGATTATCCTCTAAACCCCTTGATAGTTTTTTTCGAAAGGAGGAAATTTAAATGATTCAACCATTTACTCGTTTGCATGTAGCTGACAACTCCGGAGCGAAGGAACTTATGTGTATCCGCGTTTTAGGAGGAACTGGTCGTCGTACAGCAGCTATTGGTGATATGATCGTATGTTCTGTCAAAGCTGCAACACCAGGCGGCGTTGTCAAAAAGGGTGATGTAGTAAGAGCTGTAGTGGTTCGTACTAAACGTACTGTTCGTCGTAAAGACGGTTCGTATATCACATTTGATGAAAATGCTGCAGTTGTTGTTAAAGATGATAAGAGCCCACGTGGAACTCGTATTTTTGGACCTGTTGCTCGCGAACTTCGCGACAGAGACTTCATGAAAATCGTTTCCTTGGCACCGGAAGTTATCTAATTCAAATAACCTTAAACTTGCAAGGAATAGCAAGCAGCAGGAGGTGTAACAAATGCCAAAAGTGAAAAAAGTTCTAGAATCCCATAGCAATAAGCTGCATGTCAAAAAAGATGATACAGTCATGGTGATTAGTGGTAAAGACAAAGGTAAAAAAGGTCGTGTCATTGCAGCCTACCCTCGTCAAAACCGGGTCTTGGTTGAAGGTGTTAACATGATGAAGAAACATCAAAAGCCTAACCAATCTAACCCACAAGGCGGTATCATTGAGCAGGAAGCAGCTATTCACGTTTCAAACGTGATGCATATCGATCCAAAGAGCGGAACAGTAACTCGTATCGGATACAAAGTATTGGATAACGGACAAAAGGTTCGCGTAGCGAAAAAGTCCGGAGAAGTTATCGACTAATTTATTAGTGAAGAAAGGAGGTTTGTGATTCATGGCAGTAAGATTAAAAGAACGTTACTTGAACGAAATTACACCTGCTTTGATGCAGAAGTTTAATTATACAACAGTAATGCAAGTGCCTAAGATTGAGAAAGTTGTTATCAACATGGGTGTTGGTGAAGCTGTTTCTAACTCTAAAGTTCTTGATTCCGCTGTTGCTGATATGCAACTGATTTCGGGTCAAAAACCAATTATCACTCGCGCTAAGAAATCTATCGCTGGTTTCAAACTACGTGAAAACATGCCGATCGGTGTTAAAGTTACACTTCGTGGTGAACGCATGTATTATTTCTTAGATAAATTGTTCAACATCACTCTTCCTCGTGTTCGTGACTTCCACGGTGTATCTGCTAAGGCTTTTGATGGCCGCGGTAACTACACACTTGGACTCAAGGAACAATTAATTTTCCCTGAGATTGAATATGACAAGGTGGATAAAGTTCGCGGTATGGATATCGTTATTGTAACGACAGCTAATACTGATGAAGAGTCCCGCGAGCTACTTGCTCAAATGGGAATGCCTTTTGCAAAGTAATTTCGCAAATCCATTTCTCCGAAAATTATTAGGAGGTGTCAGTCTAAGTGGCAAAAACTTCGATGAAAGTAAAACAACAACGTACGCCTAAATACAAAGTTCGTGCATATACACGTTGCGAACGTTGCGGTCGTCCACATTCGGTACTGCAAAAGTTTAAAATTTGCAGAATTTGTTTCCGTGAATTAGCTTATAAGGGCCAGATTCCTGGCGTGAAAAAAGCAAGCTGGTAAGAAGTCCATAAACGGGAAGGAGGTTTACACACATGACTATGTCTGATCCAATTGCAGATATGCTAACTCGTATTCGTAACGCTAATACAGTACGTCACGAAACGGTAGAAATGCCTGCTTCAACGATGAAGAAACAAATCGCTGATATTTTGAAGCGTGAAGGATTCATCCGCGACGCAGAAGTTGTCGCTGATAACAAACAAGGGATTATCCGTATTTTCTTGAAATATGGACAAAACAACGAACGTGTTATCACAGGTTTGAAAAGAATTAGTAAACCAGGCCTTCGCGTGTACACGAAGAGCAACGAAGTTCCACGTGTACTAGGCGGTCTAGGTATCGCGATTATCTCTACTTCAAAGGGAGTTATGACCGATAAAGAAGCGCGTCAATCTAAATCTGGCGGAGAAGTTGTCTGCTACGTTTGGTAATATAAAGTCACAAGACAAGGAGGTGCAACATATATGTCTCGTATTGGTCGCAAACCAATTACAGTACCAAGTGGTGTAGAAATCACTTTGAACAATACTGTTATTACTGTTAAAGGTCCTAAAGGAACTTTGACTCGTGAACTTCATAAAGACATGAAGGTAACAGTAGATAATAATGAAATTCTTGTTGAACGTCCATCTGACAACAAAACGCATCGTTCTCTTCACGGCACGACCCGCAGCGTTGTCAACAATATGGTGACTGGTGTAACTGAAGGATTCTCGAAATCTCTAGAATTGGTTGGGGTCGGATATCGTGCAAGCAAATCCGGAGATAAGATCGTTCTAAACGTAGGTTACTCACACCCTGTTGAAATCACTCCAGAACCAGGTATTGAATTTGAAGTACCTGTGAACACAAAGATCCTTGTTAAAGGCATCGATAAAGAACGCGTAGGAGCTTATGCTGCTAATATCCGTTCGGTACGTGAGCCTGAACCTTACAAAGGTAAAGGGATTAAGTATGAAGGTGAACGCATTATCCGTAAGGAAGGTAAAGCTGGTAAGAAAAAATAAGTTATTTTTTCTTAATCCAGATTTATCCTGTGCGTCTTAACTTGAAGCTTTGAAGGCAAACTGAAAGGAGTGAAAAGGAATTCATGATTACAAAACAAGATAAGAACAAAGCGCGTGTACGCAGACATCTTCGTGTTCGTAAGAGAATTACTGGAACAGCTGAACGTCCTCGTCTCAACGTTTTCCGTTCTTCCAAACATATCTATGCTCAGTTGATCGATGATGTTGCTGGTGTTACATTGGTATCAGCATCTACTGTCGATAAGGAATTGACTGAAGGGATCACTAACGGTGCTAATGTTGAATCAGCTCGTAAAGTGGGAGAATTAGTTGCTAAACGTGCGAAAGATAAGGGCTATGCTTCCGTTGTTTTTGACCGCGGAGGATACTTATATCACGGACGAATTCAAGCACTTGCAGATGCTGCTCGTGAAGCAGGCTTAGAATTCTAAGATATTTTTTAAAAAGGAGGTTAACGACTTGCGTGTAGATCCGAATACTTTAGAACTGACTGAAAGAGTTGTAAATATTAACCGCGTAGCAAAAGTTGTAAAAGGCGGACGCCGTTTTAGCTTTAGCGCGTTGGTAGTTGTCGGCGATGGCAAAGGTTATGTTGGCGCCGGTATCGGTAAAGCGGGCGAAGTACCTGATGCGATTCGCAAAGGTATTGAAGATGCTAAGAAAAATCTAATTCATGTTCCACTTGTTGGAACATCGATTCCTCACACTGTAACAGGTAAATTCGGAGCTGGTCGGGTCTTTATGAAACCAGCATCAGAAGGTACTGGAGTTATTGCTGGCGGTCCTGTACGTGCTGTACTTGAACTTGCTGGTGTGGGCGATATCTTGACAAAATCTCTGGGTTCTTCGAACTCCATGAATATGGTCAACGCAACTTTAGAGGGATTATCCCGTCTGAAACGCGCTGAGGATGTTGCGAAATTACGCGGCAAATCCGTCGAAGAATTGCTCGGTTAAGGGAGGGAATGTCATGACAAAGCTTCAAATCACCCTCGTTCGTAGCTTGATCGGTCGTCCTGAAGATCAACGTGCGACTGTCAACACACTTGGTTTGAGAAAAATCAACAAAACTGTTGTTCATAACGACAATCCTGCGATTCGCGGAATGATCAATAAAGTATCCCATTTAGTATCAGTAACAGAAATCGAAGGTTAATCTACAAAGATTAACCTACAAATCTTAAGGAGGTGCAACGAACGATGAAATTACATGAGCTTTCCTCTGCCCCTGGTTCCCGTAAAGAACGCAAACGTGTTGGACGCGGAACATCAAGTGGTACAGGTAAAACATCAGGTCGTGGCCATAAAGGTCAAAACTCTCGTTCCGGCGGTGGAGTTCGCCCTGGTTTCGAAGGTGGACAAAACCCGTTGTATCGTCGCTTACCTAAACGCGGATTTACTAATCCAACGCGTAAAGAATATGCGATCGTGAACATCGAAGATCTTAACAACTTTGCAGCAGATACAGAAGTAACACCAGAATTTTTGTTCGAAAATGGAATCGTGAAAAATGCTAAAAGCGGAATCAAGATTCTTGGCAACGGCGAAGTTACAGTTAAGCTGTCTGTCAAAGCGAATAAGTTTTCTCAATCTGCGGTAGAGAAAATCGAGGCTGCCGGCGGTAAAACCGAGGTGATCTAATGATTAAGACGATCAAAAATATTTGGCATATTGAGGATCTACGTAAACGAATCCTATTCACACTGTTTGTATTATTCATTTATCGCATAGGTAGCTTTGTTCCAGTACCTGGTGTCGATAAGTCCGTTCTTATGAATAACAGCGGTGCGGGTGCAGATTTGTTTGGTCTCCTCAATACGTTCTCGGGTGGCGCATTACAGAATTTCTCTATATTCGCCCTCGGGATTACGCCATATATTACAGCATCCATCATAGTGCAATTGCTCTCCATGGATGTTATACCCAAGCTTGCCGAGTGGGCCAAACAAGGCGAACACGGTAAGAAAAAATCAGCACAATTGACACGCTATGGTACGATTGTATTGGGATTAGTTCAGGCGTTTGCTATGTCTATCGGTTTCAACCGTATGTATGGTACACAAATGGTTCCTAATGCAAGTTTCGTTAAATATGCATTGATCGCTCTTGTGTTGACAGCAGGTACTGCTTTTCTGATGTGGTTGGGTGAGCAAATTACGGAGAAGGGTATAGGAAACGGGATTTCGATGCTTATCTTTGCAGGTATCGTAGCCAACATTCCACAATATATCACTACTACGGCTCAATCTTCCTTCATTCAGGATAATCAAGCATTTATGAATTCATTGAAGACGATTCTTTTAGTTGTTGTTGTTGTACTGATTGTTATTGGTGTTATATACATCCAACAAGCGATTCGTAAGATTCCAGTACAATATGCTAAACGTGTCGTTGGAAATAAAATGTATGGAGGACAAAATACGCATATTCCGCTTAAGATCAATGCAGCGGGCGTAATTCCAGTCATTTTCGCCATATCATTGCTTCAATTTCCAATCATTCTAGCTAACTTCTGGTCCACACATACTTGGGCTAAATGGGTTAGTACTAACTTTAATACTGATCAACCATTGGGTATGGTCTTGTATGTTATCTTGATTATTGGATTTACATTCTTCTATACATTTGTACAGATGAATCCTCAACAAATGGCTGATAATATGAAGAAAAACGGTGGATATATTCCAGGGATTCGTCCAGGGAAAGCAACTGAGAAATATATGACCCGCGTTATGTCTCGTTTGACAATGTCCGGTGCAATATTCTTAGCGGTTATATCGCTAATGCCGATCTTCTTAGGTAGCTTGGCTGGATTGCCTAAATCCGTGCAAATCGGGGGAACTGCTCTCCTCATCGTTATCGGTGTTGCATTGGACACTATGAAGCAAATTGAAGGCCAATTGATCAAACGTCATTACAAAGGTTTCATTAATAAATAAGAGGACCGGTGAAGTTGTAGAACTTCCCGGCACCTATATTTCAAGCAATAGGAATTCTTGGGGGAGTGATAATCGTGAACATTCTTTTCATGGGACCTCCTGGGGCAGGTAAAGGTACACAAGCAGCGGCTGTAGTTAACGAATTTGGTATTCCTCACATATCCACAGGCGATGCATTTCGTCTGGCGATTAAACAGGAAACACCGATCGGAATGAAAGCCAAAGAATATATGGATCAAGGTTTACTAGTACCGGATGATGTAACGATTGGCATTGTGGGTGAACGTCTACAGCAGTCCGATTGCGAAAAAGGTTTTTTATTGGATGGTTTTCCAAGAACCCTTTCGCAAGCGGAAGCGCTAGAAGAAATTCTGTCCCGCTTGAATACCAAATTGGATCATGTCATTAATCTGAAGGTTGATCGCGATAAATTAATGGCGCGTTTAACTGGACGTCGTATTTGTAGAGACTGTGGAGCCACATATCATGTGATATTTAATCCGTCTAAACAGGAAGGTGTATGTGATATTGACGGAGGGGAGTTATACCAACGCTCTGATGATAACGAAGAGAGTGTAGGAAAACGCCTTGACGAATATATCAACAAAACAGCACCACTCCTAGAGTTTTATGATAACAAAGGTTTATTGCGTCAGATCGATGGTGAAAAGGAAATTGATTCGGTTTCAGCTGAGATCGTGTCAATATTGCGAGGTTAGGTGTAATGATCATTAGTAAGTCCGAAACAGAACGTGGGCTTATGAGCGAAGCAGGGCATGTTGTGACTACAAGTCAACTTGCTGAACCATTCATTCGTAGTCAAGCTTTAGTATCGTCTGATAAAGATTACAATGGTTTCCTTACTAGCATTTGCACTTCGGTCATAGTCCCTGGATCCTCCGGTAAACGCAAATTAAACGAAGACCACATTGTTAAGTTAGACATCAGAGCGCAGGACTGTGGTTTCCATGGAATCTACGCTTAGATATATCCCGTGTTCTAGATTTCTGGAGAGTGCTCAGCCATGGTTGAGTGTTCTGAAAGAATGGACATTCACGGGAGTTGCACTTGTCACACCGGTTGTATGCCTGTTTGCAATGTACTCCGGAAGGTATAATTTATTTCACAAAACTGAAGTGGTAGGTGATGGTCATTGAATAACCAATCCATACCGCATATTGGTCAAATTGTGAAGATACTGAGAGGCAAGGATGCCGGACAGGTAGCAGTAGTCCTCTCCCATGCCGATAACAAGTTCGTCTATATTGCGGATGGGGATAAACGAAAGTTTGACCAAGCGAAGAAGAAAAACCTTCTTCATTTGGAAACCCAATCGTACATTAGCAGTGAGGTTGTAAACAGTTTAATGGAAAACGGTCGGGTCACAAACGGAAAACTGCGTTATGCAGTGATGAAGTTTAGACAATCTACCGAATCACATGCTGAACAGAGAGGAGACTAATTGTGGCTAAAGAAGACGTAATTGAAGTAGAAGGTACGGTACTTGAACTGCTTCCAAATGCAACGTTCAAGGTTGAACTTGAGAACGGTCATCAAATACTGGGTCATGTTTCAGGAAAGCTACGGATGCACTTTATCCGTATTCTGACAGGAGACAAAGTGGTCGTACAGTTATCACCTTATGATCTAACCAAAGGTCGTATAACTTACCGTAAATAGCAGTACAACAAGAATTAGCGTAACACCTGTTTTGCCCGGCAAAACGGAGCTGATCCTTATCAGGGAAGATTAATAATATTAACTTTCCAACGCTTTCGATGTCAGTTTTGCTTTGCAAAACTTGGTATATGCTTTCGAAGTCAGTTTTGCTTCGCAAAACTTTGAGGAGGTAATTAACATGAAGGTAAGACCTTCTGTAAAACCCATGTGCGAAAAATGCAAAGTCATTCGTCGTAAAGGGACTGTAATGGTGATTTGTGAAAATCCGAAACATAAACAAAAACAAGGTTAAGAAGGGGGTGTAGCGTAAAATGGCTCGTATAGCTGGTGTGGATTTACCACGTGATAAGCGCGTTGAGATCGCCTTGACTTACATTTTCGGAATCGGTAGAACGACTTCCAAGAAAATTCTAGAAGATACAGGCATTAGTTCAGAGACTCGTGTTAGAGATTTGACTGAAGATGAAGTTAGCAAATTGCGTGAAACGATCGATAAGAGTGTTAAGGTTGAAGGTGACCTACGTCGTGAAATTTCCTTGAATATTAAACGTCTAGTTGAAATTGGTTGCTATCGTGGTGTGCGTCATCGCCGTGGGTTGCCGGTTCGCGGACAACGTACTAAGACGAATGCACGTACACGGAAAGGCCCTCGTCGTACGGTAGCGAACAAGAAGAAATAATAAGGGGGGATAAAAGACAATGGCTAAACCAAAAAAAGTCGTACGTACTAAACGTCGCGACCGTAAAAATATTGAATCTGGCGTGGCTCATATTCGTTCCACGTTCAACAATACAATCGTAACGATCACTGACCCACACGGTAATGCAATCTCATGGGCTAGTTCAGGTGGACTAGGTTTCAGAGGTTCCCGTAAATCAACTCCATTTGCTGCACAAATGGCTGCTGAAACAGCTGCTAAAGCTGCAATGGAACATGGTATGAAATCGGTAGAAGTTATGGTTAAAGGTCCTGGTGCTGGTCGTGAAGCAGCGATTCGTTCTTTGCAAGCTGCTGGTCTGGAAGTCAACCTAATTAAGGATGTAACTCCAGTTCCACATAACGGATGCCGCCCACCAAAACGTCGTCGTGTCTAATTAAGTCAACCAGAATATATGTAGTATAAAACTGTAATAATCTGCTAACAATGGTTGTTTAGGGATACTACATGGATATGTAAGACAAGGTGACTGGTTTATATAGGAGCGACGTTTGAAGGAGGGTACATGCGTGATTGAAATCGAAAAGCCGAAAATTGAGACCATTGACGTCAATGAGAATGGTACTTACGGTAAATTCATTGTAGAACCACTGGAAAGAGGCTATGGTCAGACTTTGGGGAATTCACTTCGTCGAATCTTACTATCTTCACTACCAGGTGCAGCCGTTACATCGGTTCAGATTGACGGTGTTCTACATGAGTTCACAACAGTACCAGGAGTAATGGAAGACGTAACGGAGATTATTCTGAATTTGAAAGCTCTATCCCTCAAAATTCATTCTGACGAAGAGAAAGTGTTCGAGATTGATGCTGAAGGGGAAGGCGTTATCACAGCTGCAGACATTCGTGCCGACAGTGATGTTGAAATTCTTAATCCTGATCTTCACATTGCTACATTGGGTCCTGGATCCAGACTACACATGCGTATTTTTGCGAGTCGTGGCCGTGGTTATGTTCAAGCAGATCGGAATAAACATGATGACCAACCGATCGGCGTCATTCCGATTGATTCCATCTATACCCCGATCTCACGCGTTAATTATGGCGTAGAGAACACACGTGTTGGTCAAGTGACTAACTACGACAAGCTTACGATGGAAATCTGGACAGATGGAAGCATCAGACCAGAAGAAGCAGTGAGTCTTGGAGCTAAAATTTTGACTGAGCATGTTAACTTGTTTGTGGGTCTCACAGACGAAGCTAAAGATGCTGAAATCATGGTCGAAAAAGAAGAAGACAAAAAAGAAAAAGTGCTTGAGATGACGATCGAAGAGCTCGATCTATCAGTCCGTTCTTACAACTGCCTCAAGCGTGCTGGAATTAATACAGTACAAGAACTTACAACCAAGACCGAAGAAGATATGATGAAGGTTCGTAACTTGGGCCGCAAATCTTTGGAGGAAGTGCAAGAAAAACTCGAGGAACTCGGTTTGGGACTTCGGACAGAAGAATAGCTTCTTAGATTGTTAGTGAAGGAGGGAAAAACATGGCATACCAAAAGTTGGGCCGCGATGCAAGCGCACGTAAAGCATTATTTCGTGACTTAGTAACGGACCTATTCTTATACGAACGCATCCAAACAACGGAAGCGAAAGCAAAAGAAGTTCGTTCTATTGCTGAAAGATTGATCACCAAGGCTAAAAAGGGAGATCTTCATGCACGTCGTCAAGTAGCTGCATTCGTACGTCGTGAAACAGTGGATGGCGAGCAAGATGCTATTCAAAAATTGTTTACCGATTTGGCACCTCGTTACTCAGAACGTCCAGGTGGATACACTCGTATCCTTAAACTAGGACCTCGTCGTGGCGATTCTGCGCCAATGGTTTACTTGGAATTAGTAGACCGCGCGTAAACTATCGAAATGTTGAAAGGGTAAGCAGTAATCGTTGATTCTGTATTAACCCTTTTTTCACTTCATTTCGGAATAGAGGAAGCTCCGAAAGGAGCTTCTTTTTTAAATGATAAGAAAGTGTAAGTTCACACCGACCTTTACTTATCAATCAAGTAATGTAAATCGTAATTATTTACGATGGCCATTTAACCTTGATGATGTAGATTTGCTAAATGAGGTGATGTAACTTTGCGCAACTTATGCATGAAGGTCAGTTATGATGGGACGAACTATAACGGCTTTCAAACACAGCGTGACGGTAGGACGATTCAGGATCACCTTGAGAAGGCTATTAACATGCTTACAGGTGAAGATGTGAAGATAATAGCATCAGGTCGTACAGATGCAGGTGTGCATGCTTACGGTCAGGTCTTTAACTTCTTGTCTCTATCTTCGATTCCGGTTCAACGGTGGCCTATGGCTCTTAATACAAGACTACCTGCGGATATTGTAGTTAGAGAGGCAGTTGAAGTGACAGAACTCTTCCATTCTCGTCGTTCAGCGAAACGCAAAACGTACCGTTACACAGTAAATGCTAATCAATTCATTGATGTATTTCAGCGTCATACTCAATTTCATCATCATGGGAGATTGGATATCGTTGCAATGAAGAGTGCTATAAAGTATTTTATCGGAACTTATGACTTCACATCATTTGCTTCACGTCGATCTACGAAAACATCACATGTACGCACATTATTTGACGCTTATATTGAAGTGGATGAATCCATGTGTCGTTCATCTTCCAATGATCAAGGTGTTATCCATGCATATATAACGGGTAGTGGCTTTCTTCAGCACATGGTTCGTATTATAATGGGCACTTTATTGGAGGTTGGGGAAGGTAAGAAGTCTCCGGAGGACATACCAGGCATTATAGCAGCCTTAGATCGATCACAAGCCGGTCCTACTGCGGAGGGAAAAGGCCTTACACTTTGGGATGTAGAATATAGCGACAATATGAAAAAAACTTTATAAATCTCTTGCGGTTTACTCGTGAATACTGTACAATAAAAATTGTGTTTTCTTAATGGCTTTCCCACAGCCCCAAATAAGACAATCACAATTTGCTTCAAACTTAATTGATAATATTAGATAACTACTATGATCGAAGATAAATGTAATATGTTTGATTTTCGGACGATAACAAGGAGGAACTATTTATGCGTACCACCTATATGGCTAAGCCAAATGAAGTAGAGCGCAACTGGCACATCATCGATGCCGATGGTAAAACGCTCGGTCGTTTGGCAACTGAGGTTGCTGCTCTAATTCGCGGTAAACACAAGCCACAATTCACTACTCATGTTGATTCAGGCGACTTCGTTATTGTAATCAATGCTGAGAAGATTCACTTGACAGGAAGAAAGTTGACTGACAAGAAATACTACCGTCACTCCATGCATAATGGTGGTTTGAAAGTAACAACAGCTCAAGAAATGCTTAAGACTCATCCTGAGCGTGTTATCGAAGCAGCCGTTAAAGGTATGATTCCTAAAACACGTATGGGCGATAAAATGCAAATGAGACTTAAAGTATATGCAGGCACAGATCATCCACATGCAGCACAAAATCCAGAAGTTTACGAACTTCGCGGCTAATTTAAAAGGAGGACAGTTTCATGGCACAAGTACAATACTATGGGACAGGTCGTCGTAAACATTCGGTAGCACGTGTTCGTCTTATACCGGGTGAAGGACGCATTGTCATTAATAAACGCGACATTAATGAATATTTCGGTCTAGAAACACTTAAGTTGATTGTTAAACAACCACTTAACCTAACAGAAACACTTGGTAAATACGATGTTCTCGTAATTGCTCATGGTGGAGGAACATCAGGTCAAGCTGGAGCAATTCGTCACGGTATTTCTCGTGCATTGCTTAAAGTAGATCCTGAAATGCGCGGTTCTCTTAAGAAAGCAGGATTCTTAACTCGTGACCCACGTATGAAAGAACGTAAGAAATACGGACTTAAAGCAGCACGTCGTGCTCCTCAGTTCTCAAAACGTTAATATCATTTTTCTTGTGTATCAAGAAATTCAAGTCTTTGGCCCTTGTGGCCAGAGGCTTTTATTTTTATATTCATAGTTTTTGTTATCCACAAAGTGGACCTATTTCATTTATGAAATGGGTCTTTTATATTTTTTTATTACTACAATACAAGATATTAGGTGAATACATATTGACTTTAAACTGGTAATATTTATAATAATAGATAATTCATATTAAAGTAGTAGGTATTATATGTTTTATATTTTTGTACTGTATTGGGGGAGAAAGAAAAATGAATCTGTTAGAGAAAGAGCAACTCATCAAGGAAAAATCCGAAGAATTTGAGCATGCTTTACCTGAAGAAGTCATTCGTTTTGCCATCGATACATTTCCAAACCTTACATTTGCTTGTAGTTTTGGAGCAGAAGATGTCGTACTAGTTGATATGATTCAGAAAATTAGTCCATCAACAGATATCTTTTATTTAGATACAGACTTTCATTTTAAAGAAACATATGAGACTCGAGATCGTATGGAGGAAAAGTACGGATTAGAATTCGTTAGAGTATCTCCAAAATTAACTCCTGATGAACAGTCACTACAGTATGGAGAAGCATTATGGTCGGTAGATGCCAATCAATGTTGCAACATACGTAAAGTAGAACCACTTACCCGTATCTTATCTAAGTACGATGCTTGGATAACGGGTGTTCGTCGTGATCAGGCACCAACACGTGCTAATACGCGTAAAATCGAATATGATGCAAAATTCGGACTAATGAAATTTAACCCCATTGCTTCTTGGACATCTGATGATGTGTGGCAATACATCAGAACAAATAATGTACTCTATAACCCACTCCATGATCAGAATTACCCTAGTATTGGATGCGAATATTGTACACGTCAAGTGATGCCTGGTGAGGATCCTCGTGCTGGCCGTTGGGCAGGCAATGAGAAAACAGAATGTGGACTTCATAAATAACTATTGAAACGAAATTAAGAAGCAGGGAGCGAAATCAATGACTTCAATATTACCGCATGGCGGCAAATTAATTCAGCAGATTGTATATGGCGAGGAGAGAGACGCGCTTTTGCAGGCGGCTCAAGGCTTTCAACAAATAGCTATCAACACATGGACAATCTCGGATTTAGATCTTATTGGTGTAGGGGCATTTTCGCCACTAACAGGTTTCTTAAATGAAGAAGACTATCGATCTGTTATTTCCACGATGCGTCTTGCCGATGGTACAGTGTGGACTATTCCAATTACACTGGCTGTAGATGGTGCTAGAGCCTCAGATCTTAAACTGGGTGAACAAGTAGCCCTTGTGGGTGAAACAGACGGAGTTGTGTACGGTACGCTGAATGTAGAGAGTATCTATACCGTAGATCAAGATGAGGAAGCACTTAAGGTCTTTAAGACAAATGATCCAGAACATCCGGGTGTCAGAAAACTGATAAAGCGCTCTTCAACCTATGTAGGTGGCGCAATTCAAGTGTTAAATCGACCTGAACCTGCCAAATTTAAAGAATTCTACTATGAACCAGCGGAAACTCGTCAATTGTTTGCGGAGAAAGGGTGGAATACTGTCGTAGGCTTTCAGACTAGAAATCCTGTTCATCGCGCACATGAATATATACAGAAGAGTGCGATGGAGATTGTGGATGCCCTTTTCTTGAATCCACTTGTAGGAGAGACGAAATCCGATGATGTTCCAGCTGATGTGCGGATGAAGAGTTATCTAACTCTTTTGAAAAATTATTATCCTGAAGACCGTGCGTTTCTTGGTGTCTTTCCTGCAGCAATGCGTTACGCAGGACCACGCGAGGCTATATTCCATGCGATTGTTCGAAAGAATTATGGATGTACACACTTCATCGTGGGAAGAGATCATGCAGGTGTAGGAGACTATTATGGTACTTATGAAGCACAGGAAATATTTAAGAATTTCACAGCAGAAGAATTAGCTATTACACCTTTATTCTTTGAGCATAGCTTCTTCTGTACGAAATGCGGTAATATGGCTTCAAGTAAAACATGCCCGCATGGTCGAGAAGACCATATGACCTTGTCAGGAACAAAAGTGCGAGGTTTGTTACGTGAGGGTCTCTGTCCTCCGCCGGAATTTACACGTCCAGAAGTTGCTCAGGTCCTCATTGAAGGTATGGCTGAACAAGTTACATCCATATAACGATCCAAATATATATTGAGTACTATTTGTCCATTTCCGCCCATATAGATGTTTAAGAGTCTATGGGACAGGAGGTGGTCTTTTTTATGTCCAAGCCTAAGTCAGATATCGTTACAGTATGGATTCGGCTGAGCACCCTTAAAAAGCTACTGTTTGGAGTTTGTTTACTGTTTGTCTTTGTAGCAATAGCTACATACGATGTTCCCACTGAGAATACAACGAAGTACTGGAGTTTACCTTTGGCTGGGAAAGTCATTGTTCTTGATGCTGGCCACGGAGGAGTAGATGGGGGAGCTGTAAGTAGACAAGGTGTCATTGAGAAGGATATTAACCTTGCTATTACCCTTTATTTACGTGATTATCTCCAAGAGGCTGGGGCCGTTGTTAGAGTGACACGTGAGGGGGATTATGACTTGGCTTCTCCTGATACTAAGGGTTATTCGAAACGCAAAACGGAGGACTTGAAGCAGCGTGTCAAGGTAATAGAAGATCAGCAGGCAAATCTTTTTGTCAGTGTTCACATGAATAGTATTCCTTCGAACCGCTGGAGAGGTGCTCAAGTATTCTATTATCCTAATCATCCTGATAATCCTAATCTTGCTAACTTGATGCAAGAGGAAATGAAACGGAATTTAGAGAATACAGATCGTATTGCCAAAACAGTGAATACGGTTTATTTACTTCGAGCTTTAAAAATTCCAGCTGCCTTGGTAGAAGTCGGCTTTCTCTCACATGAGGAAGAAGCAACGTTGTTAAAAGATGTTGAGTATCAGAGGAAAGTAGCTGCATCTATTTATAAGGGGATTTTACGATATGCCTCAGGTGAGAAGATCAAAGTGTCGTCAGAATGAGAAGGGTAAGATATAATAGATATATATGCCAATATACGAAGCAGAGGTGCTACTATCATGATATCAAGAGAGTCAGTACAAGAAGTTCTACAATCGATGGCTGAACCTACCAGTGGTAAAAGCTTAATCGAGCTGCAGCTTATTCGAGATATTATAATAAAAGATAACAAAGTCTCCCTTTCAGTAATTGTTCTTGACACAAGTGAAGACTATCAGGAAGAGATGGATAAGGAAATTCGTCATCGATTAGGTAATTTAGGTGCGAATGAAATTCATATCCGCATCCGTGAGGCTACCGATTATGATCGTAAATTAGCCTTTGGGGAACAATTATCTGAAGATGATGAAGCAATCTTAAAAAAGGGTCATGCAGCCGGACTAGAAGATCATGCCCTTATTAAAGAAGATTCGGGCGTACACTTTATTTCTATAGCTAGTGGTAAAGGTGGCGTTGGTAAATCAACGGTAACCGTTAACTTAGCTGTTGCTTTAGCCCGCCAAGGAAAACGTGTGGGTCTGATTGACGCCGACATATACGGTTTCAGTATCCCAGATATGATGGGACTTGAAGAAGGACCGATTGTAGAAGATGATTTGATTCTACCAGTAGAACGATTTGGAGTAAAAGTGATGTCCATGGGTTTCTTTATTCGTGAGAACAATCCAGTTATTTGGCGTGGACCGATGTTAGGCAAGATGTTACGTCAATTTCTAAGTGATGTGGGTTGGGGCGAATTGGATTATTTACTACTAGACCTACCACCAGGAACCGGTGATGTTGCTCTTGATATCCATCAGATGCTACCTCAGAGCAAAGAGATTATTGTGACAACACCACATGCGACTGCTGCCTTTGTTGCCGCTAGAGCTGGTGCTATGGCTCTCCAAACGAATCATGAGATCTTGGGCGTAGTTGAGAACATGTCATATTATGAATGCTCGAGTTGTGGAGATCGTGATTATGTATTCGGTAGAGGAGGCGGAGGGCGATTAGCTGAGACTCTTCACACTGAATTATTAGCTCAATTACCTCTAGGGATTCCTAATAATCATATTTCGGAACCTGACTTCTCACCTTCTGTATACAAGGCCGATTCAACAAGCGGTCAAATCTATCATGAGATCGCTACAGCTGTTATTGCTAAATGTGAAAAGGACTGACCTAATTAAAGTCAGTCCGAATATTTGAAGAGCTCCCTAATCGGGGGCTTTTTTTACAAATAGGTTACTCGCCTTCCTCGCCACCTTTTGTTTCTCCGCCACCCCCTTCACTACCTTCGCCACCACCACCATCTTTCTTTTCTTTATCATCACCCTTTGGTTCTAATTCGGTTTTCACGACGGATTTTAATAATTCCATGACCTCCATTTTAAATAAAGGATTCTGCATGGCTTCTGTCATAATCGTCATGGATTGTTTACGAAAATCAGATGATTTAGTCATATCTAGAAACATTTTCGTGACTTCTGGAGATTTCATGATGTCTTGAACCGACTTTTGATAAGTAGGATCTTTAATTAATTGTTGGTGTAAGTCTTTACTTTGTGAACTTATAGCTTTTGCAAAATCACCAGCGAACTTGGGATCTTTCATGATTTCTTCGATTTTCTTTTCATACTCAGGTGCTGTAATGGTATCCTTTACTGCAGTTCGGATCTCTTCTGTTGAAGCTGACGATAACATTTTCATACTCATGCCACCACCAGAAGAATCTCCTCCGTTCATAGCTTCTTCCACAGCCTTCTTACCTTCATCGCTTTTAAGAATATCCACTACCATGGATTTTATTTCTTTATATCCCGTTTGGGAAGATGAGCTGCTTTGTTCTGAGCCACAGGCAGTTAGAGCAGTAGCAAGAACGCAAATCAGTCCAATGACGCGTATATCCGTTAATTTCATCTGAGTTTGTCCTCCTTAGCATTAATCCTAGATGTAGTATGTGAAGGTAAAATCATAAATATGTTCGGGGGGTAATGGTTTTTTAGTGAGAACGTTGGTAAAATCTATTGTTATGGGGGTGATTTTTTGACTTTAAGAAAATGGTTTAAGTTATTTTGGGAAACATTATTAGTAGGTGCAGTAGCTTCCGTCATTACTGGAATTGGTTTGCAAGTGGGAAGTGGTGCGATATCTTTCAAAGGTTTTTCGGATTATGTCGCATACTTCGTTATTTTATTTGGTTATGGAATGCTTGCAAGCGTGTATTCACAACTTGGTTTTTTTGCTTATCTAATTTTGAATTACATGGGGAATGGTGTATTTTCCAAAAGAGGTTGGCAATACATACAGATGGTACTAACTATTTTAGCGTTGCTTGAGTTAATGTTCTTCCGTACGTTTGTGGGGGGAGAGAGTGGGAATAAGTCTGATCTTGTTCTAGGTGGAGTCATTCTTATTGTTTCAGTAGTAGTAGCTTACTTCAAGACAAAGCTAACGAACGCTTCAGCTTGGATTCCAACATTGTTCTTTTTGATTGCGGTTACCATTATAGAAATTGTTGGTGGACTCAAAATTAACGTTAACAATGCAACAGCACTTATCGTTATTCCTTTACTAGCTTGTAATGCATTTCAAATCTTAATTCTTCACCGTGTTGTAGCAAATAAAAAGAGCTAAGTCACTTAGCTCTTTTTTTAATCTGTGAGTTATAAGTTTATTGTCCGGATGAACTATCCAGGGAGTCTTGCGTCAATGCTTGGTCACGAACTTCAGTTCCCTTTGTATCCGTTTGGTTAATTAAATCAGACACCGTTACGAACTCGTACCCTTGTTGACGGAGTTGATCAATAATAAAGGGAAGTGCTTCATGCGTTTGTTTGGATGAATCACTTGCATGTAGCAATACAATATCACCAGGGTGTGCTTTACTAACGACACGTTCGACAATATTCTGAACACCAATGTTTTTCCAATCTAGAGAATCAGTATCCCATTGAATTACTTTATAATTCATGCTTTCTGCAATTCGTAATACCCTTTTATCAAAATCACCATTGGGCAAACGGAGTAGGTTGGGTTCTTTACCGGTCATATCGGTTAATACAGAGTTGGCTGTTGCAATCTGTTTACGAATCTCATCATCGCTAAGGGTCGTGTAATTGACATGTTTGTGACCATGACTTCCAATCTCAAAGCCGCTATCTTTGATATCCTTGACGATGTCTGGGTGACTTTTGCTCCAAGGAGAGGAAAGGAAGAACGTAGACTTCTGTACCTTTTTGTCTTTCAAAATCTTAATAATGGGACTTGGTCGTGTATCTCCCCAACTTATGTCGAAGGTCAAGGCTATTAACTTCTTGTCAGTGGGAACGCTGTAAATGGCTGATGGAGCCCCTTCAGAGAATACTGTGATTTGATCCCGTTCAATATACACTACTCCAATTGCAAATAACGCAGCAGCCGTAACTAGCAAATATCGTTTGATTTTCTTCCAGCTTAATACGTAAAAAAATGAATTCATTGGATAAAGCGCCCCTCTCATGCACGAATGCTTGTTTACTTCAAAGTCTATGCTCGTACTTTATAGTTATTACTCAATAGCTATTTATGAGAGTAGTTTTTGTACCAAAAACTTAGGATTAAGCTTACGAAGTAGTTTTGTCCCAAAACTTTTAGGATTAAGCTTACGAAGTAGTTTTTGTACCAAAAACTTTTAGGAGGTTACTCATGTTTAAATTCTCCACATTTATGAGGGATATATCTTCAATTAAAAAAACGATGATGGTATCTACATTGATATTTATTCTAGGAATTGCGGTTGGATGGCTTAGTACAGATACCATTTCAAATTTCATTAACCAACAGATTGATGGAATCCGCCAAATTAGCCAGAGTTTAGGGGAATCGGAGCGGCCGCAGTTAAGCTTTTTTGTGTTTATCTTTTTGAATAACAGCATAAAGGCAGTATTAATTATTTTCTTTGGTATCTTTTTAGGTATATTACCGGTTGTGTTTCTGATGATTAACGGTATGGTTCTAGGATATTTGGTGCATCACTTAGCAGTACAGGGTGAAAGTATGTTCGAAGTGATTGTAAAAGGTTTGCTACCGCATGGCATTATTGAGATTCCGGCTATTATAATCGCATGCGCATTCGGATTACGGTTGGGTTCCCTAGTATGGATGAGTATAGGACAATGGAATCGTGAGAAGCGGGCAAATCTAGGTCAAGTGTGGAGTGAGTTCTTCAAAAGTGTGGGTCCAGTTTCATTGTGGATCGTGATTTTGCTCTTTATTGCAGCAATTATTGAAAGCACATTAACATTTTGGTTAATGCAGTAAAAACTTTTTATGAGTTATGCTCATATTTTTTCCAAAATATGAGCATAACAGTAAAACAGCTATACGGATTGGCTTGGAATAACCCAGCCTGCAATCTGTTAGTTACATAATGAGGAGGCAACAATATATGCTGGGTATGCTATTTAACGATAAAGAGTGTAAGGAACTGGATTATGTCCTACGTAAAGAATTAGATGAAATGTTAATGGATCTAGGAGATAAGCGATTAGATGAGGACATCAAACAATCTATTGCTAAACGATATAAGGTAGTGTTTCGTATGTATGCGCGGTTTGCCCCCCCGAAAGAACTCTCTAAATATGCACGTAACAGTAGGTTTCCACAATTCAAGAATTAAAATATCAAAAAAGTATTGACTAACTTAATTAATATATGTTAAATTAATTCTCGCTTCCTTTGTGAATGGGAAGTAGAGAGACAAATCAATGCAAATTGATTTTAAATCTCTTCAAAAAAACTTCTTGCAAAATCATAACTTACTATGATAAGATATAGAAGTTGTCGCCGAGAACAACTGGTAACAACAAAACGAACAAATTGGTCTTTGAAAACTGAACAACGAGTGAGTAGATTTCACGAAAGTGAAGTCAAAAACAAATGAGAAATCATTTGATAGAGAAAGTAATTTCTCGTCAGTTTGTTTTAAATGAGCATAATCGCTCTTTCTAAATTGATTCCAAATCACTGCAAAGCTGATTTGAAATCAATATAAT
>NZ_JCAIUM010000024.1:0-61008 GCF_059445545.1 Paenibacillus sp. Y568
TCAGAGTTACCCTGTGCTCGTCCTTCTTTATTCCAACTGGTGCTACCATGCCTTATCAGTGCTATAGTCGCCATATAGTGCTCCTTCAATGTTTAAAATAGATTTGCTGATCTTTCTGATAACTACTAATCTACGAACTCATCTATCCCTCCTCTACAGCTAGATAGGTGAATTCGTATATATACCTCTCGTAGTGTGATAGACGAAGCTACTCGTCTTCTACAAGATCTGTCATACGATCCAGTGGGCTCTGGATGCGACGGATATCTTTGATGCTGACATGAGTGTAGATTTCGGTTGTCTTAGAGCTTGCGTGACCTAGCAGTTCCTGAATATAGCGAAGATCTGTGCCATTCTCAAGTAAGTGAGTCGCAAAAGAATGCCGTAATGTGTGAACTGTTGCGGGCTTAGTTATTCCTGCCTTCTGTATGGCTTTCTCAAATACATGTTGCACAGAACGTTCCGATAGGTGATGATCAAGACCCTTCCCTCCAGGAAACAAATAACCGACTATAGGTTGATTATCCATGTAATGCTGTAGTAGCGTATAAGCTGCAGTAGAGAGAACTGTGAATCGATCCTTAGCTCCCTTTCCCTGACGAATATGAATGGTTTTACGTTCAGGGTCGATGTCCTGTTTGGTTAAACGTACAGCTTCACCTATTCGTATACCAGAGGAATAGATCAATGCTAGTAAAGTACGGTGTTTTACATGTTCCACGGACTTCAGCAATCTAGCTACTTCACTTGTAGAAAGGACCACGGGAAGTTTCTTTTGTCGCTTTGGCCTAATCCATTGTTTCAAATCACTACGTCCTAATACCGTAACATGCCAGAACCGAAGAGCGCTTACCGCTTGGTTCACATAAGAAGATGATCGAGACTCTTCGTACAGATTCAGTAAATACTCCCGTGTATGCTTAAATTCAGCATCTCTTAACGGAATCGGTAGCGTTCGTAAATAGCGTTCAGCGTGACCGATATATGCTTTTTGAGTCTTGAGGCTATATCCTTTCAATTTTAAGCTCTCACTCAGTCTTTGCAATGCAGCCTTCTCATCCCCGGATTGAAGCTGTAATAGTTCTGGAAACTGCTCTCCCAATTGAGTGTTTCTCAACTCTACAGGCATTTCCCTCAATACATTACACAGTAATAGAATGGCTGATTTCGTCCCAGGAATCACCCAGCATTTATCAGCGGCATTCCATTTCCGACCGGGAACACTTCTAATCCGCTTAATCCAATCCTCAATATATGGCGTTTTTACAATCACATCACCATTCTCGGCGCAATCCAACATAACATATTGACTTGATGAATATACATTCGCTCCACTCATTCCATTATCCTCCAATTCATTGATATGTTCCACCCTCACAAACTTGAACAAAGCAATCAGTTTTGTCGTCCTTTAGGTGGTTAGGCTAGCGAGGTAACCGCCTCTTCGAGAAATGTAATAAATGTGTAGTGTGTGGAACATGTACCTCTTAATACTTCAAAAAAAAGACAGATCGCTCATTAGAGCAATCTGCCTTCCGGTGCTACCGCAAGTCCATTGGTTTGAAATGGTTTCATATTATTATCTTTTTAATCTCTTATTTATCCAAGCACCCTACCTACACACCCCAATGCTTCGCAATAAAAGGATCTCTCCCCGATTGTTCGCGGTCTTCCTTATAATGCTTGGGATTCTTATGGTGATAGTCCTGATGATATTCCTCTGCTTCGTAGAACGTTACGGCTGGGATAATCTCCGTCACAATTGGACCACTGAATCTAGCACTTGTAGCTACCTGCTCTTTAGACGCAAGTGCAGCTGCATGTTGTTCTTCATTATGATAGAAGATCGCTGTGCGATACTGTGTTCCTCGATCTTGGAACTGCCCACCAGCATCGGTGGGATCGATCTGTGGCCAGTAGAGTTCAAGCAACTGTTCATATGGAAAAAGGGCTGGATCAAATGTGATCTGCACCGCTTCATAATGACCTGTCGTTCCTTTTTTAACCTCTTCATAGGTTGGGTTCACTGTTGTACCTCCGATGTATCCAGATACAATGCCATGAATACCCGGTAATTCCTCAAAAGGTGTAACCATACACCAGAAGCATCCTCCAGCAAACGTTGCTTTCTCCATGTTCCTTACATCCTCTCTGTTGTCTTATCTACGTGAGGTTTGAGCGAATGCTTGAAGAAATCAGACCACAAAGGCTGAAATCTTTCATCTGAGGACTTTACATCCACTGTCCTTACCACAGAACTTTAACATCTACTGTCCTAACAACGTAGGTTTCTCTATTAGTTTGAAAGACTCTGTGCCTATCATAATATCTCTACCAATCAATTTATCCGTCGCGAAATCTGGTATGGCCACTGTAACCGAGTTCTTGTAATCCGCTAAGTTTAAGGTAGGTGTAGGTTTCTCTGTTTCCGTCGTTCCTTCTACTGAACCAGTAGTACCCTTGGTTCCTGTAACCCCGTCTACCTTATCCGTAGTCTCAGATCCCTTACCTGTAACCCCATCCCCCGTTGGTTCTGAGTCTTTACCTGTAGCCACAGCGTCCTTATCGGTATCTCCGGTTACTTGATCTGTTGTATCATCAGTCTTACTTGTATCTCCTGGTTCCTTACTAGCTGTATCTACATCCTTAGCTGTATCTCCAGCACTCTGATCTGCTGTATCTGCTTCTTTACCTACATCTCCAGATCCAGATGGATCAGACACCTTATTGGCATCCCCAGCACCTACGTCCTCAGTACTCGTTGCCGTCCCAGCATCCGGTACAGCGGTACTATTATCATCAACACTTGTGTCTGGATCTACCCCTACTTCACATTTGACTTCAGGCGTTAAGCCTTCCAGAACCTCTGGATTAGTACCATCCGTTGACGCCAGTGTAATACTGCTAGCATCAAAAGCCTCACAAGTGCCGGCATCCTTGAACAAGAAGACAAGCTGACTATCTTCTACAGTACCCTCCGCAGATTTCACCGGTTCTGCATACACTACGATATCATCCGAGATAACCTCAGGCACAACTGGAGGCGTTGGAGTCGCAACAATCTCCGGTTCTTTATCAAATACACCCGCTGCTTTGAGTCCGAATAGGCCACCAACCACGACGACAAGTAAAATTCCTGCAAATACAGAAGTACGAATCAACTGTTTACGATTGCGGCGAATGAATTTAACGAAAGGTGTAGACAACTCAATTTCAACTTTGGCATATACGGATTTAAGTTTAGGTTTCGCAGCGTGAAAGTACTTCTTCACTAGATCCTTCTTCTTAAAGGCTTCTCTATCATAATTTTTAAAATAAGAAAGAATAGCTGAAGCATACGCCGGAATAAGACCTCTTTCTCCAGTGAACATATGCTGTCCCGCAGACCATTGAATGAATTGATATACAACTTCATGATCTTTAGCATGTCTCCGAATAAAATTCAGCAGTCCCGAGTAATTGACTCCAGCTTGTCCACCTTGATAGAAAGCCAGCGCCAAATGACTGAATTGCTCAGGTATAACCTGATCTTCTAACCAACGACAACCCATTTGTTGTACACGATCTAGCTCCATGGGGCTGAGTCCATCAAATACGCTCTCGTCAGGATGGTCATAACTGAACCATGCATAGGCTGCCAACATGACTGCCGCTTGAGACTTAATTCGAGCATCAAATTTAGCCGCCCATGACTTTACTTCTTTGCGTTCTTTTAGAAATTTAATATTTAATAGCTGTTGTTTCGTCAATACACCCAAATCTAGCTCTGTTAATAAAAAGAGATTCACCACGTAAGCAAGTTGGTCCATTAACTCGAAATCAGGAATCAGCGTACCGGGTCCTTGTGGAATTTCCCACTCTCTTTCGAGTTTCCGTTGCTGCTCCAACAGATTATTGACAGCGGTCACCGGGTCCGACTCATTACGTAACTTCGCTAGTAGTTGGGACTTCGCTAGATCAACGAAATAGATGTTTCGAGTTACCACAGGATGGTTCTTACCCCATACCCCAACCAATTGCATAACATCACTAACTCTAGATGCTTTCATATACTTCTCTAGTATATACGGTTCAAATAGTTGCTTCGTGAAACCACTGCTTAATACCATATCGAAAAAAGCCTTACTCAGACGCGGATTACTCTCGATCACCTTATAAAAGGAAGAGATCGCCTCTTTGCGCTTCGACGAGATAGCATGGCTAATGGCGACCATGAGATATTTAACAATTTTGGCTTCATTATGCTTACCGCAGACACGGTAATAGTCCTTAAATGCTTCCACAATAACGAGATCTGGCAACTGCCCCTGCTTAATAGCATCGAACTCTTGATCAAATCGCGCGAGGAAAATATCATTCAAACGCACTTTACTAGATAACGCATCTGGTGTTGGCATATACTCCAATAATCCACGTAATATGGTTCCTTTATTATTTACAAACAGTGATTCATTGCCTTCCTCAATCTGATAAAAGATAGACAACTCATTGTAGCTAGAAATGGCTGTTCTCCGCATCATATCCATATCTGCCAGCATCTCATCAGCGAACTGATAGAAACTCTCTGCACGATTGGGACGACCTAGATTACTCCAAGCGAAATCTAAATAGGGCTGTTTCGAGGGGTCGATATCGACATTCAGCACCCGCTTCGACACAAGATCAAATGTGAAGTCCTTCTCGACATTTCGATCGCCCGGGCGAAGACTCCCTCTCTCGACGAACATGATATGAATTCCTTTTTTACTCTGAGGCTCATTAGCATACGTTAAGAACCCCAGTAACTTGCGAAAAGCATACGGTATACTGGCATATATCACTTCAAGTAGTTGCTTCGCAACTGTGGATATCTGTTCAGCTGGTACATCTAGCGCGATATATACTTTTTTCTTACCTGTAGTAGCTATCATCACTGCGATCAATAGTTGCTTGAACATCTTCTCATCGATATTTAGACTGGCAAGAATGCTCGCTGCATTCACAGATCTAATTGACCCCTTAACAGGTACCTCGATTAACTCAGGTATATCCAACCCTTGTTCAATATCATATGTTTCAGCGAAATCCGCATGTAGCCATGCTGAATAATCCCATAAAACCTCGTCTGAACGCTCGCTAGGAATAATATAGTTATGTGTAAAAAAGGCACTCCGAAGTCCCGTGAAATCTGCCGATTGATACACACTACGTCCAATAATCGTCTGACCGTTATCCGTATGATACAGATGCAACGCATCGGGGTACACAGTCTCATCTTTCTCACCACGTGCATACAATTCAGCTGGTGCATCGTATGCGCAGAAAGGATGAAGTGTTTTTTTGATAAAAGAATGATCTAACCCCTTCGATCTTGCGATCGTATCGAATCCTTCCGTTGATCGAAAGATCCCTCGCCGCTCCCGAGTATATAGCTGCTGTTGAATAGGTTGGGGAGTCGTGTTCTCCACTATTCCTCTCTCCCCTCAATATACATTAGTTGATAGAGTAGCCATATGAACGGTTCATCCACCCGAACCGGACTTGCCACTCCTTGTAACTTCTGGTCAACGGGGTTACTACCCAGTGCTGACACTGCGAAATACGCTGTATTGGAGAAATACACATCCATCGTTCCTTTAAACGGCCGATCGACCTTCTCTATGAAATGGCGGATTTCCCCGTCAATATTCTCGAACTCCGTCAAATTAAGCCATTTACGATGAATCATATTATTAAAAACATTACTATTCGACTTGATATACTCGCCCTCTTCGTCCTTCAACGAATGTAACATATCGCTCTTCGTCAGAACGACAGCGGTTGGAATATCCGTCTTCCCTTTATCTTCATAGGCAATGAAGTCTCCGAACATCGTGAGCACCACATCACGCGGCTCATCATATTGGGACACCCATCCGCCTTCGGTATCTCCGAATTTAATTCGAATCTTCTCGCGGATCGAGCGTATTTGTAATGGATCAACCATGAACAGAATTCCCGATGAATTCTTAATATGCTGACCATGTAGACCTAAATAATCTTGATCGACCATACCCTCACCCGCTACATCAAAGAATACAAGGGTAAGTGGTGGCTTGGTCTCATCTTTAAATACAAATTGAAAAATAAATGGCTCTTGCATCTTCTCTTTTTGCGTAGAAGCTAGCAGATCGCCACGTTCAAACAATGGTTCTTCGTACATCGTTCGGAACTTACGGCTAATCTCCGCATTCAATGGCATACAAGCCGCATCGAAATGATCCGCTGTTGTATTCTGTAGCGTATGAATCAGGGCCGTCATATACACGGACTTGCCCACTTGCGATGCACCCACGATGGAGATAATATTACTCGGTACTTTACCAGAAGTAACAGGCAACTCATTGTGACACTTCGGGCACAGTCTTCTACGGGTAAGCACACCATAACGGTCGTTTAGCCCAACTAGAACATTATCTGAATAGATCTGATGTTCCTCTGGAATGTCATTCGGATGGATGATCGCTTCAATGTCATCTACCGTGTCAAGTCCGAAGCGCTCGCGGTATCGATTCAATTCATCATCTTCCCCTAATGCATAATTCTCGTCATCTTCACGATGATGCGCCGCACGAAATACGACAGCTTCTGGCGTGAATTTCTCGAAACAATACGGACATACAATATCATAGAACAGCGGCTTCGGTTCCGCTTGTGGTTTCTTTTTGAACATATCGAAAATCCCCATATGCTTCCTCCTTAAAGTTGTGAGCCTCTTGTGACTGAAGATAATGGTGTGGATGGGTGGCGCTACGGTAACGGATTGTTCTTACGATCGCTGTTGACCTCGGATTTCTTGATTATATACCGCTCTTAGCGGTAGAAATCCGAGGTCAAAGGCGAACGCTAACGCTTCTACAGAACAATTCCGCTCCCTTCGCTGCAGCCAGCATTAGCCATTATTCTCAGTAAACATACCTCTCAAAACTTACGTCGTCATTTCCTTAAAAGCATGGACCTTCATGCTTCGCTTATTCCGGTCAATTTACAGATACAATACTTTACTTATTACATCACTACTCTGCTTTCTTCCCTACTCCGGCATTAACTCGTACAACTGGCCGTACGTAGGGCCGTCAGTGAAGAATATACGGACGAAGTCGTTCTTGCCTACCTCGATTGCGGGCAGGATGGTCTTGCCTGCTTCGAAATGTTGCACGAAAGGATACACGGTTCCATCTGACTTATTAGATGGATAACTACCCTGTTTCTTCACGTAGCATAGAACGTCTTTTGCCACGGGGACTTCTGTGGTCACCCGCATTTGAATGGTTTTATTTTTCTGGAATAATCCATGCTTCTGCTTAATCGAATATTTAATCCGCGCTCTTCCGGTACTGATGGCTTTACGATTCTGTCCATCCTCCTGAACAATGAGAACGGGTTCACCATGATCCATTGAACATGCAAACACCGTATACACCCTGCCACCAATGCCCTGAACTCGCTCATGGTATCCATTGTTCGCCTTATACTCATCTCTAGTGTACAGCTTTAGGCTATGGATTGCTGGTTGTTCCAACAAGGCTTCATCCGATGCAGCACGATGTATGTAGACTGCCTGAACACCTTCAGGCCAACGCCATCTTAGGATACAGCGATCTTCGTCCATTTGATGTACCAGTTCACGTATGATTGGCGTGTCTATATCCGCATGGATATATTGCATACCCACTTACCCCCTTACGACTAAAATCCTTTACTACTATTCTTCTTTCGCTCATTTCCATCTGTAATTACGCCCGCATGTCCGGGTCGATGTCTACCTTCTTGTATACGGCCATTTTCTTTCACAGGTACAACTAATGTAAAGATAGCAATGATACCCGCTATGATAAGACAGGCCAATAAACGGATCAGACTATCTTCCGGTGATTGTCCTGACAACCCAAATTCTAACACGATCCCTGCAAGGATCCCAGCTAGGCTCCCCCCAATACCGAAGCTCCGCGCCAGATAGCGGTTATCAAATACTAGACCGAGAGATACTCCAATGGCTGCACCTATTAGGATAATGGACACAATCCTTAACACTGCATAGTAGGTGTTGTCTTGTGTCGATCCCGTCCGTTCTGTGATGAGCGTGCGATCTCCGATTTTGTCATATAATCGTTGAAATGCGAAGGATAGATTATCTACATTATCTACGTCGATAAACTCTCCATGAGTTCGATTAGCAATCTCATTAAGTAATCTCGAACCATCCGAGTTGACGGCACTCATGCCAACCGTATTAATGACGACACCCTGCTGTTCGTAATCAACAAGTTCGGTATTCAAATCGATGTCACTGAAACCGTCCGAGAGAAGGATAACCATCGTTCCGCGTTCACCATCTGATGTGCCGTTAATGTGTAGCATCGATTCCTGAAGTGCACGAGCAATATCGGTTCCACCATTGCCTGCTTCAAGCGTATCAATAGTTGTAGAAACCTGGCGTTTAACCGCGGGGCTATCTACTAAAACAAAAGGCTGTACCAACTTCGCATCATCACTGAACTCAACGATAGCTACTCGTTTATCTTTATCCATTTGTCCTATAAGACTCTTAGCCGCTTCATAACGTCCATTGTTCGGATCCGTCTCCCGCATGCTACCAGAATTATCGATTACGAGTACAATATCTTTAACAGGTTTAACGCTTCCTATATTCAATCCATACAGAAGTTCAAGTATAAGTCCCAGCACGAATAACAGTCCTAACGTTGCAGGTACAAGTAGTTTCCATGAAGAACTAACATACCGTTGTCTCCAAGAGGGACCATTTAAACGAGGATCAATCATCTCAGCAATAAGACACATGAGAACGATACATAAAGCAACAACTCCACAATATAACCCTACCACGATGATACTTGGTAATTCTCCATAATAACGGCCCAGTATAACTTCTCCTATTACGCAACCAATGACACCACCAATAAGGCTGAACAACAGCATGAGAAGATTTATTTTTCGTTGCATTTTCCAACCACCTTTTCAACATGAATTATTATCGTTCAATTAGCGAAGCTCGGGAAGTAGATTCGGATCCAGGCCATGGAATTCATAGCCGTTCTCTAGGTAAGTTTCATAATACATTTTACCATTCCGATAATACATGAGGTCCTCAATATGGAACCCACCCATTAAATTCAACTTCTCAACTCCGCTACTCCGCTGCTCATGAACATAACCCAGTTTATAGATACGCGATGTATCATCAGCCTCAAGCGAGTAGCGAATAAATTCGCTCTCTGAATCTCCAAAGAAATATTTCTCTTCATAGCGATGTTCCTGCGTGTAATCCAACAACCGCACATTAATCGCAGCATGGTCCTCCAAAGTTCGATATAATTTCTTAAATAACTCATCTTTAGACAATACTTGAGTGTTACTATAATCTATCGTGACATTAGCACGGCGTAACAATTCCTCTTCAAAAGTCTGTGCAAAAGGTTCTGCAGTTAGGATATGATTACGACAGATGTGAATGAGTTTCGCTACCAATTGGTCCAATCCGGCATCCAGTAGTTGCGTCACACTCCCCAGATATCGATCTTCGAAAAAGACTGACGTACCACGCTTCGCCTCAATCTCTCGTACAACATCCTCGGTCACAACTTCGTAGTACTCCATAATATTCTGCCCAATATAGTCATCCGCGGTACGAATGCTCTCCAGAGCTGCAGCACGTAAGGTGCCTTCCAGTCTCTCCATCTGATCCACTTGCTGTTTATAATGCTTATGCATGCGACCCAGCTCGGCTTCCACACGCTGATGTAACTTAAGCTCGGTTTCTAATTGTAAAATATAAAGTTTTCTTCGATATATTGCATCGAGGAAAAATCGAATAAAGCTTCGCAAATTATGCTTATCCATAAGTGGCAGTCGGGAGAAAGATTGTTCCTCCACTATTCCCTGGTAACATTGCTCAAGCTCGGCCTTCGCTGATTGTAGCTCATTCGTTGTGTCACGAATAGTGCCTCGTAAATCCTCCATCACACTTCCCGATTGACCTGCATCATCGCTCCATTCCGCTACTTGGAAGAATTCAATCTGCGGTCGATCAAGGATTTGTTTCTTAACCGCTTGCGACAATTCCTCACCTGTCTGAACATGTTCTAAGCGAGCTTGAATTTCTTTAACATAATTGTCACGGAAATACGCCTCGCATCCCTCACCATACAGCTCATATTCCGCTTCACGAAGCGACATCCGTTTCAACGAATGAAAGCTTGTCTGATGCATCATAATACCAGTCATCTCTTCTAGCTTACTTTCATCTGGCATCGTCGCTTTTACGCTATTAGATATTGCCTGCGAATCAATCCCGAAGAATGCTAATTTTTCTTTATTGGTTAACTGAATACCCGTCTTCATGCGAGTAACCATTTGTTTATAGAAATGGTACAACACCGTCAGTGCAATCGATTGGTTGGGACGTTTCACTTTGGAGAACCCCGCAGATACGAACCCTTCCCGACCTGAATCTGACTTGATATTACTTTTAAAAGACATGTTATTATAGTTCCGATTGCTTGATTGATGCTGAACATCCTTCAGCTTACGGTTTTTCAGCAAATTGACGTGACAGATAATCTCGTAGTTGTCCTGCATTTCATCGAATGAGGAAATCCCACGTTCATTCTTATCGGACAATAAATATACCAATTCAAAAAGTGGAGACGGTGCATGCGTCACAGGAATCGATATCCCATCCTCGGTAACATGAAGATTGGCTGAGAATGTAAAGTCATTTTGTTGCATGTATTCGAGTTCACGAAGAAAAGCTACACCTACCGAATGACTGTATCCGAAAGCTTCGACCTCTTTCTCGCTAATTAACCCATACAAATCCATCTGCACAGACTTAAAAGACTGGCTAAAGATGGATTTGGTTAATAACGATATTTCCGGTAAGAACACATTAAGCGGGTCATCGACCCGCGTAATGAAAGTAAGATGGATTCGATCGAAGGAAGAATACATTCGACCGAAATCCGCTATGTTATGACTAACCTTTCGTAAAGTCCGATTCAACTCAAATAAATGGTGTTCATTCTCATAAAAGCTCTTATATTGATCTTTACGTAAGCTCTTAGCACCACCTATATTTGGACTTACACCTGTATGTGCACCTACATTGGGAATTGCATTTGTACTTGTACTTCCACTTGCAGTACAGGTGCCTTCACTAGTGATAGAACTTGCACCCATCTCTGTTGGCCGAGGTAGTTCGAACCGAGTCAGACGCGGATGAGTAAGTACGCCTTCACGATCAGTGCCCGACAGAGAGCCAGAACGATAACCTGATGATAGATCACCCGAAGAACTCAGGGAACTAACGGAACTATCATTTTTATCGCTATGGTCACTCTCTTTCTGACCCTCGGAAGCAATGTGTACGTACATTACACCCGCGCTATTGTCCCATTTCTTATCATGAATGGCCATAATAGGTTCAATCGCATCAGACACTTTGTCTCCGAGAAACACAAACACAGCAGGGTAGTGAATGCTGCTCTGATCATCTTCTCGTCCATCAAGCTTCTCTTCTGCAATGGCATATTCCGTAGCGTACTTTTCTAGTAGTTCCTTCATGATTATTTCAACTTTCTTCGAATATCGTTTAATTTAGATAACATCTGTTTGTAGAATTGATACGTTTCTTCTCCATTTGCCAGTTCGATCTTCTCATATTCCAACTGATCCCGACCGTTAAGGAAAACTTCATACAATTCATCTAACTTCGTGATTAGAGCGGTAATGTCTTCTGATGCTGTTAGTTCCGTACCTCGACGTGCTGCTTTACGCAACAATGTGCTCTTACTTTTCTCATCAAGATTATGGAAGTGCCCGAACACTTCGAACTCAACATAATTATGACTCTTCATCAGATTAGCAAAAGGTTCCCATGTTTCTTCCTCAGGATCACGATCATAGACGTAGAGCGCACCCTTTTTCGTAATAGTCTCTGTATATAGTACTTCAATGAATTGATCAAGCCATTTCTCTTCGTCTTGGTGCTGGTTCATTAATTGTTCGAATTCAGTAGCTTTTGCGCTAATGATAGCATACTTAGCTAACTCTTCTCGTACACGCGTAATAAGTTCAGGCGTACGAATTAAGTTTTCTTTCGCTAAATCTTCTGAAATACTACCGAATATATCTTTACTAGATACCTTCTCAAGTCCCTGTACAAGGATACGTTTCAAATCAATCAGAGCACGCTTTACTTCCCCAAGATTAGGTTTAGCCGAATCTAGTTGCAGATCGTATCCACGAAGGTAATCATTCAGATCGAACGGTTTCGTCATGACGACAGCGAATCGATTACTTGTATTATGATCGATGTCTTTCTCAATAATTACTTTCAGCGACAGTGCCTTAGTGAATTCAGAACGAACACGAGCATTGTAGGATTGAACACGCGTATTCAGATACGTATCGCCCCAAGATCTCTCTGGAATTGGTGAAGGAAGGTAGGTCCAGTTCGCTTTATCTGTCTGTACCAAGTGGCGTCCAATACCTTCTTTATCTAGAATCGTTCGTTCATAACTTTCTTCATATACTTTAAGGGGTGTATAGACGAACAACGGCACACCATTCTTTGTATTTAACCAGAAAATACGGTTCTTCACTTGGCTCTCTTTTACAGTGAAATGGGATTTCCCAATGGAGTTATCCTGGTAATTGCGAATTCCTTTAAGAATGCTTGGTGCCCCAACAGGGACAGATACAAATCCCCATGAAGGGAAATATAGATTGCCTGAACTATTACTCAGGTGGAACACAGGAACAGCTTCCTCATCCAACTTACTTGCGATATTACGCTCAACAAATTTCTCGATAGACTCCTCGTGACCGAATTTCATGATCAAGAAATCCTCCATCGACTGCGTAATCAGATCACCGAATTTATCTCCAAGAAACTCCGAGATCGAACTTACGATGTCTACTTCTTGTTCTCTAACCCATTGATTCGAATGATTCAACAATTCCAACGTGAAATCACGTATAAGATCATCCACATCTTTACTTTCCATCATTTTACCAATGACTTTCGAAATGTCTGGCACACTCACAAGGTTCCAATAGTATGTTTTGTTGCCCTTATGATCGGCCTGCTCGTCACCTTTAATCAGGATTTCACCATTTTTCTCAAAAATAGCATTCAATGCATTCAATATTTCGGTATATACGTTATAAATGCGCGTATTCTCATTGTTTAATAGCTCATATAAATCTTCATAGAACTCGATCATCTGCTCTGTACGTTCAACATCTGCTTGAAGCCAATATTCATTAATCTTCGCTTCGATATAGATATTCTTCTTCTTATCTTTGGACACAAATGCACTCTTAGCATCACCGAGTCTATCGTCAGCTTGCTCTCTTGCAACTTCAATATCTCTTGGAATCCGATGTAGGTTCTCTCGCAATGTCTCGATATAGGAGAGTAACATTTTGAGTAGGCTGAAGCCTTTTTCCGTATAAATCAGTCTTGAAACATAGAATGGCCCTTGTTCTGGATGTAGGAATATTCGGCGAATCTGATCCGTGAACTGTCCTACAATCTCACCTGGTAGCTGCTTCTTAGCTTTAATATACTCTTCACGAGCACGAGCCAAGAAATTCTGTTCAAGTTCTGTATCCATACTAATAACCTGATTCTTCACGACATTGCTATAACTCATGCGCTCACTATTCTCATACCCTGGAAGTGGCTCAGGTACGCGAGATTCGAAAGTCTTCACCATCGTATCAAGGTCAATCCCTAACTTACGGGCAAAAGTCTCCACATCGTCTTGACTCGGCGCTTTCTCGAACATTTTCTCCATCTTACCAAACAACCGAAATGCTAGATACGTCGTCATCTCTTCAATCGGTAATACCGCAGAGGAAGCACCGATAATATTATAATCGTAGTTCGCTGGATACATCTTGTTCATCTGTGCAATATTCGTACTAATGTTACTAATATAGTCATGAATGGCGAACTCTTCGCCCGACGCCTTCTCTTCACTAGCCATAAAGTTCGTAATGTTCTCAGCCGTTACATTCATACAGTAGTCATAAGCATTCTCTAGTAGCTTGCCTTCGGTATTCGTTGCTGAGATCAAATGGCATAGATTAAAAGGTGGAAGTGGCGAGTTAACCGTCAGAATATTCCCATAACGTTGCTGGAATCGTTCCCCACGGCTGTCCACATTCATCCAATAATCCAGCTCTTTCAGAGCGGCATATCCATTCTTTTTGATATATTCACGCGTATGTTCACTCAAGCTCTTATTGGCCAAGTTAATATCTGGTGTAAACAAATAACCGAGTGTGTTCACACGGTCAATCCCTGCTGAACCATGGTCACGTTCAATAATACCTCTCACAATATAGGCGATATCCAAGAAACAACCACTACCGGTACCCCCAGATAATCCCGTAAGCATAAACACCATGAGTTTCTTATTGGTACCAACAGACAACGTCTTAATCTTCTTATCAATAGCCTGAACAACTTGATTGATCTTCGTAAATAGTAGTAAACGTCCTGCTTGACGAACCCCTGCAGCCCCATTCATACCATCTGTAATACTCATCTCAGGAGATAACCAATCCGTAATATAGGGTTCTAGAACACTACGATTTTGTAGCAATCCACCGATCTCCGCATTCGAGAGTAACACGAACTCATTGATTGGATCGAGTCCAACACCCTTATACTTCTTCCCACGATCTTGTTCGTTCGTCTCAAAAGCTAAGAACTCCACATTATCCGGTTTATCACGTTTCTTCTTGGACAATGGATCTTCCGGCAGCTTAAATCTACGATTAATCTGATATTTCAGTCGTAGCAATGCATCAATACCAGTACCTCCAAGCCCAATAATGAGGATTGGATTATCAATCGTATCCACGCGGATCTTATCGCTGACAATCCCCCCACCTAATGAAACGTCCAATTGCTGAATATGTTCCCTAACCACTGGCTTCATTGTATTTCCCCCTAAAAGCTTTACGAAGTAAAGCTTGCTTCGTAAGCATTATCTTAAGTTTTACGAAGTAAAACTCACTTCGTAAGCATATTCTTGGTCTTTTATACTACAACCCATCTATTTAAGCTCAAAATCCTTAATACTTGCGGAAAACTTATGGATCGCGTAGAAGTAGCGAAGAGGACGGAATTGTCTTGTAGAAGCGCTAGCGTTCGCCTACAAGTTTTCCGTAGGAAAACTACTTCGAAAGCATATGCTTTGACGTTCGAATTCTACCTCTAAAAGGGTTTTATATAATCAGGAATTCTAAGGGCAACAGCGATCGTAAGGACAATCCGTCATCGTAGCGGACATACGCAATCCTAATGTTTGTTGCTCCATTAAACATTTCGATCTTATACTCACACTAGATATTCCAACATGATCGTCTTATCTACACTTTGTAGAGAAAGGGTAATGCGATCTCCGCCTTTTAATTCATATCCGTTACTAGCATCAATAACGCGTCCTGACTTCTCAATGTTCACGGTTGATCCATTCTTGATCATGATTCGATCATTCTTACTTGGGATGAAAAGGATCTTCTCTGTTTCCTTCAGTTCTGGTGCTAACTGTAACAACTGATGGAGAGTGATCTTTCCTTTGAAGCCATTCAATTTCTTATATTGCGGATGCGTCTTCTCACCGGTATTCTCATCTCGAATCTCGATGATCATTTGGCCGACAAAGCCTTTATTGGCTTTCTTCACAGCTGCAAGAATGAAGTATGCTGCTGCAAGGACCGCTATAAGTCCAATCGCCCCAAGAACTACGGGCATGACGGGGAACGAATCCTTCTTCTCGTCCTCTGTTACAGGAGTTGTCTTACTTGGAGTTGTAGCAGTGGCTCCACCCTTCTTAGCACTAATCTTCACGACAGGGGATTCCCGATAAAGGCTTTTATCTTCCGCGATGACTGTGAGTTCATAATCATGTGCATCGATAACCTTATAGGTCCCCTTGAACTGATCTCCTGGACTAGACAGTGCTACTTCTTCTGTCGCACCCGTATCCATATCTTTCACCACTAGCCTAGCATTCATATTCTTATAAAGGGTGCTATTTTGTAACCTTTGACCATTACTTGTAAAATAAGTTGTGATATCGATCTTATCACCCTTTTTATACGTGCTACTTGGAAGAGGATCCATCGTAAGTTCAATATCATAATTGAACACTAGATTAATATCGATTTTGTCCTTAGCTACACCTTTCACTTGAAGCTTCCAATCCCCTTTTACTGGACTTATTAGCTTAAGTAACGTATAACTTTTGGATTTGGAATAAAGAATATCTTTGGCAGGAATGGACTTGCTCGCTCCTGTCGGATCTGTTAATTTGACTTCTACGGATTGGGCTGACATGATAGAAATATTAGCTTCCAGTACATTATCATTGGGGACATTAATCGTTACATCTTGAAAGCTTCCGTCCCCTGTCATCGACTGTATTGGAACAATCTTAAGTTTCTGATGACTCGCAAATATTTCACTTAATATCTGCGGTAAATCATCCGCTGTATTTGTGGAAAACGCCTTACCTCCTGTTTTCTCAGCAATCTCAGCTAAAGCATCCTTGTTTAATTTACCGTCCGCATTCAGACCAATGGTATATACTGGAATACCACTTTTATTGGCATCGACAATCGCTTGATCTAACTCTTGTGCCGATTGTTGATCTGTTCGGCCAGTAGCCTCGTTAAGATCATTGTTTCCATCGGCTAGTAGTACGATCATGGGTTCATGACTAGCATCGGATCCTTGTTGCAATACTTTAACAGCTTCCTTTATTCCGATAGCTGTATCCGTATAGGCTCCACGATCGAGCTGATCTATGAATTTCTTCAAATCTTCTTTATCCGCAGCTGATTGAATCTCAAGCAGCGCTTTCTCTCGCTGGATCTGATCCGTATACGAGATAACTCCAACCTTGTCCCCTTGAACAGATAACATATCAATGAACATTTTCATCGCTTCGTTACCTATTTTGTTAGGATCACTTTTCTTCATAGAATTACTTGCATCTACGACTAACATGGCATCAATATGTGAAGACTGATCTGCAGCTGCAACTTCCTGTATTCTAAATACATACGAGAATGGTAGTAATAATATCGACATGACTACCAATATACGGAGTGTGAGTTGATTTCTTTGAAGCATAGTTATACCCCTTTATTATGAGATGAAGTACGAGTAGGATGCTCATCTATTCCACTCTAGGTGAAAAGTCTTAAGAACCTCTTAAGAAACCCTTAACATACATTAAAATATTTGCCTAGAAGTATTAAGTTTATGCCGCTACTTTGTCTAAATTCTACCATTAGTATGACATTATGATATAATTAAACCTTTCAAAGTTCAATGTATCATGGAAAAATGCTGGCTTATACTAAACAAGAAGGGAATCCGATCATGATTACATACGTTTGTTTAGGCGTTTTGATTCTTTTTATTGCTATCAAGTCATCTGTATATATGAAACACCGTAAATATACCCCTTCTTCCGATGAACTAGATATGAAGCTTTTGTCCCTAATAAACCATGAGGGTGAGCGCCATGACTAAAAAGAGAGCTGTAACTTTTAAACCCTATATAAAGACGCGTTATGCGTATGAAAAGTTAAGAGTATGCCGTCATTGTCAGCATTTCACCGTGCTGTGGGAAGAGGAATGTGCCCATTGCGGCAAAGCTACACTCATTTCTATTCGTCAACGCGCAACCTCTAAAGTTAAACGTACCATGGTAAACCAACGACTTATCGCATTTTTAATTGGATTAATCGGGATTTACTTCGGTCAGACTTCTCTACAAATGATCCTTTGTGCCGGAGCGGTCATCCTACTCATTGCTCTCCTGTGGTTCCTTCAGAATAGAATGCTTCCTTCCGAAGTTCCTTTGGAAATGGAGAGAATATTTGAAGAAGAACAACCACAGATTCTAGAGGATTTAAAATATAATCGAAAGACTGCTGTTGCCGCATTAAAGGAAGATGAACTCCTTACGTATGTTATGTTACGGGAGATTAGTACCCTCGTACATAATGATAAAATACGTCTACAGCAAGTGGTCCTTCTTCAATCCTTTGTACTACGTAAGGATATGGATTTAGTAGTGGAACCCTTACTTATAAAGAGTTTCGATACCGATTTGGCATCCTACATCGGTGAAGTGGCCAAGGTACAGCGAGACCTAATTAAGAACAGCTCCATTCATTATATTCTTACCTATGAACCTCATATACTCCAAATGGGGAATGGGATGGACATCCTATCAAGTGTTGCTGGCGCTGCCATTCGATTACAGAAATATGTAGAGGCTTATCCTGAATTTATTCGACGTTATGCAAGACACATTCCCAAAGATCGTTTCTTACGATTGTACAGAATGATTCAACAGCGTCCAAATGCTTCATGGGGCAATTTGGCTAATGAAGTAGCTCTCATCCGTCAAGAGCAATATGAATGGGATTCTGATTTTCAATAAGAAAGTTAGAGAGGCTATAAGACTATGACGATGGTAAGATGGATAACCCTGCGAAATTTTCTCATATTGTGCTGTGCGGCCATGCTTATTCTAATTGGAATGAAGGGATATCACATTCAGGAGAAGATTACATCGGTCACCGAGGCCAATCGCCTGTATGATCTTAAGGATCTGATTGAAGCGGAAGCCTGGTATAATAAAGCTCAACAAAATCAATCGATACGATATAAGGAACAACTAATCTCTTCCCGATTACGGGAATTGGCACCGATTACAGATATTAACATTCAACTTAGCCAGATTGATAGTCAGGCTGAGCGTGCGAACGATATCAAAGATTTCGATCAACTAATGTCTGTGTATACCCGCTTACAAGCTGTTCGAAGTGATTATATGAAGGGGGATATCCCCTATGAACCCTATTATCGCCAGTTATCTGCTAAATATGAAATTTCCGAAGACTTCACCCAATACTTCCATAACTCTAAAACCCTTTTTAATGAGCAAATGGAGCATAATCTTGAGAACAATCTATATAAGGACGAGTCCTTTAAGTGGAATTTATTAACTATACCGAATGTATTCTATGGTGATGAGAAACAGAAGATTACGCAAATCTATGCGAAATTGAAGGCCTATGATGATCGCAAAATGGCTCGAATGGCAGCAAATGGCCAATTTCAGGATCTTTTAGATGAATCTGCCGCTATGTTACAGCAATATAAGGCTCACGATGTACAAGCAGACTGGATTACCGATCAATCCGATGATCTTGTTAGAACATTCTTGGTGAATGACGCAAAGAATGACAGCTATTCCGTATTCGTGACACATGCGAAGAATTATATGAACTTTGTTCATAGTATATCTTTCAAGTCTACTGTGGAGACTTACATTGAGAAACAGATAAATACATGGATGAAGACTGCGAAACGTCACCTATCCAGAGCAGAGTTTGAGAAGGCCATTGCCATATACATGGGAATTAAAGATTACAAGGACACAACTCTCGAGGTGAAGGAAGCGCAACTCGCTTGGAATATCCATGATCCAATCCGGATCCTGCAGAATGGTGACCCAACACGTGTATTTGAACATGTGAGTTCTGGTAGTAAACGTTTCGGCTCTATTACAGACGTGCTTGCGACAGATGAGCGGAATATCATTTACTTTGGAACATTGGATAGTGAGAATAATGTACAGATCTTAACTAACCAGGAATTTCAAAAGGATGGATCGATTCAAGACCTATCCATTGAGAGCTCCCTCAGTTCGAAACAACTTCCTGTAATTCTGATCACGGAACAATCCGACTCACGTAAGGCACGCTATACAGCTCTCGAGGTGCAATCTAATACCATGGTCACCTTATTTCAGCTACATGCAGATGCTTATCAAGTGGATTCAAATGGCATGTTAATCATGATTAATCCAGACACGGAAGAAGGCACTGGACAAGTGGCTATGTACCAACGCTCCGGGGATAGTTATCAATTTGTGGGTGTCCAGCAAGATTTCATTGATATCTCTGTCGAGGATTTATTACTACATCCAAATGAAAAGGTGAAATTTCACACGACCATTATCCAACCTGGATATGCCGAAGCCTTTGCTACGATGGGTGACAGTTATATTAAACTCACAGGTAGCTTTAACTTTTACGAGGGATTAGTTTCCTTAACGGGATTGTTTAATGGGTATGAGGATATTTATGTTCAGGATGAATTAATATCCGTACCTGTGTTTGAAGTAGAGACTGTAGAATAACCGTTTCAACATCTCTGACATAGAAACAAGCATAAACGGCCTCGCCGTCCTTTAGCGGCGAAGAAACGTTTAGCGTTGAAATATAAGATTATTTATAAGCAGAAATACTTATAAATTCTAATATTTTTACAAAAAAAGAGTTGGTGTCTGTATTTAACAGACACCGACTCTTTTCTATTGAATCGTATTTATTCTACAACGACAACCACTTTTGTTTTCTTACCGCCATAACTTACAGTAATCGTTGCCTTTCCTTTACCAGTAGCTTTGATCTTACCATCTTTAACCGTCACCGCTAGAATTTTCGATGAAGTCCATAACGCTGCCTTAGAAACATTATCTTCGCTTCCATCAGCATAGGTCGCTGTGGCAATCACACTAACCTCATCCTTCACTTTCAAGTTCAGGCTAACTTCATCCGTCTGTAGATATTTCAATGTATCAACATCCACTGGAATACTTATCGTTTTCCCTGCGTATTTAGCCGTAATTTTTGTCTTACCGTAAGCTACGACAGAGACTTTTCCTTTATTCACAGTTGCTATTTTATAATTACCTGTCTTCCATTCAGCAAGACTAGTAACATCCTTCGTTGTTCCATCACTTAATGTAACAGTTACGTTGATCTGATCTGTTTTTGGTCCCTGTGATCCTGTTTTCAAGGAAAGAGATTGATGTGTTGCTTCAATGCTTTTAATGACATCAACTTCTACTGCAATCGTTACTTTTTTGCCACCATATTCTGCTGTAATGGTCGCTTTACCCTTACTGTAACCTTTTACTACACCATCTTTCACACTTGCTATAGCTGGGTTACTTGATTTCCAAGCCACATCAGCTGCCGTAATCGGTTCATCATTACTCGATGAATCTTTTGCAGCAAGGACGATTGACTTGCTCTCACCAGAACTCAAGATAATAAGACTAGAATCTGATTCAAGCTCACTTACTAATCCAACATTTACTTTCATAGTGTACTTCGTATTATTATACAATGCTGTAATCGTCGTGGAACCCGTTGCTACCCCTGTGATAAGTCCATCGCTGTTGACTTTAGCAATCTTCTCATCAAGCGTGCTCCACTCGGCTTTACTTGTAAGATCAACATCTTTTGAATGATCCGTTACGTCATACACCGCTACAAGGCTAGCTTGATATGGATTCTCTACTTTAATATCAATTAACTTGGAATCCAATGAGATCGAAGTAGGAATATCTACGCTAACCTTTGTTGTAACCGTTAGTCCACCATACGTTGCTGTAATCGTTGCTTCACCCATTTTGTAAGCTGTAATCTTACCGTACGATACATAGGCTACAGCAGCATCACTTGAGCTCCATACCGCTTTGTCTGCCACGTTGGTTCTAGTCGATACATCCCCGTATGCTGCATTAAGCTCTAATTCCTTCGTCTGTCCAACACTCATTCCTACTTTTTCAACGATATCTAGATTACGAGGAACATCAACATCAACCTGAACGGTTACACTCTTATCACCGTATTGCCCCGTAATCGTTGCTGATCCAGTTCCTTCAGCATAGATAAGTCCTTTATTTACATACGCCACAGACGCATTGCTAGTCGTCCATGTCGCTAGACTAGTAATATCAACAGGTGATGTATTATCAGGGAAAATAGCTGTCAATAACAACTGACTCTCTGATTTAGTTGAATCTATAACACTTAAGAAAACATTCGTTTTATCAACGACTAATTTACGAGTCTTGTCTACATCAACCTCAAGGGTGATGGTTTTGGTGCCATAACTAGCTGTTATTGTAGCTGTTCCTGCACCGTAGGCTGTAATCTTACCTTTGAGTACGTCAGCAACCTTCTCGTTACTCGTAGTCCATTCCGCATCTGCTGTCACATCTTTAGGATCACCATTAGGATATGTCGCAGTTAATTTAACGGTTTGTGAATCTTTAGGATCCTTCATCAATAGGGATACTGAACTTACATCTAGATCAAGTCGTTTCACTATTTCTACGTTCACTTCTACTGTAATGACCTGGTTTCCGTAAGAAGCTTTAACCGTTGTTACACCTGCGCCAAGAGCTTGTACTTTACCATTAACGACCGTTGCAACTTCATTGTTACTTGAAGACCAATCTGCTTTGTCAGTAACAGTCTCCGTCACTGCAGTATCCGCATAAGTAGCTTCTAGTGTAATTTGCTCACTGTCGCCTTTACGAAGATCGAGACTTTGCACATTCTTCGTTAAAGATTTAACCTTTTTCGTAACAATTACCTTAATGGTTTCAGTCTCACCACCATACGTTGCCGTTGCAGTGATGGTACCTTCCTTCTTAGCTGTTACCATACCATTATAAATCGCTGCAATGGAATCATCAGGACTCGACCATGTGGTGAATAACGTTACATCTTTCTTTGTATCGTCGTCGTACACAGCTGTTGTCGTTAATGACGATGTTGACCCAATTTCCATGGATATTTCATTCTTAGATAGCACAATTTTGTCTAATACCGCTGTTGCTGCCCAAGTCGTACCTGCACTAGCCAAACTAACAATTAAAATTAATGACATTAATAATGATTTTTTGAATCTAATAATCAATGTTGTTTCCCTCCAGTTCTCATTTTAAAATCGCCTTATTACTTCAAATATCGGCAAATGAAGACATAAACATTAGGTTTTCGATCATTCACTTTAGAAATTTATGTTTTTCACTTCCCCATTTAAGAAAGAATTACTATCTCTCATCTAGAAAATGACCCCTCCCATGATCATCATTGGGAAGAGCCTTTATATACCCATTATTTCATTAGAAATACCGACTGGGTTATTTCAATTATGCCGTTTTCGACTTATTATAAATATCAAATCCAACAGCGAGCAATAGGACTAACCCCTTAATTCCTTGCTGCCAATCTACACCCAGGCCAACCAGAGACATCCCATTATTCATGACCCCCATTACAAGGCCCCCAATGATGGCACCTACAACCGTTCCAATCCCTCCAGAAGCGGAAGCCCCACCAATGAAACAGGCCGCGATCGCATCAAGTTCGAAGTTCACACCTGCTTTGGGAGTTGCCGAATTGAGACGTGCCGCAAATAGCAATCCCGATAATGCAGCCATGACACCCATATTCACAAATACCCAGAAGGTGACACGTTTCGTTTTGACACCAGATAGACTTGCTGCCTTCTCATTACCACCAAGAGCATAGATTTGACGACCCATGGTCATCCGATTCATAACGAAGGAGTAGATCACAATAAGAACTAGCAAGATTACGAGAATGTTAGGAATTCCGTTATATTGCGCCAATACGTAGGTAAATAAATTAATTAGTACGACAAGCGCACCAACCTTAGCGACGGATAGCCAGACAGAAGACTGATCAAATCCATATCTACTTTGAACCTTACGGTTCTTGTATTCCTGATATATAACCAGAATCGATAGAATAACACCGATCACCATCGTAAGTAGGTTGATGGTACTTCCATGAAAGAAATCGGGAATGAATCCGGAGCTAATCTTTTGAAAAGATTTGGGGAAAGGAGCAATCGACTGCCCATTCAGTACGATCATTGTGAGACCGCGGAACAGTAACATCCCTGCTAGGGTGACAATGAACGCTGGTATTTTGACATAAGCGACCCAGAAGCCTTGCCAAGCACCCACAAGTGCACCCATTAAGAGAGACAGAATGACTGCAAGAATGGGGTTCATCTGCATATTCACCATCATGATTGCTGATAGTGCCCCAATGAAGGCAGCTACCGATCCGACTGAAAGGTCAATATGACCGGTAATAATGACTAACACCATCCCAATAGCTAGTACTAGAATGTAACTGTTCTGCAGAATCAAGTTGGTCACGTTAAGTGGTTTAAGTAAGATACCGTCTGTAAGGATCTGAAAGAAAATAGATATAAACACAAGTGCGATAATCATGCCGTATTGACGTATATTTTTTTTGAAAAGTTTACTTATGGCTCCCATGCGATATTACCCCCTGCTCCGTGTCATGTATTTCATTAATGTCTCTTGCGTCGCATCCTGCCTTGCTACTTCACCACTAATTCGGCCTTCATTCATAATATAGACCCTGTCACACATGCCTAGAATTTCAGGTAACTCTGAGGAGATAAGCAGGATCCCCTTCCCTTCAGCCGCCAGTTGATTAATAATGGAGTAGATTTCGTATTTCGCACCTACGTCAATACCTCGGGTAGGTTCATCCAGAATAAGAATATCTGGTTTGGTATAAATCCATTTACTAAGTACCACCTTCTGCTGATTACCACCGCTAAGATTACCTGTTGTCTGCAGAATACTTGGTGTTTTGATATTCAATTTCTTACGGTATTCTTCTGCTACAAGTACCTCTTCGCTCTCGTTAATGACGCCACGCCGGGATAAATTCTTCAGATTACTGAGTGAAATATTGCGCTTAATATCGTCGATTAGAATGAGCCCATAATGCTTCCGATCCTCGGTAACATAGGCTAATCCATTCTCCATTGCCTTATTAATATCCGTTAAATGCACTTCCTTACCGTTCATGAATACCTGACCACTAATGCGTTTACCATAAGACCTGCCGAATATACTCATAGCAAACTCGGTTCGTCCTGCTCCCATCAGACCTGCAATACCAACAACTTCACCTTTTCGGATATGCATATGAATGTTGTCGACCATCTTACGATCTTGTTGTGTTGGGTGGTAGACTTCCCAGTTACGAACTTCAAAGATCATCTCTCCAATGTCTGGCGTTCGCTCTGGATATCGATGCGTCATATCTCGACCAACCATACCCTTAATAATGACATCCTCCGTAACCTGATCCTTCTTCATATCTAGGGTCTGAATCGTCAATCCATCACGCAAAATCGTTACAGAATCCGCTATCTTCTCGATTTCGTTCAATTTATGCGAAATGATAATGGAGGAGATCCCTTGTTTCTTGAGCTCTAGAATGAGCTCCAATAGATTCTCACTATCATCCTCATTGAGCGCCGCAGTGGGTTCGTCGAGAATGAGCAGCTTCACTTCCTTGGAGAGTGCTTTCGCGATCTCTACCAATTGTTGTTTACCGACACCGATCGAGTTTACCTGTGTAAACGGCGATTCCTTAAGGCCAACGGTTTCCAATAGCTCAATCGTCTTCACCGTCGTTTCGTTCCAGTTGATTACCCCGTGCTTGGCCTGTTCATTGCCTAGGAAGATATTCTCCGAAATCGACAAATACGGAATCAACGCCAGTTCCTGATGGATAATAACAATCCCTAGATTCTCGCTATCCTTAATATCCTTGAATTGACATACCTGTCCTTTGAATATAATATCCCCCTCGTACGTTCCATGAGGATACACACCACTAAGTACTTTCATCAGCGTAGACTTACCCGCACCATTCTCTCCGCATAATGCGTGAATCTCGCCTTCCTTGACCTTTAAGTTAACATCTCCGAGCGCTTTGACGCCGGGAAAGGTCTTCGTGATTCCTTTCATCTCCATAATGTAGTCCGTCAATGCTTCTCACCTAGCTTTCTTTCTGACTGGTCATACGGGAACGGGAAGCGGGGAAGCAGCCTCTACAGGCCGCCACCGCTAACCTATCATTTGTATATCTATCTGCTAGTTCGTTGTTTACTGCCCCAGTTGCTCCTTCGTATAGTAGCCACCTTCTACTAGAACCTTATCTACATTCGTAGCATCTACGGAGACCGGATCAAGCAGGAAGGACGGTACAATTTTCACACCATTATCATAAGTTTTTGTATCATTCACGACTGCCTCAGTACCCTTAAGAACACTTTCAGTCATCTCAACGGCCTTCTTAGCTAATTCCCGTGTGTCTTTAAATACCGTTTGTGTCTGTTCACCAGCAATAATTGATTTAATAGAAGCTAACTCAGCATCTTGACCTGTTACTATAGGAAGCTTCTTATCTGCTGTACCGTAACCAATCCCTTTAAGTGAGGAAAGTACACCGATACTAATCCCGTCATAAGGAGAAAGAACTGCATCCAAATTGTCGGAGGCGTAGTTCGCACTCAACAAATTATCCATGCGTGCTTGAGCGGCTGCGCCATCCCAACGAAGTGTAGCTACTTGAGCCATTGTTGTCTGTTTACTGCGAACAACGAGCTTACCGGAATCCATATAAGGCTTCAGAATGGACATTGCCCCATCGAAGAAGAAGTATGCATTGTTATCATCCGGTGAACCCCCGAACAACTCGATGTTGAAAGGTCCCTTCCCTTCTTTTAGCCCAAGCTTTTCTTCAATATATGACCCTTCAAGCACACCCACTTTGAAGTTATCAAACGTAGCATAATAATCGACATACTCACTTTTCTTAATTAAACGATCATACGCAATGACCTTCACATTGGCATCATGTGCCTTTTGTAGCACATCCGTGAGAGACTCACCATCAACCGACGCGATGACAATCGCGTTTACACCCTTGGTGATCATGTTCTCAATTTGAGACACTTGATTCTCCACGACATCTTCAGCGTATTGCAGGTCTGTGCCATATCCTAACTTCTCGAATTCTTTCACCATGTTATTGCCGTCATTTACCCAGCGCTCTGAAGATTTCGTTGGCATAGCAATTCCGACCTTACCGTTAGCCCCTTCAGAACTACTACCTGATCCATTACCACATCCGGATATCATAAGTGCGAACGCCATCATCAACATGATCCATGAATATTTCTTCATTCCTGCACTACCCCCTCGAACATTTAGTTTCTTGGACGAAACGTCTGCTCCGTCTGACAAGTTGAGTATATCAAGGCGAATAGGTGACCGTATTTACAATAAAACTACTGTTTTTATAAAAATCGAACATTTTTTGTTAGCGTTTTCATAATTGCCATTAAATAATTCTAGAATTAGTGGTTTGGATGGCCGCTACGATAACGGATTGTCCTTACGATCGCTGTTGCCCTCCGATTTCTTGATTGTATACTGCTTATAGGAGTTGAAATCTGAGGGCAAGTATATGCTTTCGATGTAGTTTTCCTACGGAAAACTTGTAGGCGAACGCTTACGCTTCTACAGGACAATTCCGCCACCTTCGCTACTTCGAATAATATTCTAGATATCGTAGAAGATCTGGTGGAGCCTCTTCAACTCTCAGATGGCCCCAATTGTCTCATTGGCATGAACATGCAAGGCCCGGTCGCCATATTCGCTGTCAATTTAAAGAGAATATTGACTCTATTAAATTAATAAATATAAGAAAACATGAAGAACAAAGGCGGATTCTCATTCAGAGTTGAATGAAAATCCGCCTTTATATCTATTCAGGTGCAGTCCCTATATCAAAATACCTTTTTTCAGTAGTCCCCCCCTATAATGGAGAGTCTTCCTCTGGATTCATACCTTTACGAAATTGCAAAGGTGATACGCCCGTCTGTTTCTTAAAGGCTGTACTGAAATAATGCTGAGTTTCATATCCCGTTCGCTCTGCCACATCATGTACACTGATATCCGTAGCATTTAGCAACTGTGCCGCTTTCCGAATCCGAACCTGTGTCAGGTAAGTACCAAATGAGGAACCGAGCTCCTGCTTGAACAAACGACTAAGATAGACCGGAGATGCCTGTAAATGACCTGCTATAGATTCTAACGTTAAGCCATATTCATCATAATTTTCCAACACATATTGTTTCGCTCTTCGAACGATCGGAGATAGCGGTACTTCTTTGGATAAGGTGATTCTGCATCTACGGTAAGTCGTGGTCAACTCCGTAATCTCTTCCTGTACAGGTTCGATACCGACTTCTACAGCAATCTTCAAGTTCGTACGCACTTCCTGCTCCACCCTAGCTAATATCGCTTCGGCGCTACCGTCCCATAGGAGAATAATAATAAGGCCCATAGAATCACGGAAAATAACATGGGCGTAATCGTTCAGCAACTCCATCGTGATATTCTCGATTGCAAAAAGAAACAACTGGCGCTCATTCTCTTTCATTCCAGAGTTCTGTACTTCCCATCTCCAACGAATAATACCGAGTAGTTCTGGTCGAACTTGTGGTAATTTCAAAAACTGGAGTTGCTCCTTAATTTCCTGCTGACTCAGATTACCATCTAGCCATTCCTGGCAAAAGCGTTCGCGCAATAGCGGGAAGTTCTTCAGAATTTGCTTGGAAGCCTGCGCTAGATGCTGACTTTGCTGCTTCTCTTGATTCAGTTCATCTCGAATTCGGCGCATGACCTGCATGAGCTGTTTCGGATCAGCTGGCTTCAGAATATAATCATTCACCTGTAATCGAATCGATTCCTGCGCATACGTAAACTCATCATGTCCCGTTATGACTACGATTTTGCAATCGGGAAGCTGTTCTCTTAATTTCTTCATCATTTCAATTCCGTGCATAATCGGCATATTAAGATCAACTAGTGCGATATTTACTGAATGTAAAAGTGCCTGTTCCAATGCTTCCTCGCCATCCTCAGCTTCTGCGACAACTTGTAAGCCTAGCCCGTCCCAATCAACAGATTGCTTAATTCCCTCACGGATAATCATCTCATCATCTGCAATCATTACTTTCCAAATATCCATGTCATTACTCCTCCGTATTAACCATGCTCTCTAATTATTCTTATTGGCATTATGACAGTCTCGGACAATGGGATGCCGCACGTTTACGGTAGTCCCAATTCCTAGTTCACTCTCGATACTTATTCCATACGCTTCGCCATAGTTAAGACGGATCCTCGCTTGCACGTTAAGAATACCGTAACCACTACCGGAGCTATTCGGAATGGGATTCTCCGGTTCACTGGACTGATTGTCCATGCCTACAATATCAAACTTATGTCTTAAAAGCGTGAGCCGCTCGGGTAACATACCTGCTCCATTATCACGCACCGTTAAATGTAGATCTCCTTCTCGTTCAGCCACATCAATAGCGATATGCCCCGGACCTCTACGTTCCTTAATCCCATGATAAATAGCATTCTCGACGATCGGCTGTAGTAATAACTTCAATACCTGAAGCTCCTCAAGCTCACTATCGACATTAATACTATAGGTTAGCTTGTTACTGTAACGAACGTGTTGAATTTTTAAATAGCTGACAATATGCTCGAGTTCATCTGCTAGAGGAATAATATCACTCCCCTTGCTAAGTCCCAGGCGGAAGAGTCTAGATAGGGATTGGACAACTTCAGCGATATCTTCGGCTCCTTTATTACGTGCCATCCAATGGATGGTATCTAGCGTATTATATAGAAAATGAGGCTTAATCTGCGCCTGCAGACTACGTAGCTCGGCCTCCCGCTTCTGCCGTTCCTGAAGTTCTGTTAACGACAGCAATCGGCTAATCTGAGCTAACATCGTATTGAAACGCCTACCTAACATCCCAATCTCGTCCGAACGATTTCCCCAATAACGTATCGTCAAGTCCCCTGATTGTGCTTTATTCATGAATGACATCAACTGTGCAATAGGACGCGATATGGATGTTGCTAGATAAAATGAGGCGGTCATGCCCAACATACAGACTACGAATACAAAGATGACAACATTAAACGTAATCTCCCGTACGCTATAAGCCGACTCCTCCATCGGAAATACACCCACGGTCGTCCAATTAGTAAATGGCGATGTCCTGTATATCAATTGTAGATGACGATCCCCAACCTTATCAGAGGTAATGCCAGAGGTCTCAGTGAATAGCTCTGTGGGAATATTCTTCATAAAAGGTTGCCGAGGTGCATAGATTATATCTCCGCTACTATTGACTACCGTTAAATATCCGGTCTTTCCTAACGTAACATCACGAGCTGTCTCCGCAATCACACGAAGCTTCAGATCAACCAGAACGACACCCTGAACGATCTGAGTCTCTGGATCAATAATCGCTCGAACAGCCGAGACAATTTCACTTTCCTTGTAATCCACATGAGACATAACAGCCCTTCCATAGGGTTGTCCGATAATTTTGAATATCCCTTTATTAGCTACCGCTTCCTTATACCATTCTTCTTCCGTCGCAAGCGTGCCTGGGCGAGTGTACATCTCATTACTAATGGATTCTCCATCCTTATTTACAATCATAATCCCAGCAATCTCGGAACTAAGTGTCGTAAAACCCTGCAAAAACTTACGAATGTTATATTCAGCAGATTCACCGTTTTCTGTCGCGTCCGGTTTCATCTGGCCCTTTAAAAAGGTCTGCACACCTGGATCAAATGATATTAAATAAGAGATTTTTTGCAGATTCTCCACATCGTTCTCTAGAGCTGTATTCACTTTTCCAATTAACTGCATTGTATTCTCATTGCTCTGCTCTTCTACAATCCGATCAACCGTCCAGCCGATTAGAAGTCCTAGACCAATGGCAGGCAGGATACTAATTAATAAGAAATGGATGATCAACTTATATCGTAAGGGCATATTATTCAGTTTCAACTTATCCATCGTCAATCTGCGACTATCTCTCATTGGTCTCCTCCTGTGATGTAGTGTCTACTTGGCATAGTAATTATCGACATTCGCCTTGGTAACCACATCAATACCTGTATCCAATGAATCTGGAACAGGCACAGGCTTATTATTCATATACACAGAGTCATCCATAACAAGATCTCGATGAAGCTGAAATAGTTCCATTAGTGACCAATATCCCATATTCCATGTACCTTGGGCCATCGTCGCGGAGATCGTACCCTCTTTCACAAGATCGAGTGTACCCTTGTCCGTATCGAAGCTAATAATGATGGGTGGCGTTTCCCTTGATTGATGTGCTTTTACTGCTTCAGCCACACCAATGCCACCTCTAGATTCAGTAGCAAAGATACCCGTTAGATTAGGAAATTCGGATAGGACACCTTCAATAGCGTGCCTCGAGGCGATTTGGTCTCCACGTCCGTCTTTCACGGACACAACTTTCATATTAGGATATTCACTTGTGATCGTGTCACGGAAGCCGTTCGTCCGTTCCTGATGATTGTGCTGGTCGAGCGTTGTAACAATAGCTACTTCTCCACTACCACCTGTCATTTGAGCCATCGTATGTGCTGCTTCAATACCCGCACTATAATTATTCGTTCCTAGAAAGGAGTACGCCTTACTATCTGGGGCTCCGGAATCAAATAAAACCACCGGAATTCCACTCTCAACGGCTTTGTTTATCGTAGCAGTAAGTAACTTCGAGTTCACAGCCGAGATGGCAATACCCGCGGGTTTCTTCGCAATGACCTGTTCCAGCACCGTCATCTGCTCATTCGCATCATGTTGTGTTGAACCATGGTATTCGACAGAAACATTCAGTTCTTCCGCTCGATCTTCGAAGCCTTTAAGAACACTTTTCCAATAATCGATACCGACCTGAAAGGTGACCATAACATACGTATCTTCGATATTGCCGCGTAAACCGACCGAATCCCAAGGATCAGCAGATTCCGTATGTTGCTTATAATTCAAGACATAGACTATGAAAATTCCGATAAGCAAAATATACACAAGCCATAACTTCTTCACAATGTAACCCCTTTCAAAAGTGTTTACAGGTATTCGAAACCAAGCCCATCAACCCTTTTTTTAATATACACCGCGAAAGAAAAAAGGAACACTGTATACGATTTAATTCGGGAATATCTTTATCCCAAACCTCTCAGTGGATACGACATCTATCATCCGAACGTAGGAACTCGATCATTTATCTCTCTTTATTACATGTTAGGAAATATGACATAAATTAAAAAAAGTAATTGTTAAAACTTCATTTTACTGGTAATATCTCTAAAAAGATTCGCATTAACGAGGGGGAAATGAAAATGAAAAAGTGGTTTGCGTCAGCAATAATAACACTGTCTGTGGTTGGGCTTGTGGGTTGTAACTCGAGTGACAAGATTAAGATTGCAACAGATGCTACCTATGCTCCTATGGAATACATGGATAAGGACAAGATCACCGGCTTCGATATTGATTTCCTCGCAGAAGTCATGAAAGAGGCAGGCATTGAGTACGACATTAAGAATATCGGATGGGACACGATGCTTGAGAGTGTAAAACAAGGCAAGGAGTATAAAGGAGGCATCTCGAGCGTATCTATTACAGACGAGCGTAAACAGACTTACGATTTCTCTGCACCCTATTTCGAGTCTACTAATATGATCATGGTCAGAGAAGATAGCCCTGTTAAGACTGCACTTGATCTAAAAGATCTGAATGTGGCTGTTCAAGGCGCTACAACAGCGGATACCCTTATGTCTGGCATTATGGGTCAAACCAGTTCAAATCTAAAAAGATTTGATAGCAACACCCTAGCACTTATGGACCTTTCAAAAGGTGGTGCAGATGCAGTAGTAGCAGACGTAGCGATTGTTCGGGAATACATGAAAAATAATCCAAAATCTAAATTAATAGGCATCTTAGATCCGGTTAACTTCGATTCCGAGTATTATGGCATCATTTTTCCGAAAGGTAGCGATCTGAAGGCTAAGGTTGATCCTGCTATTAAAAAAGTGATCGAGAACGGGAAATATGCAGAACTATATACAAAATGGTTCGGCGAAGCACCTGACACAACGAATTTATTAAAATTACAGTAAATAACTATAAGCATGCGTAACGTTTATTGCTTACGCATGCTTACATTTTGGAAAGGAAGAGTCTTATGGATTTCAGACTGGATATTATTCTCGATTACCTCCCCATTGTCTTAAAAGGCTCTTTGTTAACCATAGGTATCTCCATTCTGTCCATCATCGCTGGATCAGTTCTCGGGCTGGTCATTGGATTTGGCAAAATGTCATCCAAATGGATACTACGCTGGCCTATGAGTGCCTACATTAATTTCTTTCGGGGTACGCCACTGTATGTTCAAATCTTAATGGTACACTTTGGCCTGGTTCCTCTCATATTCGGAAGTACCGAACCGATTACGGCAGCCATTCTTGCACTTTCACTGAACTCAGCAGCGTATTCTGCCGAAATATTCAGAGCAGGTATTCAATCCATAAGTGCAGGCCAATCCGAAGCTGCCTATTCACTTGGGATGTCACACAGACAAGCTATGCGATTCATCATTTTACCACAAGCCATTAAACGAATGATTCCCGCTTTTGGTAACGAATTTATTGTACTAGTTAAGGACTCTTCATTGGTAGCCATTATTGGCGCTCAAGAGATTATGTATTGGAGTAACGGAATGAGCGGCCAATACTCCCGGATCTGGGAACCTTACCTTTTAGCTTCACTCATCTATTTCATCCTTACATATTCGTTAAGTAAACTATTAACTGTGCTAGAAGGGAGATTGAGCTGAGTATGGATCCCATGATACACGTTACGGATTTAAATAAGTCCTTCGGTTCACATACCGTTCTTAAACAGGTTAATCTGAAGGTACACAACCAAGAAGTCGTCGTTATTATTGGACCCTCCGGATCTGGTAAATCAACGTTTCTTCGTTGTTTGAATCTGTTAGAGCAACCACAAGGTGGCGACATTATTATCGAAGGTCAGTCCTTAATGGATCCCAATACTAAGATTTCTGAGATCCGCACCGAAGTGGGTATGGTGTTCCAACAATTTAATCTGTTCCCACATATGAAAGTCATAGACAACATCACCATCTCACCTATTCAAGTCCGTAAGTGGTCTATTGAGAAAGCACGAAACAAAGCGATTGAATTACTCACAAAAGTAGGGCTATCAGAAAAAGCAAACGTATACCCTAATTCCTTATCGGGTGGCCAAGCCCAACGTGTCGCAATTGCACGAGCATTAGCTATGGAGCCTAAGATTATGTTGTTCGATGAACCTACTTCCGCTCTAGATCCAGAAATGGTAGGAGAAGTGCTATCGGTCATGAAGGATTTAGCTAAAGAAGGAATGACCATGGTCGTGGTTACCCATGAGATGGGGTTCGCTCGCGAGGTTGGAGATCGTGTGTTATTCATGGAAGAAGGTGTTATCGTGGAAGAGGGTACACCCGAAGAAATCTTCGAGCGTCCAACCCACGAAAGAACGAAATCTTTTTTATCTAAAGTCCTGTAAGGGTCCATCCTCATTCAAGCAAGCGCTATGTTCACAACATTCTCTATTCATGAATTGCGCGCTTTGCGAGGATCTGTAGAACTACATCGTCCATCGGAGGGTTATGTAGACCCGCACGCACATCACGGTACATTCTCTCCAAGGGTAGGTTACGTGATAGACTTGTAGCCCCAACGATACGCATCGCTTTATCCACAATACGCATGGCGTGATTGGTTGCAATGTATTTGGCGAGTCCAAGGTCTGGCTTCAGCGCAACTCTTCCAGCAGGATCACGATCCCAACGATCGGCTACGGAATATAGCAAGGTACGTGCTGTAATCAACTCCGCCTCCATCTCCCCAATCTGTTGCTGAATACGTGGTAACTCTGCAATAGGTCCAGGTAGACTATTCGGTTGATAATTCTTAGCGAACTCTACTGCGAAATTACGGGCAGCATAGGCAATACCGATATAACATGCTGGAATATGAAGAAGCGATCCGCCCCCATCATCTGTCACTTGCTGTTGCTTCGATACAAGCGAAAGGCTAATCACCTCATGGTCAGGCACAAATACATGATGTAGAATCACATCATGGCTTCCTGTAGCACGCATACCTAGAGTATCCCAGGTCTCTTCGATACTCAATCCAGGGCCTTTTCGAACGAAAAACTCGCCTACCTCGTCTGTACCCTCAATCCCCGCTGAGATCGTAAAGTGTTCTACAATGGGGCTTAACGAACTGAACGTTTTGCGTCCACTAATGGACCAACCCCCATCTACTTTAACTGCTGTCGTCTGGGGCTTACCGCCTCGTGTTGGACTTCCGGTTGCTTGTTCGCTGGCAAAATGATTGATGATCGCTCCATCCTTAACCACTTCTTCGCTGAACCGCGAGAATAAGTCTTCAGGCCAACGATTCGTATATCGTAGACTTAACATCATATGCATGTGCCAACCCACTGCTAAAGCAGTTGAACCATCACCACGAGCGATTCTTTCCTGTGCAATGACCATTTCATAGAGAGATATTTCTTCCCCTCCATATTTCTTCGATACGACTAGTTTCAAAAATCCCGAATCCCGTAAATCCGTAAAATTATCGAAGGGAAATGAACCATCCCTATCATGTTTCGATGCACGTTCTGCAAACTTTATAGCTAGTTGATCCGCCAGTAAGGCTATTTCAGCCTCTCTTTCATTACGTATACAAAAGTCTGATATCCGCTGTTGTGTCATGGCGATATAGCCTCCCCTTCATCAATCCCTATTATAACAGTATAGTTTACTTGGAATTAATATTAAAGTAGGTTTTAATCACGAATCGTGGCTATGCATGTCCGCATGATATCCCAAATATGTAGAAGCACAAAGGACTGCCTGCCCGCGTTTGGATCACAAACGCCGAATCAAGGGAGACCATCAGTGTTATTCTGTAAGAGACTGGGGGACTTCTCCAGTCTACCCTCCCTCTTTCACTCCATGAACGAGCGTTCGTTTGAGGCATCGTATTTTAGAGTGTCGATTTTGATTCTGTTTCCCCACTTTGTTAAACTGCGACGTTCTAAGAAGAGTGCGATGATCATCCGAGCTGTCATCCTCACTCGACCGTGAGCACGATCTTGCCTTGGATGTGACCATGGGCGGCTCGTTCGTGCGCCTTGCGAGCATCGGCAAGTGGAAACGTGCTGTCGATGGCGACGCGAATCGTTCCAGTATCGAGCAAGCGTCCGACTTCAGTCAGCTGCGGGCCGTTCGAGCGCACTTGGGTCATCGAGACCGTGACTCCCAGCTTCGCAGCTTCCTCAGCGTCGGAGAATCCTAAGAACACCGGGAACAAAGCACCGCCACGCTTGAGCGTACGCAAGAAACGACCAGTGGTGGGACCACCGAGAGAATCGAGGACGAGATCAAGGTCATGTGCGATGTCCTCGGGAGGGCTCTTGGTGTAGTCGATGAATTCGTCGGCACCAAGCTCGCGCAGGAACGACTCATGTTTGCCCGATGCTACCGCGATAACGTGCGCACCCTTCCATTTAGCAAGCTGCACCGCGAAATGTCCTACGCCCCCCGCGGCACCATTCACTAGCACCTTCTTGCCGCCCAGCGGCAACGGGCGATGCTTCTCCGGTTGAAGCGGGTTCGGTTCATTGTGCCCCAGCTCGATCAGGAACTGCCACGCGGTGAGAACTGCCATCGGCGCCCCTGCAGCGTACACGTGATCGATGCCAGCTGGCTTGAGTGCAAGGTCCGACGCCGGCGCGGCGACGTACTCGGCATAAGCAGCGCTCTCCCCAAAGCTAGGAAAGCGAACCATGCCGAACACCTCATCGCCAACGGAAAAGTCCTGCACATCCGTGGCTCCCGCCGCTAGGTGGGGGCTATTTGGCCTACTGATACTTGATAAATGGCTTTTGACGCCCCGTTACTTTAAGTGTAATTCTTCACAATCCCTAATTTCTGCTTAACCTTATTCGATAATAGACTCTCATAGTTGTAACAACCAATCCAATGATGAAAACAATTGCCGATAAGATCATCGCTGCTGGCCAAATACCAAAAGCATCTATCGTTGTAGAACTATTATCCTGTAGTGTCGGAACAATAAAGAATATCCATCCGATACCCGTGACTGGCACCAATTGCGGGATTAACCGCAGATAAAATCTCCAAACAGGATGTTGTTTTCGTTTATTCGACCATTTTTCACTTCGGATCATTCCTCTGATTCCTAAAACCAGGTATATCAATGTAATGATACCAAGTGATAAATCAATTATTGTAGGTACAGGGGCTTTCATTTTGGGTTCGTGTCCCTCAGTCAATTGAATAATCCCTGAACTAATCTCATATGCATGTTCTAAAGTAGTGGTATAGCTATTGAGTAATACAGCTACTGCATACCCACTACTTGGAACGATGTCTTGTTGAGTTTGATAAGTAGTTAACGTACCACTATGTGAAATGCGAGCAGGTTTTACGTTTAGAGAACTTAATGACCAGCCAAGTCCGTATTTTTCACTTCCGGGTTGCGGTGAATAAGATTCTTCCAATAATTCTTTTGATAATAATTGTTCTCCTAATTCATTTTTCCCCTCGTTCGTGTGCATAGAAAGCCATTTCCCCATATCTGATGCTGTTGATATGACTCCTCCTGACCCCATAAACATATTTTCAAGCCCTGTCCATGGTATTGCAGTTCCATATGCCGTTACATATCCTTTTGGTAGCCCTTGTACAGGATCTCCGGAGTTCACAGCCGTGAGCGAGTCATTCATCCCTAGTGGAGAGAATACTTTTTGCTTAAGATAATCAGAAAACTCGATGCCACTCACTTTTTCTACTAAAAAAGCTGAAATCCAGTAACTCGGATTGCTATAGGCATATTTCTCTCCAGGTTGCGATTGAAGTTTCAAGTCATGTAAACGCTCCACACCCGATTTTAAGTTATTCGCTGGAGCTACAATGGTTGGATTCGGAATCCCTGATGTGTGACTCAATAGTTGACGTATTGTAACTTATTTCCATCTAGAATCATCAAGTTTAACTTCTGGTAGATATTTTACTACTGGGTCATCCAATTGGATTTTTCCTTCATCAACCAATTGTAAAACGGCAAATGACGTAAATGTTTTGGAAACAGAACCTATTCTCAAGAGCGACTTTTCTGTTAAGGGTTTCTCATCAGAATCGTGGCCATAACCTTTTTCGTACAGTATATTGCCTTCTTTTACAATTACAATGGATGTACCGGGCAGTCCGTTTCGTTCGAGATACTTCGTAACAAATTCATCAACATCTGCTGTATCGAACGATTCAGCAGCCTGAGCTGATAAAGGATGGTTCCATAAGTTCAATAAAATAATTGCCATTAGAAAAACAATACCTAGTTTCTTACACATATACTACTCCATTCTAAATTCTATATTTATTTATTTTTCACTGTTTCCCATTCACAAATGATGGACAGTTGCCCATCATTTAGCTTTCCCGTAATCGTCCCGCTCATTTTTTCCATAAAGTTTTTTATAATCGACAAGCCTAGCCCGGTACTTTGGCGCGAACGGGATTGATCTGCCATATAAAATCGGTCAAACATCCGGTCAACATCTTTGTCAGTTAATGAAGGGGCATCATTTTTCACAAGTATCGGAATTAAGTAAATATAATGCGCTATCATTTCGGATGATGGTAGCCTTTTTTATTTTCTTATAATGCGAAATAGCACTTAAAACAGGTGCAAAATAACGCCAAAAGTGACAGATGATGAAGCCTTTAGATGTCTGTTATTTTACTATTTAAATATTTACTATCATTTTCATGGGATTCCGTAACTCATATGGACAATTCATTTCGCGCTCTCAACAATGTAAACCGATTCATACGCACATGATGAGCTTCATGAAGACTACGATCAAGAAGTTCCTGCTCAATCCCAAGTTCTGACGGCTCCGTTGGTCCTCCTACTTTGTTTAAAAGGCTAGCTAGACTAGCTGCATCTGGAATAGTAGTGATCTCCTGTTGAATTTCCTCCCAATGTGCTTGAATAGCTGAAGCTCGATCCTTTAGCATCGCATTATCATCAGATGCCGTCATTTCCTTAGCGAATGAAGATTCGGCCAGTTGATGATATAGTTGTGAGATTTGTATACAAGCCACACCTACTTTGGCGCCATGTAACAGTTGTCTTTTGCCAAGACGAATATATTCCATTTCCCAGTAATGCGACAGATGATGCTCTGCACCCGAAGCGGAATGGGACTGACCGAACAACAACATGGCAAGCCCTGACTCAATTAAAGAACTAATTAGGGTGCGTATGCCCGCTTCATCCCGCTGTGCAATAAGATCGACTTGATCTACACAAGACTGTAGTGCATTCCTAGTGATATCTGCCACTGCTACCGAGTAAGGTTCCCCTGCAACAAGGCTTCCAAACTTCCAATCGAACAACGAGGTATACTTACCTATCATATCTCCAAATCCTGCGGCTACCATCGATCTAGGTGCTTGTGACAGAATTTCTAAATCTGCAAAAATAGCATCCGGACCAATCGCCTGAATCGTCGTTTTCTCTCCACGAAGAATAATAGGGGCCCCCTTGGAATTGAATCCATCCACGGAAGGCGCTGTTGGTACAGATATAAAAGAGATGCCTGTAGTATACGCAGTATATCGAGTGATATCGTGAATGGTTCCCGAACCTGCTGCCACAACAATATCAGGAGCGAGTCTCTGAATCTCTAGCACCAACTGAATAATGGAAGCCTCATCTGCGATGACATCCCCCTGATGATTAGGCTTGATAATCGTGACTTGATTAGCAATACCCACGTGACTTATGGATTCCTCAAGGGTTCTTCCTGCGATCTCATAGGTTATCGCATCTGCAACGATGATAACTTTAGAGTATGATTTCTCAACCAAATAGGATGCGACATGCTGAACTGCTCCATTCTCAATCATTAGATCCATTTCAATCGCTCTTAGAGCACTCTCATCTAGTTCAGGAGCTGCACGTTTAATTCGACTCATGATATCTGTCATAAGATCATCTCTTTTCTATTTATTGTGGGGTTTCCTTCGCCACTTCCACCTCGACCTATGATCTTCTGTAAATACGATTTAAAAGATTAGCTTCTTATTGGGATTTCAAAATGCTTTTCAAATCTGCAAGGGAATCCCAGATGTAATCCGGTTGCACATCACTTACTTCTGCTAATTCTCTACTAACAGATCCCGTCAATACAAGCGTAGTTACCATCCCAGCATTCTTACCAAGTGTAATATCAGATACAAGACTATCGCCTATGACCATACAACGCTCAGCAGGTAAACCTATCACTTCCAAAGCTGCTTCAGCCATTAAGCTGGAAGGCTTACCAATAACCACTTCTACCTTCTGATCGGTCGAAGACTCAATCGCACCAATCATACCTGCAACATCAATGGAGTCTCCCTCGTCACCTGGAAATGTCTTATCCGCATTCGTAGCAATCATCCGAGCTCCATGTCGAACAGCTCTAAATGCTTCATTTAATTCCTTATAGGTAAGCGTCTCATGCAGCGTAATGACTAACCAATCAGCTTCTTCTGGTTTCTCGGCTAACTTAATACCCGCAATCGTAATCTCATCACGCAATCCCTGTTCACCTAATACCCATACCTGACAATCCTTATGATGGTTCTTTAGATATGTAGCCGTTACCGTCGAAGTTAATAGAATCTCTTCTTCCTGAACATCAATACCCATTCCTTGCAATTTATCATGACACATCTTTCTCGATATATTCCCTCGATTGCTCAAGAACACTACGCGTTTACCGATAGACTTGATATAGGCAATACTATCCATTACCCCATCGATTGCCTGTTTCCCCTTATACACCGTTCCATCTAAATCTATTACAAACCCATCAATGTTTTCTAACATTGTGTCCATAACCACCTTTTATTCGAATCTTCATAAGCTTCATCCATAGATACATCTTCCTAATATTCACCATCAGTTGTCAACATTTGTTTGTTACATCAGCCTATTTAATGCGTCAAATTTAAAATGTGTACTCTAAACAACAAACAACATCCCATTATCCATATTCACTCGATAATGGGATGTTGTACTGTTCATATAAGATGATCATGTTCATCTCATCTATTTATGGCAAATGACTACTACCCATGAGATAACGATCGACCTCGCGGGCAGCTTGGCGTCCTTCATTAATTGCCCAGACGACAAGACTCTGACCTCGACGCATATCACCTGCTGTGAAGACACCTTCCACATTCGTGACCTGCTTCCCAAATTCAGCAAATACATTGGAACGTTCATCACGAGCAATGCCCATCTGTTCTAGTAAGTTTGCATCAGGACCTGTAAAACCCATAGCAAGTAACACCATTTGGGCGGGAATGATCTGCTCACTACCCGGAACTTCGACGGGGGAATAACGTCCCAGGTCATCCATGACCCACTGCATTTGTACGGTGTGCAACTCTTTAACATCCCCATGTTCATCACCAACGAATCGCTTGGTAGAGACTAAGTAACGACGTGGATCTCGTGCATACAGGATGGAAGCTTCTTGTTGTCCATAATCCACCTTAAGCACCTTAGGCCATTCTGGCCATGGGTTGCTCGGTAGACGTTCTACTGGTGACTGAGGCATAATCTCTAATTGCTTCACGCTACGACAGCCGTGTCGGATAGCAGTCGCTACACAGTCTGTTCCCGTATCACCACCTCCGATGACGACTACATCCTTGCCTTTAGCAGACAAATACTCTCCATCCATTAGATCCGAATCAAGTAGACTCTTCGTATTCCGTGTCAAGAAATCCATCGCTTGACAAATACCACCGAGTTCTCGACCCTCAACGAATAAATCCCTAGCTTGGGTTGCCCCTCCACATAGAACGATAGCATCGAATGTTTCCTTCAATTCGATAGATGAGATATCTTTACCTATCTCCGTATTCGTTACGAACGTGACACCCTCAGCCATGAGTAAATCAATACGTCTCTGCACTGTTTTTTTGTCTAACTTCATATTCGGAATTCCGTACATCAACAGCCCACCGATGCGATTGGCTCTCTCATATACCGTCACTTCATGTCCGGCTTTATTTAATTGCGCAGCACATGCAAGTCCTGCAGGACCAGAGCCAACAACCGCTATCCTTCTGCCGGTACGAGTCTTAGGAGGTTCGGGTACGATCCACCCTTCAGCAAATCCACGGTCGACAATCGCTTTTTCGATATTCCTAATAGTAACAGGCGAATCTGCAAGTCCTACCGTACAAGATCCTTCACATGGAGCAGGACAGACACGACCCGTGAATTCCGGGAAATTATTTGTCTTATGCAATCGATGTAATGCTTCCCGCCATTGACCACGATATATCTGATCGTTCCATTCTGGAATGAGATTATTAACTGGACAACCTGAAGCCATACCTGATAGTAATCGTCCTACATGGCAAAAAGGTGTACCGCAATCCATACATCTAGCACCTTGTTGCTGAAGTCTCTCCTCATCCATAGGAATCACAAACTCTTCCCAATGCTTAATACGATCGAGCGGATTCACCTCTCCTGGAATTTCACGCGGGTACTCCATAAACCCAGTTGTTTTACCCATAAGTCTAACTCACCCCTGCTCTCATAAATTTAATCCGAACCCCTAGAAGTTATCTATCTAAATTAATGTAAATACTAACATGAAGCAACGTGTTAAAGGCGTGAAGAAGATCACCTTCCTTGGACCATTTAATTCTTCGTTTTTAAACTCAAAAACCCCAGCACGAATGCTAGGGTCTTTGGGTTATATCATTAATTTGTACATACTCTCCCATTTACTACTTCACTGTTAGACTAGTTTTCTACTCCAACGAAGTTAACATCATTCGAATAATCCCATCTTCCGGTTGCTCGATCGTCGACTTCAAACCAAATAGTGCCGATACAGAACCAAGAGGAACCATCGTGGTCCCATCAATGATTTGTGGTTTATAAGTAATATCCTTGGAACCACTTGAGGTCTCAGCAGTTGTGCTTCCAACATGCAATACTACCTGTTGATCCCTACGTTTGAACGTCATTGACTTCGCCACCTGATCCCATTCCATCTCTGCACCTAGCATAGATGTCAGCTCTTTTACAGGAACGAAGATATCTTCTTCTTTACCCGCTGTGTTTACAGCTGTAAATGACAGAGGTGTGGTTGCATTTCCTTCTTTTAACGAAACCTCTGCATTGACCACCTTATATTCGCTAGTGACCATAATATTCTTAAGTTGTTCCTCCATATCAAGCGTGAATTGCTTAACATTGTCTTTCGTTACTTTATATTTGGGATCTTCTTTCCCAATCGCATCGGCAATCCAGCTATTCACATCTTGATTATGGTGCGACAGATCTTTGTATAAATCGAGATTATACGTCCATGCGGACTCCACTTGGAAGTCATATATATTCACGTTAGGTAGTTTATCAAACTGCTCAAACATCCACTCTTTCATCTCAAGTTGATTGATATAACGAGCATTATTCGTATCCTCCCATACCTTTTGTCTCAAGACACTGTATGGAGGATAATAGAAATCAAATTCAACATCCGGATGCTTCTCCACAAGTTCTAAAATATATTTATTAAAAGCTTCTTTAATCGTCTCAATAGGTTCCTCATTTAAACCAAAGTAGGCTTCCCCTGCACGAGACGATTTATAAACACCTGCTACCTTCTTCGCTCCGAAAGTAACCTCTCTATTCCAGTTATATAAGTATTCTAATTGTCTTGGTTCTAACCCATTTAGAGGTCTTAATACAGCTTCTTTATATAGATCCTGATAGATAGAATAATTAAACCAATACTTATAATCATTCCACCATTTATCGTCATAAAGATACTGTGGATTATCGATTTCTTCTTTACTCCCCATTTTGAGAGAGAAATAATCAAGACCCCATAGCACCTTCTTTACCTTACCTGTTTCTAGTGCAATACTAGCAATGGCATTATGTTCATCGGCCGTTGACCCCCGAACAGACAATTTTAGCGTCTTACCACCTAAATCTTTATCCACCTCCGAAGGAAGAAAGTTCTCCGTCATCGAAGTTCCAATAATGATCGTGTCATAATCATAATTCCTAGCTAATCCTGGATTCTGATATCGCTGTTCATTTGAATAAATAGCCGGGTAAAAGGATTTGTGGTAAAACTGCAGTGGGTCAAGGACTACAGTAAGCATAATAACGATAGATGCCATGATAATGGCAGAAGCAGCAAACTGAATAAGCATTCTTCTACTCTGTTTGGCAGTAACACGCTTCCGACGACCTTTACCCGATCGCCCATGGTTCTGACTCTTTGAAGAGTCTGGCACTGGTTCCGGTGTTAAATGTTGCAAAACGTCTTTCTCCCTTCCAGCTAGAAATTAAAATACAGAAATTCTGTAATACGGTTGAAATAAAGTAATGAAATAATAAAGATAACGGCCATAAATATAGCTTTCTTCCATGTTGGACGGAAAGATTCAATTCTCTCAGAAGAATTGGATGCAAACAATACGATGGTTAAGAAAATAAGAATAAATATACCCGCTGGGGCAAGCGTCTTAAGGGAACTCATATCCATCCCATTAAGTCCTATCATACCTTTTAGAAGACGTAAAGCTTGAGGCACTGTATCCGCACGGAAGAATACCCAAGCTATATTAATAAATAAGAACGTTATAAACCAAGCGAACCATTTGGGAAGAGGTTTACCAATCTTCATCCACATGCGATGAACAGCTTGTCCCGCTCCATGTAGGAATCCCCACATTAAGAAGGTCCAACCTGCACCATGCCAGAACCCACCTATGACGAATGTGATAATGACATTGCGCATGGCAATCAACTCACCGCGTCGGCTTCCACCAAGAGGGATGTATATATAATCACGAAGGAAACGACTAAGCGTCATATGCCAACGGCGCCAGAAGTCTTGAATACTTAATGCCTTGTAAGGCGAGTTAAAGTTCTGCGGCAATACAATGTTGAACAAGAGTGCCGCCCCAATCGCCATATCTGTATATCCACTGAAATCGAAATACAATTGTAATGTATAAGACAGCGTTGCAACCCAAGTGTCTACAAATTGGTGAGCTGAAGCGAACCCATCATTTGCAAATCCTGCGAATGTATCCGCAATAACGACTTTTTTGAATAAACCTATACAAAAAATATAAACACCCTTAGATGCATTATTCCAATTCCAATGCTTATTCCGTAGTCTATCAAATTGAGGCATCATCTCACTATGATGAAGAATCGGCCCCGCGATAAGATGCGGATAGAACGTAACGAATAAGACATAACTCATGAAGTTATACTCACGAGTCTTGCCACGATAAGCATCCACTAAATAAGCGATTTGTGTAAAGGTAAAAAAGCTTATTCCTAAAGGTAATATCAATTGAAGTAAGGGGAATGTATGACCGGATATGTTGGTTAAATTAATCAAGAAGAAATCGGTATACTTATAGTATCCTAGCAATAGGATATTCCCAACAAGACCTATGGTTAATAGTGTTCTAGGAGATCCAAACAACCCTTTTCTCTTAGACGGTTGGCCATGAACTATATTCTGGTCTTGATCTAGAGTTGCATCGAGTTTACCATGTACCGCTACTTGAAGTAACCGACCAACACTATAATTAAATACGATCGAAGCAAGAATTAAAGGAAGATATTTAATATTCCAATAACTGTAGAAAAAAAGCGAAGCAAGCACTAAAGATAACTTTGCTGCAGTGACATACCGAAGACGATTAAGTAAGAAATATACGGCTACCGAAATCGGCCAGAAAACGAATATAAAAACATACGTATTGAACAGCAAACCTTTCACTCCCACTCCATTATGTCTACCATCAAATATTTAAACAACTCATAAAATATTATACCACTTTTTATGACAATTTCTTGTAAAAAATTAGTTATTGTAAAGAAAATAATAATAAATTTCTTCCCACCCTAACAAGATAAGCAAATACTAAGAAAAATACTAGATGCTATCATTATATATAAAGTTTCTGAAATAAAACTAAAGCACAGCTGAACGTAAGCTGAAAGCTAACATTGACTCCTAATATATAATGATGTATATTTATGGAAATTGATAGTTTCTCATTTCGGTATAGATACAGGAAGCACCTGTGAGACAAGGCTTATGACGCCTTTCTTGCAGGTTTTTTTGTGTCCAATTATTTAGGAGGTTATATATGATGAAGAGAATACCCATATTATTTCTCAGTCTTATGCTCACCCTAATACTTGTTATGTCGTTTCCCATCTCCGCATTAGCTGCATCTTTTGAATTATCAGCTACAGCAAAGGGCTCCTTTGATACAATGGTGGCATCTACTAATGCTACATCAGCCAACCTGATGAACAATCGTTATGCCGACATTCTGAATCTGCAACAACAGAGTCAAGACTGGGACACGAAGATCAAAGACCTCCATGCGACAAATGAGGGAGGACTAGTCGCAATAAAGCAACAAATCCAATTCGTTGATTCGGAGAAACTCGCAACATTACAAACACAACTTACCGAAGCTAGGAATCGATATGAACCGCTATTTAATATGTATGAGTCACTTAATCAACAGAAGGCTGCCGCCAAGAAACTATCTAACAAAACGTACTACAACCTTCTCCAGACACAGACAGAAAACATGAAGATTGCAGTCCAACTTGCACGTACGGATATTCGAAATAAAGTGAGCATCCATACAACAGCAAAGAACGATGCGGCGAGAACTAAAAAAACACTTCGTGCGATGCTTGACCCTATCTCTACTCTAAAGAAACAGATTCAAACAACCAAAAGTAATACCAGTACTACACAGAAAAAATTTACTGCTGAGACATCTATCTTTAAACAATCCATTAAAAATGGCCATGTCAGTTCTACCCTGAAGTCTCTTGAAGCCTTAGTTACACATATCAAAAAAGTTATAGACTATAAACAAAAAACGTACTCATTAGAACAACAAATTAGTGAGATCGAACGGAAAGTTAAGCTAAAGATCCCTTTAATACCTTCAACCGCAAGGTAAACTTCTGAGAACCATTTATCTCATTCTAAAAAAACACAGCAGATAGTCAGGTCAAGGAACACTTGACCTGACTATTTGCTACTCCTGTCTATCTACTTCTCTTAGAAGACTTCCATATAGGATACTTCACTTTCCAGTACTAATCCGTCTCATTTATTACTTTTTGTTTTTCCCTTTGTACTCTACTATAAGTGTCTTAGATGCTTTATTACCTGCAATATCCGTGGCTTCAATGATTATCGTATTTTCACCTTCCTCAAGTGTGAGTTTTCCATTGAATTTTCCGTTATTCACTTTCAGAGAGACTTGTGCACCCAGGTAGAGAATTTTATTATTGTTCGGATCAATAGCAAGACGTTCACCCATAGAACGACCTGGCATATCACCCCCTAGTTTAAAAGGTAACTCTGTTCTTTCAAAGGTATTCCCCTTATCTTTCGAACGTAATAGAACACCATTCATCGTCGTCCAATCATTCGTATATGTTCCAGAGGCAATGTACAATCGATTCGGTTCAACAGGATCTGTTGCTAGACTCTCAACACCTAGCATGTTCCATTCATCAAAACTCACAAAATCCATCAGTTGGGTCCATGAATTCGTATTCGGATCCCAACGATAGGCGCCACCCATATCAGTACGAGCGTATACAAGGTCCCTTTCCTTCTGATTATAGACAATTCCCGGGATGAATCCTCCCACCTACGACCTTAGCTCTTCCCCAATCATAAGCTTGGACGTTCTTCGAGATGTCCGGAGACGGTCCCTTCTTAGAACTGTCAGCATACATAGAGCTAGTACCCATCATCGGAATAGTCAGAACTGCGATCAAACACAAGTTCACCATCTTTTTAAACATGTGCTACCCCCTCCAAATAGTTTATACATGACGGTTGATTAAGCATTGTCTTACTTGCCAAACTATTCGTACTCTTGATGAATTCTGCTAGTGAGAAAGCGTTTTAGAATAAAATGTAAACGTTTCCTTATGTATACATACAAGATTATAACAAACCTTTTCATTATTTCAATAACACAAAGACTCATGACTTATGTCATGAGTTTTCAGATATATTTTGTTGCATTTTGACATTAGAGTAGGTATGTCTTCCTATCTATCCTCAAACCCATAACTCTCACGTACAATGTATAGCGGGCGACCTCTAGCCTCCTCATAAATTCGACTTAAGTACTCCCCTAGAATACCAAGCATGATGAGTACGAACCCATTAAATATCAACAGAATACTAATCAGAGCAGACCATCCTATGAGCGTCGCATTCGCAAATATGACTAAATACAATACATATAGTAGATTAAGAAAGCCACCACCAGACAAGAGCAGCCCCATATATCTCGCATGCCTTAACGGTCTAATGGAAAAAGAAGTTACCCTGTCAATACAAAGGTTACCTATTTTTTTAAAAGAGTATTTTGTCTTGCTCGCAAGTCGTACATCCCCTTCGTATTCAATCGTTACTTGCTTGAATCCGATCCAGCTCACTAACCCTCGGACATGACGACTCTTCTCGGGAAAGCATTGTATTTCATCGCAAACCCTTCGATCTAGTAATAGAAAATCACCTGTGTCGATGGGGAAGCTGAACTCCATTGATGCATGAAATATCCGGTAAAAGGCTGATGATACCCACTTTGTGAACCCAAATGGTCCCCTCCGCTTGATACGCTGTGCATTTACAACATCCGTACCTTCCTTCCACTTTGTGATCATCTGTATGATCAATTCCGGAGGATCCTGAAGATCTGCATCAATAAGAATAATGGCGTCCCCTGACGCATAATCCATACCCGCTGTCATCGCAATCTGGTGACCGAAATGACGTGAGAAATCGATGAGCCTAACCGTTTCATCCCAGGCGCTGTATTCTTTAATTATGTGAGCACAACGATCTTGACTACCATCATTAACAAAGATTAACTCATATGACTCTCCCGCTACACTCATAACCCTCTTTAGTCGTCTGTAGGTTTCTTGAATGACTTCTTCTTCGTTGTACATGAGTATGACAACCGAATATCGTAGGGTAGAAACCATTTGAATATCCTCCTTTTCTATAGCGTCAATTTATACAACAATTTGTTATTATTACTTGAAGGAATTTAATATTATACGGAACTTATATACGCATATTGTATGTATTGTTGCTGAATACTCGATGAGGGATGGCTGAACGTTAGCTGAAAAAAGTCGTACATACTATGATTAAGTTCTTGTTCAGTATATACTCAGTAAAAGTTCAAAATTAGTGATTCATGACGAAAAAAAGGAATTCCCCTAGGGACGGTGACAAGATGAATTCAGTTAAAGGAATACGAATCATGTTGGTCGATGATGAACCACATATATTGCAGTTCTTGGAGATTGGCCTAACGAATGAAGGATTTGAAATAAGAACGGCCCCCGATGGGATGAGTGCTGTCACGTTAGCACAAGAGTTTCAGCCGCATGTTGTCATTCTTGATGTAATGATGCCTGGTGTTGACGGGTTTGAAGCATGCCGTATGATTAAAAAGAGTGGTTTTAATGTAGCGATTATTATGCTGACAGCGAAAGACGAGGTAGACGATCGAGTCAAGGGATTAACCCTCGGAGCAGATGATTACATGGTGAAACCATTCAGCTTCGCTGAATTATTAGCGAGAATTCAAGCTCGACTACGAAATCAATTTCCCAGCTTATTAGGCGAGGTTATTTATGGGCCCTTCCAGATTGACGATCTAAGAAAAGAAATTACGTATCAACAGAAAGTATTAGAGCTTTCTCCTACGGAATACGAGCTTCTTAAATTCATGGTTTTCAATCATGGTATTGTCCTCAGCAAAAGTAAAATATTAGATAAGGTATGGAGCTACGATTTTGGAGGCGAAGAGAATATTGTTGAAGTCTATATTCGTTCTATTCGAGAGAAGTTAAATGATAAAGAACATCGACTTATTCGGACCCTTAGAGGTGCCGGGTATCGGATTGATTTGCCATGAATAGGACCTGGATTACAAGATTAAGACGGATATTCGCTCCTCGTTCACTAAGATTCCAGCTTCTCACCCGTTCATTATTAATTATGGCCGTGCTCCTTCTATTGGTTGGACTGTTACAGTATGTCGTCATGAAGGATTTCCTCTATCGGAAACAAGCAGAGACTATGGAAGCCCAAATGTTATCTATGCCAAAGGAATGGTTTATGAGATCCATGTTTGACAAATTACCTGAGAAACCTTCTACTCGACCTGGAGGGGATGCCTTTCTGTTCATTCCAGACTCCTCATTAGCTATAGTAGATTATAATGGTAACTTCATCGACATCACAGGTAACAATGGAAATGTCTCTCCTATGCTCACCGTTGACGAATATAACGAGATATTAGAGAAAGCTAACCTTCATAAAGAAGTGCCGTACAAGATTCTGAAAGATAGTAACGGTGTTGAACAATTAGTTGTATTCAAAGCCTTGGGATCTCCAAACCGTTCGGATCGAATCATTCAAATGGGTACGAAGACATCACATCTGCAAGATCAGGTCATACAGCAGTTACTCATATTTATTAGTTTATCCGCCATTGCATTAGTAGGTGGAGCGGCTCTATATTTACCCATACTACTGCGAACATTGGTCCCTTTATCTAATATGGTTAAATCTGTTGAACATACAGATGTCGGAAATCTGGCGGAAAGATTCCCTGTTCAGGGTCAGGAAGAAATCGATCGTCTGTCGGTGTCCTTTAACGGAATGCTTGAACGACTGGAAGTATCATTTAATGCTGAAAAGGAAGCCCGTGAACATATGCGTCGCTTCATTGCCGATGCTTCTCATGAGCTGAGAACACCTTTGACATCCATTCATGGGTTCCTAGAAGTTCTACTTCGCGGAGCAGCCGATAACCCTCAACAACTCAAAAGCGCATTAAATAGTATGCATGGAGAGTCCCAAAGGGTAAATAAGTTAGTGGAGGACTTATTACTACTAGCCAAGATGGATCGTTCCCCTCAACTTCATTTAATAGAAGTCAATTTAGATAAATTAATACGTGATATGAAACCTCAACTTGAGATACTCGCAAGTGAACGTAGCATTCGTTTAGATCTGACTTATGGCATTAAGGGAACCTTCGATTCTGATAAAGTGAAGCAAGTCGTTCTAAATTTATTTCAGAATGCCGTCCAGCACACGGATCCCAGAACTGGGGAAATTACAATATCCCTTTATACATTAGATAATAAGGCTGAACTATCCGTACGAGATAACGGTATTGGTATCCATGAAGAGCATCTTACACATGTATTCGAACGATTTTACCGTAGCGATTCATCCCGTAATCGTAAATACGGTGGAACTGGATTGGGGTTATCCATTACCAAATCTATTGTTGAAGCCCATGGCGGAAGTATTCACGTCCAGAGCCAACAAGGTAAAGGCTCTGCCTTCATTGTTGAATTCCCTATCACCGATACTCGACCCTATCAAGACTACAATTCATAACCTACGGCTCCTATGTTGAGTAAACACAAACAAGACTTGAGATGACATCTCAAGTCTTGTTTTGATGCTTCTAAGCTACACTTATATTTTATAGTACTAGTCTAATCTCACTTAACAATTACCTCAACAATATCTGAAGGGTCTGATAACGAATTGGAATAGGCTGCGCCATTTACTACAGTAAGAACGAAAACTCTATATCCATATCCTTGCTTAATAGTTGCTCCATCAACGTCTTTAGCTGCAGAAGGTAAAGCCAACGTAACATTCCCTCCCTGCTTAGCTACAGGTATATAGTTGTCTGCAATAACACTACTCGCCTTACTTATATCAAATTTCTTAGAGCCACTAGACCGTACAATCATAATTCTATATTCTGAAATCTCACTCTCATTAGGAGACTCATTAAATCCAACTTGAATATCACTGGAATCTCCTGTTTTACCTAATAGCGTCACAGATAAGTTTGTCACACCTGGTACAGGCTCAATACTTGAAATTGCAAAATCTGACGAAGAAGATAACCCATTACTTTCACCAGAAATCCCCTTGCCTACCGTTAAGACAAATATCCGATAGTTCACACCTTTCTTAATCGTTTCTCCATCTACATCTCTGGAAGTTGAGGAGATTGTTTCACTTATATTCGCTCCCGTTTTACTTACAACTGTATACTTCGAACTAGACAATGCATTGGCCATATCCAGATTGAATTTATCTGCATTAACCGATTTTACAGCCATAATTCGGTACTCACTAACCGTAGTTTCATCATCTACTCGATTGAACGACACAAATAAATCCCGACGGTCATTAAAGTCACTTACATCACTTACGGTTATATTGGTTACCGCACTAACATGATAATTATTGGTTAGAGTAATCGGCGAAGAATAAGAAGACAAACCATTACTTCCCTCGGCAATCCCCTTACCTACAGTTAAGACAAATATCCGATAGTTTACATCCCTCTTAATTGTCGCTCCGTCTACATCTCTTGAAGTAGAGGAAAGTGTTTGGCTTATATTCGCCCCTGTTTTACTTACAACTGTATAATTCGAACTAGACAATGCATTGGCCATATCTAGATTGAATTTACTTGAGTTATCCGCTTTTACAACCATAACTCGATACTGACTGACCGTGGTTTCATCATCTATTTGATTGAACGACACCCGTAGATCCCGACCATCGTTATAGTCACTTACATCACTTACAGTTACATTGGTCACTGCACTAACGCTATAATTATTCATTAACGTGATTGCTTGTGAGTTGGAAGATAATGCATTAATCCCTTCGTAACTTCCTTTACCTACAGACAAGACGAATATCCGATAGTTTACATCCTTCTTAATTGTCGCTCCGTCTACATCTCTTGAAGTATTGGAAAGTGTTTGGCTTATATTCGCCCCTGTTTTACTTACAACGGTATAATTCGAACTAGATAATGCATTGGCCATATCCAGATTGAATTTACTTGAGTTATCCGCTTTTACAACCATAACTCGATACTGACTGACCGTGGTTTCATCATCTATTCGATTGAACGACACCCGTAGATCCCGACCATCATTATAGTCACTTACATCACTTACATTTAGATTAGTTACTGCACTAACCTTATAATTACTTGTTAACGTAATCGGTGACGAATAAGCAGACAATGCATTACTTCCCTCGTAACTTCCCTTACCAATAGATAAGACGAATATCCGATAGTTTACATTTTTCTTAATCGTAGCTCCATTAACGTCTTTCGCATTAGATGACAGCACTTGGCTTATATTCGCGCCTGTTTTAGCTACATAAGTGTAATTTGAGCTTGATACTCCGTTTGCTGCTTTTAGATTAAAATTACCTGCATTTTCGGATTTCACAACCATCACACGATAATGTCCAATGTTGGACTCATCACTTACACGTTTAAATCCAACTAATAAATCTCGACCATCGTTATAGTCGCTAACATCACTTACAGTGAGATTAGTCACCACATTAACGTTATAATTGTTAGTTAACGTAATGGCTGATGAATAAGCAGACAACGCATTATTTCCCACGTAACTTCCTTTACCTACAGACAATACGAATATCCGATAGTTTACTTCTTTCTTAATCGTTGCTCCATTAACATCCTTTGCACTGGAAGACAGCACTTGGCTTATATTTGAACCTGTTTTCGCTATATAAGTGTAATTTGAGCTTGATACCCCATTTGCTGTTGCTAGATTGAAACTACCTGCATTTTCTGATCTCACAACCATCACACGGTAATGATCAATATTCGATTCATCACTTACGCGTTTAAATCCAACTAATAGATCTCGACCATCATTATAGTCGCTTACATCACTTACAGTTAAACTAGTTATAGCCGCTAAAGGCGTAAGCGAAGATATCATTACAGACGATGAACCATTAGAAAGAACACTTGGGATTTCCCCCTTAGCTACCGTAAGTACATATATAACGTAGGGTTGATTTGCCTGAATTAAATCTCCATTCACATCCTTAGCCTGAGAGGATAACGTAACGTTAACATCATACCCTTGAACCGGAACTGGCGTATAGTTATTGTTTGTTAAGGCAACTGCTAGATTAAAGGATGAAGTTTGGGCAGCCTTTACGACCAGAATACGATACTGGTTCACTCCAGACTCCACGGAAGCTTTAGGAAAACTAACTTGTAAATCACGTCCATCTCCAACTTGACCAATGACCTTTGCATTAACATACGATACTGGATTAACCTTTGTTTCCGTTGTTATTGTCACTCTTTGAGTTGATGAATTCCAATCCACCTTTTCTCCAAGCGCCTCACTAACGAAGCGAACTGGAACTAATGTTCTACCTTTTATACTTTGAACAGGAACATCCAACGCTACCGTACTATTATTAATTGTTGCTGTCTTTGCTCCCAGCTTTAGAACAATCGTTTTGTCATCCTTTGTTGCTGTTACGATCTTCGTATTCTGATTCCAATTTACTTGTGCATTTAGAGCTTCAAAGATAGCACGTAAAGGTAATAGTGCTCGACCTGAGACTACAACTGGTGCCTGATCCGTTGACAACTTATTTCCGTTAATATAAATACCTATAGATCCAGCAGCTTGCACTTGCGTTTGAAACGCTAAAGATATGATAAGAATACATGCCATAAAAGTGTATATGGTCTTTTTCATTAATTACCCTCCCTTTTCATACTGGTCTTCCAACATTTCCTTTTCATACATTATTGACGCTATTGCTTAGCTAAAAGTTACCTAATTATGAAATAATTTATTTATAACCTATCCATTGATAAAAGTTGGTCACCACTAATAAAAAATGGATACCCTCCGGTAAAGAAGGTATCCAAATCTGTATAAATTAAAAAAGACACCTTATTCATATATGCGTGTCTTAGCTAATTCTCTATTTACCCGATAATTAGGCTTTCTTTATAATTTGCTCAATTTCACTTTTCAGTAAAAGATATCTATGCGTACTTCTCATAATTGGAATTTTATTCAACTTGTTCTTTTCAACATATACTTTCATCTGATCCTTCGTAAGCCCTAACCAATTCCCTGCTTCGGTAATAGTTAACACGGCTTCATTACTAGTTGCATTGAAAGTTTTCTTTACTTTCTGGTTCCAATCTTCAAATTCTTGCATTTCAATATCATCAACCTTTCTTCGGAATCAGTCGATGATCCAATTGACTGATAATCTTATTATACCACGATAACCTAGTCTTGTGTGAGGTCGAATGTTTCCATGTCTTAGCTTCGTTAACAATTACAACCGGCAATGCCGTCCTTGTTAAAAGATGGGACCTGATTATATAAGGAATTGCGTATTAAGGGTCAATTTCACCATTTCGCGAAGAAAAACCTCCAATCAGAAGAATTGGAGGTCTCATTTTACTTATTTTTATTTTCTTAGAATAAATCACCAAATATGTCTAGAACTGAGTTTTTCTTTTTATATTTATTGTTGTAATCTGACGAGTATTTATCATTTTGTCTTTTGTTATCATCTTCACGATACCATTCATCATACTCTTTGCGCACTTCTCTTACACCCGTCATTAACTTGTCTAATTCTCCTCGATCAAGCCATACCCCTTTACATTCAGGACAAACGTCAATATGAACACCATTCTTGTCTACTTCTCTCATTCTAACATCATCACAGATCGGACATTTCATTACATTTCCTCCTGACATTCTTAAACATACATACCTATACGTTCAAAGGATACGGGAGGTTTCAGTTAATACTCAACTCTTATGAACCGACATGCAATACAATAATTCGCCTTTATATTTTCCGGGCAATAATCTGAAATTTAAATATCTAATATTTATTTCATATTAGCTTTTGCCTTTCGAGCCTTTGTACACCTTAAGTCATACGTCCTACCATAACCCTTTCCATATTCCACTATCGTCTTGATCATTGTAGAATCTGGCAACTTCGTAAAGGGACAAGGGTCAGGCCTTGTATTTACCTCTAGAATCCATAACCTATGCTTACGATCAACAGCTACATCCAACCCTAGCTCATTCATTGCTGGATAAGAAGAACCGAATTGTTTAGCTGTCAATAATCCTATATGCCTCATCAGGTTAACCATTTCCTCCGCTTTCGCTTGGTCCGTCACCTTACGGAGTATCTCTTCTGCTGTATAAATGGTACCCCCTTGGCTTCCATTTGTAACAGCTCTCTTGGGATGCGCAAGTCTGGCAGCTACACCTGTGCAATCCCACGTTCCCTCACCGTTACGTTGTACCATTACTCGAAAATCGAAAGGGCGATTGTTATGCCGCAACATAATAATGCCCTTTTGCACTAAATATGGCTTACTTCCAATACGACGTTGAATGGAATCGTACATTTGATGGAACGTTCTGAAGGTATATGTCTGAATAGCCTCTCGATAATGATAATGCGAACCGATCTGCTCAACTTTGATCACCCCTATGCCAAGTGAGCCATTTACTGGCTTGATATATACCATTTTGTATCGGTTCAACATATGCAATAGCCTATGGCTGGTTAAGCTTTCTGTTCGGGGTACATATTGATTTAAGCTGTGGTTTTGCAATAAGACTTTCGTCTTAATGAGCTTACTAGAGACATATTTCTTATATCGGTTCATACATAACTTCTCCTCTTCAGTACATTTGGACGATTACTAATAATTTATGGATTAGAGCCTTCTTAGGTGCTGCTTCCAATTATCTTTATTTATCAATAGAAGAACCTACAACGATAAATACACATAGGGTAAGTATCCAGACTTACGGAGGATCAATGATGCATATCAATCATGAATTAGAACAAGTCATTCAACGTACATTCAACCATTTCCCATGGTACAAATCTCTAAGATCAACAACACATCAAGATTTTACGAAAGTGCAACATCTTAAAGATCTGCCTCTACTAACATCCGATGTGATGGAGAAACATTACTATATTCAAGATCACCCCTTCGAACAACGTTACGACCTACACCGCTATCAAACATCTGGTACAAGTCGAAATTATAGAAAAAATATTTATTATTCTGAACGTGATGAAGAGCGGTACATCCGAATTAAAGCAGAAGTTTTGGGAGCTATTTTGAATAGTTATCAGGCTCACCGAGCGTTAATTGATATGGGAACAGGACATGCAGCAGCCACTGCTGAAGCCATATTTCATCAACTAGGATTAGACGTCGAGACCGTTTCATTTCAATTACCGATACAGCAACATTTAGACCGGCTTTCTACTTTCAAACCTGATGTGTTATACACCATGCCCTCTATTCTCGATCGCATTCTCATGGCCTCTGATAACCCCTTAATTTACGGTATTCGTAAAGTCGTTCTCGTCGGTGAAGTAGCATCACTTTCTTGGCAACAACGTATTGCTGAACGACTTGGACTAGATAAAAAGGATATTACAGATACGTACGGTTCCATTGAGATTGGAACGATTGCTCGATACGACCATGAGCTCGATCGATACTTTGTCGTTGATGGGATTATAGCTGAAGGGCTTACCCAACAAGAAATAGGTATTGATGGAGTTGAATTAGCAGCGGATGAGCACGTCCTCGTACTTACTTCTACGGTGCGCGAGTTGTTTCCAGCTATTCGATTCGTCACCTATGATGTTGTTCGGGATTTCCGTTCTGTGATGGTAGATGGACAATGGAGACAAAGCTTTCGAAACATCGTTAGACGTATAGGACATGAGCTCAAACATGGGGAGAAAATAAGTATTTATGACATTGAAGATGTTGTTTATCAACACATAAAAGATGTAAGTATCCGGGTGTTAGCTACGGATAATCTCTTAACTGTTCAAATCATTCTTAAATCAGAATTAGAATTACTGGATTCTCTTTTGCTCAAAACAATTCAACATGAGATTTCACATCGGATCCCTGAGATTGGCATCATGATTCAGAATGGATTATTACAAGAGATCAGGGTCTCACAGTCTGTTTTTAACGATTTAGAGCATCGAAATGCTGTTAAATTCAAAAGAATTCATAACAGTAAGGAGGTTCTCTAGTGAACATTAACGAGGGTATCTTCCAAACCATTGGCTGCACTCCTTTGATCCCCCTAAAGAGGTTGTTTGAGCAGGAATCTTTCGATGTATATGGCAAGCTTGAAATGATGAACCCTGGGGGAAGCTCCAAAGATAGATCGGCATTAAACATGATTCGTGAAGCGATTAAGCGAGGCGATCTCCATGTGAACTCCGTTGTTATTGAATCTAGTTCAGGCAACTTAGGGATAAGTCTGGCCCATATTTGCCGTTATTTAGGTCTACGATTCATCTGCGTTGTTGATCCTCGTACAACCGAACAACACAAAGCCATCATTCGCAGTTTCCATGGAGAAATTGAACTGGTGGCTCATAGGGATGTTGATACAGGTGAATATCTCCCTGCAAGAATACGTCGAGTGAATGAACTGCTTCAGGAGATTCCTAACAGCTATTGGACGAATCAATATGGAAATCCGGACAATTACCGAGCGCATGAACTAACGACGATGCCCGAAATTATAGATATGCTTGGAAGTGTAGATTATCTTTTTTGTGGGGTCAGTACTTGTGGTACCATTCGGGGCTGTATGGAATATATCCGCAAAAGTAATCTTTCGACAAAATTAGTAGCGGTAGATGCACAAGGTAGCATTATTTTTGGAGGAGAAAAAGGCCCCCGACAGTTCCCAGGACTAGGGGCTGGGATGGTACCTTCCCTTTATCATCCGGATATTGCTGATATGGTCATTCATGTATCGGATCTTGCGTGTGTTCAAGGATGCCATGGTCTTCTACACTACGAATCCGTTATGGCTGGAGCCTCGTCTGGAGGAGTCATTTCCGCTATTCAGCGCATGGCTCCATCTATTCCAGCAGGATCTATATGCGTCGCTATTTTGCCTGATCGTGGTGAACGATATTTGAATACGGTATACAACCCTGACTGGTTTGAACAGCATCTGAATAACTTAAGTCTAACTTCTGAGGATGAAACACCATGATATATTTAAATGACGACCACATTAGAACCATGGGTATCGACTGGTCTCAACTCATCGGAGTGATCGATACTACAGTGCGCACAATAGACAAAGGTCACTATAACCAACCCATTAAACCCTATTTACGGTTTGGTGACCCCTCCCAGCGGATTATTGCTATGCCAGCCTACGTAGGTGGGGATATCGAAATGTGCGGCATCAAATGGATTGCAAGCTTCCCTGATAATTGGCGAAAAGGTCTCCCACGAGCACATAGTACGATGATCCTTAATGACCCCAGTAATGGAAAACCGCTAGCGATCTTCGAAAGTAGTCTACTCAGTGGGCTCCGAACGGCAGCCGTAAGTGGCCTCGTTCTCCAGCATTATGCCTCAACTCGTAAGCTAGATTCTACACGATTAGGTATTGTGGGCTGGGGCCCTATAGGTCGCCTTCATGCTTCTATGTGTGCAAGTGTACTCGATAACCGACTTGTCCGAATTTCATTATTTGATCTAAAAGGAATTGACCCCAACACTATTGATCCCCTGCTTAGTCCAATAACTGAGATATCAAATCATTGGCATGAACCCTACCGTAATTCTGATATATTCGTAACCTGTACGGTTTCTAACACGCGATATATTGATGAGAAACCTTCGTCCGGCAAGCTGCTCCTTAACGTGTCATTACGAGATTTCTTACCTAGCAGTATCAAAGATATACGAGCGATCTTGGTAGACGATTGGGATGAGGTGTGTCGTGAGAATACAGATATCGAACTGTTACATGTTGATCATGATCTGACACGAGAAGCCACCTTCACGTTAAGTAACATGGTGACTGCAAACCAATTAGCTAATTATCCAAGTACGGATTCGGTTTTTTTCAATCCCATGGGGCTTGCCGCCTTTGATGTAGCCATTGCTGCTTACTACTTAAGAGAAGCACTTCGCCTAGGTATAGGCACTCCGCTTTAGGAATCAATCCTTTCAACCCGGAGCTCTCTCATGATACGACTACTTAGATTTGGACTTGGATATTATGAACTAAGGGTGAACAAAAAAAAGAAGACCCTGTATAGGGTCTTCTCTTCAATACTGTGAAGCGGGTGATGGGAATCGAACCCACGCTATCAGCTTGGAAGGCTGAAGTTCTACCATTGAACTACACCCGCAAAAAATAAAATATCGGGACGACACGATTTGAACATGCGACCCCCTGGACCCAAACCAGGTGCTCTACCAAGCTGAGCTACGTCCCGAAGTTAACATGCGCCCAGAGAGATTCGAACTCCCGGCCTTTTGATTCGAAGTCAAACACTCTATCCAGCTGAGCTATGGGCGCTCATATAAAAATAGGAATGGAGCGGACGACGGGAATCGAACCCGCGACCCTCGCCTTGGCAAGGCGATGCTCTACCGCTGAGCCACGTCCGCAATTAGATATGGTGCGCGTGGAGGGACTTGAACCCCCACGTCGTGAGACGCTAGATCCTAAGTCTAGTGCGTCTGCCAATTCCGCCACACGCGCACGGTTGTAAATAGAATATGGGACATGAAGGGCTTGAACCTTCGACACCCTGATTAAGAGTCAGGTGCTCTACCAACTGAGCTAATGTCCCGCAAATGGCTGGGAATATAGGATTTGAACCTATGCATGACGGAGTCAAAGTCCGTTGCCTTACCGCTTGGCTAATTCCCAATCTGTTTTAATTCATATATGATATTCACTATATAATAGATCTTTTAAAGGTGGCTCGGGACGGAATCGAACCGCCGACACGAGGATTTTCAGTCCTCTGCTCTACCGACTGAGCTACCGAGCCATACATAAAACTGGCTTCTTTATTCTCAGCCATCAATAGTAATTAATTGCGGGGGCAGGATTTGAACCTGCGGCCTTCGGGTTATGAGCCCGACGAGCTACCGGGCTGCTCCACCCCGCGTCATTGATAACAAGCATATTGAGTTAAATGGTGGAGGCTGAGGGGATCGAACCCCCGACCCTCTGCTTGTAAGGCAGATGCTCTCCCAGCTGAGCTAAGCCTCCGTCTAAATAAAAACAATAATGGTGACCCGTAGGGGAATCGAACCCC
>NZ_JCAIUM010000025.1:0-58860 GCF_059445545.1 Paenibacillus sp. Y568
CTTGTACACGAGAACGTCAATGGTGGTCGCCACGTTGAACAACGAGTTGGAATCCCGCGGCACTTGGAAAAACAACCCGAAATCGGTGTAGAAGATGCGGCCTACAGCCAATATGAACATCATCATGATTACAGGCTTCATAAGGGGCAACGTAATATATCGCGCTTGCTGCCACTTCGAAGCACCATCAATCACGGCAGCCTCATAATAAGTGGTGTCGATACCGGAGATGGTCGCTAAGTAGACAACCATGCCATAGCCCAAGCCTTTCCACATATTCATAAAAATGAGAAAGTACGGCCAATATTGTGGCTCCATATACCAGTTCACGGGATCCTTGCCCAACTCGGCGAGGAATTGATTGGCGATTCCTTTATCGAAGCTTAGAAATGACCAGATGATGGCGGATACCACGACCCAGGATAGGAAGTAAGGCAAGAACATCATAGTCTGATAGACTTTTCTCGCCCTGTGGCTGTGCAGTTGACCGATCATCAACGCTAAGATGACAGGCACCGCAATGCCCAGGATAATGAATATCAAATTGTACCCCAGCGTGTTGCGGATGACGATCCAAGCATCGTTAGACTTGAATAGAAACTCAAAATTTTTGAAGCCAGACCATTCGCTATGAAAAACGTTGCTCAGGAAGCCCCCATGAATCTTGAAATCTTTGAAGGCTATAATGACGCCGAACATAGGCAAGAAACAAAACAAGATATACCAGATGGTCGTCGGTAAGGCCAAAAGCGTCAGTTCGGTATCCTGTGTGCGCCAGCGCCTTCGCATGCGTTTTCGCTCGCTTTTCTTGTCCATATTAGCCACTCCTTTTGTTTGTTTGTGTTCCGTGTATGCGCTTCCAAATATCAGAAACCGCATTCCTGTCATCGCGTTGCACTCGAACAAATTGCGATTCAACGTCGTCGTTAACGCTCTCAATTATGCGGAATTCACTCGGAAATTTTCCAATGGATGGGATCCTTTGCATATAGCGCAACCAACTCGGTTTATCTATTATCATTGTAAAAGATATTACCCGCCTAATCCAGTCAACAAACATGAGACCGCAGTCAATAAACGATAGATTTGGAGAGGAAAGGCTTGTCCGCCCTCTTCATTCAGATCGGTAAAAACAACTTTTGCACCTTCACTTACAAATTTACGGACATGAGATTCTCCCATACACGTGCGCCACCTGTAATAATAACTACTTTACCTACTAAACGTTCCATTAAAAGGTCTCCTTTTGATTTGAATGTCATTAAATTACACTATAAAAAAGATAATATTTATAAATTTAGATTCTTGTACAGATTGATTGTTATTCACGCTGAATAACAGGTATGAATAAAATAAAACTCTGGGATATGCCATCCAAAGGTGCTAAATAGCCGGCCCTCCAGATTCGTCTGGAAACCGGCTTCTCCGTATTACTTTTAATAACTAATGTCTATTCTATTTCATCTAGATAAATGTACATTTTCTTTTTGAAACAGTTGTCCTACCGGAGTATCCCTGTATTCCGTATTTACAAAGACCAAATTATATTTTTCAGTTTTACTTTGATCTCCCATATTGTTTCGCATATGAAACGATTCGTTTATATAACTTTTTATCCTTCATGTTCTTTAAGGGGTAAAATTGGGGCCTCGTATTCACTTCCAGAATCCACGGTTTGCCCATAAAATCCAAAGCGACGTCCAACCCTAGTTCCTTGAACCCTTTTTTATACTGATCGAAGTTATTCCCAACAGAGATACCCAAGTCCTTCAATCTTGTCTCCATACGTTTAATCTCGACTGTATTGTATCCTGCGCCTGACATTGTTTCATGAATATAACCGATTTTCCCGCCTTGATTATAGTTCGTCGCAACTTTACCAGTCTTCCCTATTTTTGCGAACATGGCAGTGCTAACCCATGCTCCTTTGTTCGTCTTCTGGACCATAACGCGAATATCAAAGGGTTTTCCTTTCGTTCTAGCCAGATCAATTCCTTTCTGGAGTAAAAATGATTGCTTGTTGGAAAAGCGGCACAGCTCATCGTACAAACGATGAATAGTAGAATACGTAGATTTGACTGTATTGAGCTGGGTTTGATAGCCCTTCTCTTTTCTTTTGATCCGAATAATATTAACCCCACCTGAACCTCCTGTGGGTTTGAAATAAACAGTATGATAAGTAGAAAGCATCGAGATCAAGTTCTTTTTATTAAAAAGCATCGTTCGTGGAACGTATTTTTTCAAATTCGATTGCTTCAATAGCCAACTACTTTTTTTCCACTTACTTTTAATTGTAGTACTCCTATAATTCATTTAGATACCTCCTATTCTATAAGATAGGATATGAATGGAGGTTATAGCCTGTAACCACTTTTGCCTATCATTCAAATCTTCGTAAGTCCTAAATCAAAGTGATCTTTAACAAGACGTAAATAAATACTTGGATCAAGAACTTATTCCGGACTTTATCAAAAAATAGAATACATAGGTCGTTTTTTGGGTTAATAGTAAGTACTACAGCTCCATTGCCAAAATTACTATCCTTATCATTCATTAAAAACCCGAGTTCCCATTAATTCATTATAGAGAGGAATATGTGTATGATGCGAGCCATGATCATTATTAACCCCTCTTCCGGTAAGGAAGAGGCACTTAAACATGTCAGCAGCGTAGAAGAAATACTACAGAATAAGGGATATATTGTGACCGTCAATGAGACGAAAAAAGAATTGGATGCAACCCGTTTTTGTGTCACTGCATGCGAAGAATGTTTTGATCTGGTCGTTTCCATTGGAGGGGATGGTACCCTCCACGAAACCATTAATGGACTCGTTAATCAGGAACACTACCCGAAAATAGGTGTGGTCCCTCTTGGGACGGTCAATGATTTTGCTCGCGCTTTACAAATTCCATTGGATCCCGAAAAGGCGATCCAGACACTCACTTCATCTAGAGTAAAAACAGTAGATATAGGCCGAGTAAATCACCTAATGGGTTGGGGAATCTCCGCTTTTTGTGGTCGCATTAACGAACTCAGTAGGTGGATTTGAGCAACTGGCCCCTAATGCTGAAGTTGACGATGGTCTACTTCACTGCTTTATTATAAAAGATCTCAATATATTCAATACCCTAACAGTCAGTATCTCCTTACTACTTGGCAAACTGAAAAATCATAAGGATGTTGTTTACTTTACTGCACAAAATGTAAGTGTAAGTTCAGGAGAAGCGGTTAGGACTAATGTAGATGGCGAAGAGGGACCGCCACTGCCCATCAAGCTCAGTATTTTGCCTAAACAATTCGAGGTAATTGTTCCAGAAGAGGACTAGAGATGGTAGTACTTGACCACTGTGGATCAATTTTCGGCTGTTTGGTAGGAACGCGAGCCCTCTTTAATCCGATGAACGGCTCAATCATAATTTTGGAAAAACGAGACGGAAGACAGAAGCAAATCATGAAAGGTGCTTTGCTTCTGTTCTTTACTCTCGTTTTAATATTCTCAGCCATCGTCTGCTGGGCTCAACTGAAGGCTCTAGCGAAGGTAGCCCTCTCATACTAATATCTAGTCATAGGTAAGTCATACTGAATAGACGCACTCAGTATGACTTTCTATGTCTATAGTTAAGATTGAAAATGATGTCAATTTCTATATTTTTTTAGCCAGTACCATATCCTTAGAAGTCTTCAGGTCACTCGGTCACTCTCTGTTTGCTAATTGTTCTTGTGCGAGACGGATCATTTCCCGTACCATTGCTCCTCCTATTTTACCGCCAACTTGTCCAACGGATTCTGTAGTCAGACCCCCATTGTCGCTTGGTTGCAGAGCTACACCAAGCTCCTTAGCCACTTCGTATTTCACATCGTCGGGTCGATTCGGATCAACTGCATAACCTTCGCGCTTCATTACGTCTGCTTTAAAAGCCTGCATCCCTTGTTCCACCCCGGGCACCGCGTATCTTCTCTTTCTTCTTGCCATCTTGCTACACTCCCTTCAATGTCTTGTTCTAAGATACCCAGGAGTACAGACCTTCATCCCCATATCAAATACTCACCATTCAGGTTTTTGATTGGTTATAGTGTAAACTGAGAATAATCTACATAGTGAAACTAATGCTTAGGAGTGAAATCAATGCCCTCAATAAGCGATATTCAGCTGCACTTACAGAATATCCAATACTCATCCCCTACCCTATTCTCTGGACTTGAAATTTTGCTTGTATTAGATGGTGAGCTATCTGTTGAAACGGATCGCGCAGTACATCAGTTAAGCGAAAATGATTTATTTGTCATTAATCGTAATCAACTTTACGAAATTCACGGAAATACAAAAAATGCCGTACTGAAGGTTAGTATTCCAGATTATTTTTTATCCTACTTTTATCCGGAATATCGCTTCCATACATTTAATCTATTCTCTCCACAAATCGACCGGGGTAAAGAATATATGATCAAAGAATTACAAAAGCTTCTAGCTGAAATGATGATCATCTATTTGCGTAAAGAAGAAACCTATAAACTAGAAATGAGTGAAAGGATTTCTAAAACTTTGCTTATCTTAATTAGGAGATTTAAAGATGTCGGAACCATGGTTGTAGATGTAAATGTGGAAGATGACCGGTTAAAAGGAATTATCGCTTTTATTGCACAGCATTACGACGAGCCACTTATGTTAGAAGAAGTAGCAAACAAATTTTATTTATCGCCTAGTTACTTTTCCCGTTATTTCAAACAGCAATTTGGGATTGGGTTCACTCGTTATATTATGAATATCCGATTAAACCATAGCTTAAAGGATCTATTATATACGAAAGACTCCATTACAAATATTGCTTTGAAAAATGGGTTCCCTAACACCAAATCGTTCTCAAATTTATTTAAGGAGTCATTTGGTGAAACGCCCTTCTCGTATCGTGAGAAACATGCGAAAGAACCTGTGAATGTAGTTAAAAATTATCAGTTGGAGGATAAAGAAACCTTTCTAAGTTCCCCTGAAATCTTAATAAAACTCAACATTTTAATCACACAAGGGGAATACACCAAAACGATTAGTGATATTGAAACCAATTATGAGGCCTTAAGTATTGATATTCATTCGCCTACTCCACGAAAATTACATCACCCGGACAATATCCTTATGATCGGAGAACTTCGGGAATTACAGAAGGAGAGTATACGGAATCAAGTATTAATGGCTAAAGAGGATTTGCAGATCAAATATATCGGAATTGATAGACTGCTTACGGGGAGGACGATTGCTCCTGAAGTAGAAACAGATGAGTTAATCCCCACTACGTCGCCGTATTATAATTCCGATGAGGCCATTGAATTTCTGAAATCCAATCATTTATCTTTATATGTTCATGTTAGATATAATCAAATGAATACAGAGCAAGAAGGATATCTAGATAAATTACAGAAATTTTTTCAACACTGCATCATCGTATTTGGATACAGTTATGTAGAGTCTTGGTGCATTTTGATTGCCGATGCTTTAGATACCCATGCTGATAAGAATGAGCTGGAAATATTCTATTTAAAGATTTACGGATTGTTAAAATCAATTTCACCCAACCTGCAAATAGGCTTTCTTTTACCCTTCTCTTTTGAAAAAGGAGCTATACCCAGTAAATATAATTGGGTACTGCAACAGAGTAACTATGTTAACTTTATTGCCTATCAAGCAAATACTCATGAAGTCATCGACTATAACGATCTGGGTGAAACCAACTTTGATTTATCCAAAGATTTCATTAAAGTAAAAACAGAAAAATTAAAAAGATTCTTAAAAAATCATTCCATTGAGAAACCCTTACATCTAATTACATGGAATACAGTTTCGGGGAATACCCGTTATACCAATGGGACCTTTTTCCGCGGAGCTTTAGTTTTCAATAACGCTATTAATATTTCCGATATGATTGAAGCTCTTGGTTTCTGGATCAACACGGAAACCCATGAGCGGAGTTTGGATATGAATAGCATTCCCCTAGAGAGTATGGAAATGTTCCATTATTTCAACGGCAAACGACCTGTGTTTTTTGCAATGTCATTTTTTAATAGATTACGTGGAAACATCATAGCCAAAGGACCCTTATTTATTATGACAGAGAACGAATTAGGCTATCAGCTTGTGTTAATGAACTCAACGATTATTAACCCTTTTTTATCGATTGAAGATACTTTTCTCCAGAAATTAATCAAGGAAATTAGAGTTACTATTAAAGGTATTCCTAGCGGTAAATATCAGATCCGAAAGTTGATTTTTGATAAAGATCATGGTGCCTTATATAAAATGTGGTGGAAGAACAACAGTCAGTATGGGATCGACCGAGAAATTATTGACCATATCACACGTTCAAGTCACCCGTCACTAGAGGTCTTTGATGAAACCATTGAGGAGGAATGGTCCTTTTACTCATACCTAACGGTAAATGCTATTCACTTTTTCGAAATACGGAAGGTATTCTTCTAGTCGGATCAAGTAAAAAAAAGACGGTTGATTTTCATCTTCATGGATAGAGCGTTAAGAATTTCATCGATTAATCCATAAAACACAACAATTATGAACTCCCTTTAAAGGGAGTTTTTTTTTATAATTATCAACGAAAAGAAAAATACCGGTAGTTTCACAATCTTTTCGTGAATAAATACACTTTGTAATAGAAAACATAAGACAGACACTTCTCAGGGGGGTAACAACGTGGAAACTAGCTATCAAGGTACAAATAAATTAATTACAGGGATTGTATTTGGGGTTATCACATTCTGGCTATTTGCACAATCTTTAGTCAATGTGGTCCCTGCAGTTCAAAAAGATTTAGGAATTTCTCTTGGAACATTAAACATTGGTATTAGTCTGACCGCATTATTCTCAGGAATTTTCATTGTAGCCATGGGTGGTTTAGCGGACAGAATAGGACGAAAAAAGATTACTAATATCGGGCTAATATTAAGTATCATTGGTTCTCTGTGTTTAGTCTTCGCTAATGGAGCTGCCCTCCTCATTATTGGCCGTATCATTCAAGGTTTCTCAGCAGCCTGTATTATGCCTGCAACAATCGCTTTGGTTAAAACTTATTATCAAGGTGCTAATCGTCAACGTGCATTAAGTTACTGGTCCATTGGTTCTTGGGGTGGTTCCGGTGTATGTTCATTCGCTGGCGGTTTAATTGCTACCTATTTAGGCTGGAGATGGATCTTCGTTTTTTCTATAGTTTTTGCATTTCTCGCCATGTTCTTAATTAAAGGTACGCCAGAGAGCAAAGCAGAAACTTCAGGAAAATTTAAATTCGATTATGTTGGATTATCGATCTTTATTGTTGTCATGCTTGCCCTGAACATCTTAATTAACTTTGGATCTGATTTAGGCTGGACAAGCCTGACTTCAATTATTTTGGCGATAGTGACTATTGCTGGAGTAGTTATCTTCGTTAAAGTAGAAAAAGCGAAAGTAGTAGCGCTTATTGACTTCTCTCTATTCAAAAACAAACCTTATGCCGGTGCCACATTCTCAAATTTCTTGCTGAATGCCATTGCAGGTACAATGGTCGTCGCCAATACGTATGTACAAGTAGGTCGCGGATTTAGCGCCTTCCAGTCCGGTTTGCTATCACTGGGTTATTTAGTGGCTGTTCTGGCAATGATTCGTGTAGGTGAAAAAATTCTGCAGAGAATCGGTGCTAAAAAGCCAATGATCTGGGGTGCATTGATTACAACCGTTGGTGTAGCCATTATGAGCTTAACCTCCCTGCCAGATTCGCCTTACACAATTGTGGTGTTCATTGGTTATGCTTTATTCGGCCTTGGATTAGGTATTTATGCAACTCCTTCTACAGATACTTCCGTATCCAATGCCCCATCTAATAAAGTCGGTGAAGCAGCTGGGATTTATAAAATGGCAAGTTCCTTAGGAAGCTCTTTTGGAGTAGCAATCTCTGCTACTGTATATAGTATCATGTCCGCTAACAGCCTGGAGATTGGCGCAACGTGGGGGATTATTACCAACGTTATCTTTGGACTATTAGCAATTCTTTCGATCGTCTTCATGGTTCCTAACAATGCTGGTAAAGAAGATAGAACCGCATAAGAGAAATATCAATATGGGAGGAATTATAGTGAAAAACAAATTAATGCAAATGCTTGAAGAACGCAAAGAAGAAATCATTCAGATCCGCCGCCACCTTCATGAAAATCCTGAGCTTTCTTTTAAAGAAGAAAAAACAAGTAAATTTATTGAAGATTTCTATAAAGGAAAAGATGTTCATTTAGACACTAATGTAGGCGGAGGCTATGGCATTATTGTTACCATTCAAGGAGGAAAACCAGGAAAAACCATTGGGCTTAGAGCAGATTTCGACGCACTTCCCATCCAAGAAGAAATAGATCTCCCTTTTAAATCTAAGAATCCTGGGGTTATGCATGCTTGCGGACATGATGGTCATACCGCTTACCTGTTAGTTCTTGCAGATTGTCTAATTCAATTAAAAGATGAAATTCCCGGTACGATCAAGATTATTCACCAACACGCAGAGGAAGTTCCGCCGGGTGGTGCAATCGGCATCCTTGCATCTGGTTTATTGGATGATTTGGATAACATTTTTGGGATTCACTTACTGCCGCTTGGAGAGTCCGGTATAGTTGGGTATAATAGTGGTTATGTATTCCCGGGTCGTGCTTACTTTAAACTAAAAGTTCAAGGTGTGGGCGGTCATGGGTCTTCCCCTCATCTGGCAAATGACTCGATTGTTGCAGGCGCTCATTTTGTCACAGCCATTCAAACTGTGATTAGCCGCCGATTAAATCCATTTGATATGGGGGTCGTAACCATTGGCTCCTTTGATGGAAAAGGCACTTTTAATGTCATCAAAGACAGCGTTGAAATCGAAGGCGATGTTCGCGCCATGACGGAAGAAACACGTGAAACGATTGAACGGGAAGTTCGCCGGATCGCACATGGAATTGAAGAAGAATTCAATGTAACCTGCGAGTTAACCTATACACCAGACTATCCACCGCTTTACAATAACCCTGAATTAACTGCAAAAGTTGCTTCTTACCTGAAAAATGCTAACGATAAAGATATTGTGGACGTTCAGGAATTCGGACCTATGGCACCTTCAGAGGACTTTGCCCATTACGCTAAAAAAATTCCAGCCTGCTTTTTCTATATCTGCTGTTCACCAAAAGGCGTTGAAAAACCATACTTCAACCACCATCCAAAATTCGATATTGATGAAGATGCTCTTTTAGTAGCAGCCAAAGCAGTGGGAACCGTAGTTTGTGGATATTATAATATCGATTAATAGCTAGACTAGGGGGCTGTCCCATAAGTAGATTTTCTACGAACGGAGGCAGACACTATTCAATCTCAAAACAGTAAAAGTTAAAAGAGCAGCGATTCTCCCGTTATTGGAAGATCGCTGCTCTGCGTTTTTGATCATTTGCGGCTTGTTTCAGTAGATTGTGGGCAAGTGAAAGCCAACAGACCTTAAGCGTCACTTTTTCCATGCCGCGAAGCAGAAATCTCCGGAATCCCCGGTTGTTTTTCAGTTGTCCAAATACACTTTCTGGTTCCGTCATTCGGCGTACGGATAAGTCGTAACCTTCCTCGCTTCGGTAATGTCGTTTTCGAATTTCATATCCACTAGGTTGAGTTTCTTTGCTCGTTTTTCGGAAATGTAACGTTTGTCCAGTAGGGCACATCCACGTATCCTCAGCTTCGTTGTACGTTCAGTTCTCAATCTTACCGACATTCTCTTTCCAAGCCTTGCTCTTCTCTTTGTGATAGCTGCCGTATTTCACTACAGCTTGAATTTCTTCTTTTTCCAGATATGCGTAGTTTTCTTCGTTACCATATTCTGCATCCGCAATGACCGTTCGTGGGAGTTTGCCAAGCATCTGTCTTACTTTCTCCATGTGCGGCTTTAAGCAGCGAGTATCGGTAGGTCTTGGGTGTAGACTGTAGGTCAAAATAAACTGATTTTCAGTCCCAATCTGTACATTGTAACCCGGTTTGAGTTGACCATTTCGCATGTGGTCTTCTGGACGGAACGATGATCATTAAATTACAAACGCTAGTATTGCCCTAGCAAACCTTTCTTCATGGCTATCTTCTCGCAAGCATGGAATACAAGAAGTCCTAAAATTAAATACACCAGCGAATTCAATAATAGTACCCCATAATCTGACATAGGCAATTGTGTCAACGTCAGATCCTCGATCATCACGGTTCTCACCATATTCACACCTTTAACGAATGGGGCGAATGCTAGAAATGGAGCTACATTTAGTGGAACAAATACAAGCCCCATCAACACAAATTGAAAGATCTGTAGAAAGGCTTGAATTTGTTTCACGATAATAGCTAAACCAGCAATCATAAAGCTAATACCTACCATACTTATGATAGTCACTACAATGATAGGGATCGTGGTCATGGGGTTAAGACTTAACCACTGTCCAGAGGTTAGCATCGCGGCAAACAGCAAAAGGACCATAATCACAAACTGTAAACCACATTGACTGAGGATCCGCGTGAGCATGATTTTCCACACACCCAATGGGGACATATATATTTGTTCTAATGTTCCACGCGTCGCTTCTGTTATTACCGAGAAACCAATAAAGTTCATCGTCATCATCGTTAAGCTCCAGAAGATGACACTTACAATGGAATATTGAACATTACTATCAAAACTGGATGGATCACCTACGAACATAATTCCAAAGAATGCAGCCAGAAATATAATATAAAACGTAAATACTAACGCAATCGTGTTCGGTAAATAGCGTTTCATCTCAATATATTCTTTACGAAAATTAGCATTGAATAAATGGAGCCATTTCATGAGTCTTCCCTCCCTTAACAATCTGAATGAATACTTGTTCAAAATCGATGGTTATACGATCTATACTTTCCACGATCGTTCCTTCCTCTTTCAGAAGATCAAACAACTCGTAAATGTCCTGGCCATGCTCTAAATTCACTTCCACGATCGTTTCATGGGAGCTTGCTTGATAAGTACTCAAAGGAAATGTACGCAACAGTTTATTCTCCTGTTCTACGCTTAACTGCTCACCCAACTTAATGGAATACGCCCTTGTTTCAAATAAATTCAGTAGATTCTCCACCCTGTCGTCAACTACAACTTCACCTTTATTTATGATAATGGCACGGTCACACAATTCCTGAACGACGGGCATATCATGTGAACTAATGATAATCGTGCGTTTTTCTTCCTTAACAATTCTGCTCAATATATGACGTAATTCATAACTAACCTCAACATCCAAACCAAGCGTAGGCTCATCCAGCAAAATGACATCCGTATTAGCTAATAGGGCTACCGCGATAGCCAACTTTTGTTGCATCCCTCTGGATAAACCATTGACAAGCTCATTCTCCTTTTCTTTAAGGTTGAATTGCTCTAATAATTTATCCGCTTGTTCAGCCACTTGCTTCCAAGAGTAACCCCGGTTTCCTGCAAAATATTCTAGGTTTTCCCGAACGGTAAGACGCCAATATAAATTTCGATTCCCCTCTAATACAGCACTAATATGCTCTAGCGCTTTAAGCCTCTTCTTACAAATATCTAAGCCATTAATGGATATAGATCCAGCATCCGATTCTAACAAACCACAGAGCATCTTGATGGTTGATGTTTTGCCAGCACCATTGGGCCCTAATAAACCGAGTACCTCTCCACGATTCACATCAAAAGAAACATCACGAACGGCATGGATCTTCTCTTTCGATTTTCTTTTCCCATACGCCTTGCTAATACCTCTTACTTCAATAATTTTCTCCACTTCATAACCTTCCTCTCCCGTACAATTTAAAAGAGTGCTTCCCTTTGCTAGCTTTATTTTATTGTAGTATCGCGATTGATATAACTGGCTTCAGGTGGATACCTCCTCCGTCTGAGGAATGAGATTTGTGTATAGGTTGTGTTTGCACAAGTTACGACAAAAAGACACATCGTAAGAGATGTGTCTGAAATCCCATATATATTTAGGTCAACCAAATGCAATTAGGTCATTCTCATATCCAACAACCGCATGATCATCGTCAACACTTCCGGCCGCAATGCTTCTGCGCTCGGTGCGAACTTACCGCCACTGCGTCCTTGTAGCGCGCCCATCTGTCTGAGTGCTTCCGCTGTGCCTCTTGCCCATGTCGGTATAATCGCATCGTCTGCGAAGCTTGAGATCTTCTTCGATGGGTCAATCCCGAACGCCCTGGGCTGGCGACCATAACTGCCATCTCTGCTCGCGTAACTCGTTCATTGGGTCTGAAGCTGCCATCCGGATAACCACTCACGATGTTCATTGCCGCAGCTTGTGCAATCGCTGACTTCGCCCAGTCTCCGATCGTGGACGCATCAGTGAAGCTTGGACTCGTACCTCCATCCCCACTTTGCCCAATCACCTTCATAAGCATCACCACTAGCTCCGCCCGCATCACCGGTGCATTGGGACGGAACGTTCCGTCTGGATAGCCGCTCACCATATTGCCCATTAAAGCTTGCCGAATCAGCTTCTCAGCCCAGTGCCCAGAGATATCGGACAATTCAGGCATTTCGTCCGAATTCGCCATACTCCGATGAATCGTGATTGTATATGTCTTTTTCGTCCCGTCTTCCGCTTGAACTACCAGTTCAAGTCGATTATTGCCTGATTTTAAGTTCATTGGTTTATTGCTACTCACGGTTTCTCTGTTAAGCGTAAGCGTTATTCTTGCCGACGCTTGCGCTGTTTCAGCCTTCACTTCGATCTGACTGGCTTCCGTCTCCGCCGTGTAGGATGTTCCCCCTGACTTGCCGAGCGAGATCATCTGGTCCTTCGCCCATATTTCCAGCTTGTTGAGTTCAGTATTGCCAGACAATTGCTGACTTCCTCCTCCCCCTACAGCAGGAGTTTTCCCTACAACAACAGTTTCCTCTGCTGCCACCACCTTAACCGTGCGACTAACACGTTCAGCCGCATTCCCCGCACGATCGCTGATGTCATAATCAATCGTATATTGTCCAGCCTTACTCGTATCTACACGACTAGACGATACAATCACTTGCGAGGTTTTATATCACCATCATAATTGTCCACAGCGCTGTAGCCAGCATCCGTATATAACGTTCCAAGACGAACTTCGACCACCGCATCGCCTTTCAAGATGATAACTGGCTTCTCACGGTCAATATTCGTCACTTCCAACTGCTTCACCATCCATAATCGTTAATGACGTTCCTCCAGAAGTGAAATAGCTTATATCCTGCTGGCCTTGCCCCACTTTTAACACTTCAATCCCGCTCTGTGCATACACGGAGGCTGTAACCGAGACGTTCCCTTGCGTCGGTGCTAATGGGTCAATCGACAGTTGTATGCTAGGTTTATCCGTATAGATGTTCCCAACTTGAATTGTTGCTACGCTCTCGTTGCCCACAGTATCCTTCGCATAAACCGTATAGATACCGTTCTCACCTACCTCGAAGCTTTGGTCAAATAATGTTCCTCCTGCTCCAAAGTAAGTCGCAGACTGATCGCCACTTGCCCATTTCGTCATTGTAATTCCGCTGTGCGTATCATTTATAGCCGCCGTAACCACAACATTCTGGCTAGTGATCCCTCGATAGAATGTGAGGCTGTTACAACACCGGAATGTGCTTTGTCCCATGTGGAATTTTCGTTTGGATCGATTAAACCCGTCCAGATATCTTTAAAATGATAGTTATTCGTATTAGCATATCCCCGTATATTGTCATAACCGATAAGTGTCAAAGAATCGTTATTTAAAAATGTATTGGCTTCAATAGCTGTTAGAGATGGATTTTCAATGATTACGCTGCTCAATTGGTTATTCCCAAAGGCAAAATTACTTATGCTGGTTACCTTCAAATCTGATGGTCCAATCTCTGAAGGAATATCAATTTCTTTGTCTATTCTCATATAACCTGTAATCGTAGCCGTTCCGTCTTTATTGTCGTCATATCCAAAACCATTGGATTCAGCAGCCCTTACCTCACTAATCACCGTACCGGGCCATGCTCTCAGCAATATCATAAGTAGAACAGTCATGGAGATCCCTATCTTTCGCCAACTCAATGAGCATTCGTTCATTCGATAATCACACATCCTTATTTCGATTTAGAAGTAATTCTTTAATCTTCCATTATAGAAACGGTATTATCAAGACAACTAAAGTTGGTATTTTGAATCATTTGTGAGCTCTGAGAGACTTGATCACCCCGCTTCAGGCATATTGCCACCATTCAACGTTAAAAAACCGTTCAACGATCTTTGTGATCGTGAACGGTTTAGATTTATTTTGCTATTCCTTATTCAACTTCTGCATAAGGATCGATCGTTTGAATGGTTCCATCAGCATTATATTTTAGTTCCGTATATTTCACGCAACGTTTGTGATTGACGCCATCAGATAGCGAGCAATCATGGTAAAAGAGGTACCATTTATCTTCAAACTGGACAATGGAATGATGCGTGGTCCAGCCTATAACAGGCGTAAGAATTGTCCCTTTGAATGTGTACGGACCCTGAGGGTTCTTACTAATTCCATAAACCAGTTTGTGCGTAGTCCCCGTCGAGTAAGATAGATAGTAGTATCCATTGTATTTATGTACCCATGGTCCTTCGAAATATCTCCGCTCCTCGTCGCCTGCAAGAATTGGGTTTCCTTCTTCGTCCAGTATCGAGATTTCAACCGGTTTATCCTTAAATGACAGCATATCCTCGCTTAGCGTTGCCACGATTGGACCTAACGCAGGCTTATCTGCTGCGGGACCCTCCGTTTGCGACGACTCGAAGCTGCCTGTCTGCCACTTTTCCAATTGCCCTCCCCAGAGACCACCGAAATACATGTAAGCCTGGTCATCTTCATCAATAAACACAGCAGGGTCGATGCTATAACTGTCCTTGATATAATTAGGCTCTGGCTTAAATGGTCCAGCAGGTGCGGATGATGTAGCAACCCCAATTCGGAAGATTCCGTCTTGATCGCGTGCTGGGAAGAACAGATAGTATACATTGTTCTTGTACGCGGCATCTGGTGCCCAGAGTTGGCTTGAAGCCCATGGAATATCCCGTAGATGAAGAGCTTCACCATGATCTACTACAGGAGAATCGAAGTTCTCCATGGATAATACATGGTAATCCTCCATAGCATATTGGTCCCCATTATCGTTATCTGGTCCATCATGATCAAGGTCATGTGAAGGATAGATATAGATTTTACCTTCAAATACATGAGCAGACGGATCAGCGGTAAAAATGTGGTTCACTAATGGTTGGTTTGGTTTAGTGTATGGTTTCATAGTTTACTCCTTTTAGCTTATTCTATTATCCATAATAAGATCGTGTGGAACATCCATTTGCAATCGCTTACAAATTTCACTTTTAGTTTACACTATCCTGCTCACTTCTCCAATACTCATACTAAAGAACTTACTCTAATAATTATAGATAATATATATAAAAACAGCCAGCCATTTAGAAGAATCTAATTGGTTGGCTATGGTCTATGGGTCTTCATCAAATTACATCTTCTAGCAAAATAAAATTCTCACTTTACACCCTTTCGTCGGTTAGAAATATCCAGCCAAACAGCAACAACAAGAATGGAGCCCTTAACTACGTATTGCCAGAATGATTCTAATCCCATCAGTGACATCCCGTTATCAAGGGTGGTCATAACCAATGCGCCTATAATGGCACCTATAATTGTCCCTGCACCGCCCATCAATGATGTTCCACCGATAACACAAGCGGCAATCGCATCCATTTCCGCCATATTCCCGGCAGTGATTGTCGCAGATGCTAAGCGAGAAGTCAGAACGATGGCTGCAATCGAAGCGAGTAGTCCGTTAAATACAAAGATCAGCATCGTCTTCCGCTTAATATGAATACCCGATAGACGGGCAGCTTCCATATTACCCCCAATGGCATAAATATGACGGCCAAACGTAGTTTTCGTTGAAATAATGTAAAAAATAATTGCCAATACAATAACGAAGATAATAGGAAAAGGAATCCCTTTGTAATTGTTCATAACAACTACGAATGACACAACCAGTAAGGCAAGAACAGAGACTTTCATAATATCTACTCCGAGTGGTGTGATCTCGAAGCCATATTTTTGTCGGGAACGACGTTTCGTATAGGCGCTCCATAGAAGAAAGGCCACGGCCAGCAACCCAATAATGATACCAAACCCTTTAGCAAAATAAGCATTCCCCAACATGGCAAGCAACGGATCGGATACTGGAATTGTTTTGGACTGGGTAACGCCCATTAGCACACCGCGGAACACCATCATGCCACCCAATGTAACAATGAAGGCAGGAATCATCTTGTAAGCAACAAGCCATCCTTGAAGTAGACCAAGCACCGCGCCAGCCACCAGTGTACCAAGAATAACAATGATCGCTGGAAGCTCCATCCAATTACTCAGTATAGCGGCTATTCCTCCGGTCAACCCTACGATAGAACCTACGGAAAGATCAATATGTGCCGCCACAATGACGAGTACCATCCCAATAGCTAATATGGAGGTAACAGACATTTGTGTGAATAGATTAGATAAATTTCGTGAGGTCAAAAAGGTAGGATTGAGAATTCCAAACAGTACCCATAGGAATACCAGCGCCCCTACCATGGTGTATGCACGTACGTCCATTTCACCAAACAAGCTACTCCAGAGCGATTTTCGGTTCGCAGGGATATCTATCCGATCTTGAGGTTCTTTTTGAAGTTGCATATTATTTACCTCCCGTAGCGGCGATCATTATATTTTCTTGAGTAGCCTCACGCCAATGAAATTCCTTAACGAATTCTCCTTCGCACATCACCATAATCCGGTCACTCATACCAAGTACCTCTGGTAACTCCGAAGAAATCATCAGAATGGCTACACCTTGATCTACCAATCGATTCATTAAATTATATATTTCGTATTTCGCTCCAACGTCAATTCCCCGGGTAGGTTCGTCCATAATCAGGATTTTGGGATCAGACATCAGCCACTTACCAAGTACAACCTTCTGCTGATTCCCTCCCGAAAGTGTACCTACCAACGTTTCCAACGAAGCTGTTTTCGTCTTTAGATCCTGCACATACTGGCGTCCCCATTTAATCTCTTCATTCTCGTTAATGAAACCGAGCTTCGATACTTTACCCATCGTAGCCATCGTCGTATTTCGTTTCACATCCATACCCATCACGAGTCCTTGACGTTTACGGTCTTCCGTCACTAGAGCAATTCCTGCTTTAATCGCTTCAGCAACGGATTTAATCTTTACCGTTTTTCCATCGATTTGTACTTCTCCCTCAGCTCTGCCTTCATAAGCTCCGAAAAGACTACTGACTAACTCTGTTCGTCCCGCACCCATAAGTCCAGCGATTCCCAGAATCTCACCTTTACGTAATTGAAAATGAATATCTCGAAGCACTTTCTGATTACGCTTTTCAGGGTGCCACACGTTATAATGGTTAACCTCAAGCACCATTTCTCCTGGGTTATGATTTACTCGTGGGTATCTTTCTGTCAATTCCCGACCAACCATCAAGGATACAACCTCGTCATCATCCGTCTCCTTACGATCAAGCGTCGCTATTGTTCGCCCGTCACGCAGTACTGTGATGGAGTCTGCTAGAGCAAAAACTTCAGGCATCTTATGCGAAATATATACACAGGAGACACCTTCACTGCGCAGCTGATTCAATATTCCCATGAGAATGGAGACTTCACTTTCTGTTAAAGCAGCTGTTGGTTCGTCTAGAATCAGTATTTTGGTGTGCTTGGAAAGTGCTTTGGCGATTTCAACCAGTTGTTGCTGACCAATCCCAAGATGACCAATTTTGACGTTTGGAGAAATATTCAGCCCCACTTTTTTCAACCATACGGAGGCATTATGGTACAGTTTATCCCACTGAATTAATCCGCGTCTGCACGGCTCAGCTCCCAGAAAAATATTCTCACCTACCGTCATCTCCTTGACGAGTGCGAGTTCCTGGTGAATGATAGCAATCCCTGCTTGCTCAGCGTCCGTTATTTGGTGGAACTGCCTGCTCTGTCCATCAATGATAATCTCACCGCTATAGGTTCCGGTCGGATAGAGACCGCTTAGCACCTTCATTAAGGTTGACTTCCCAGCACCATTCTCCCCGCATAGGGCATGTATTTCTCCCTCCCTAACCTTAAAGTTCACATGATCTAGCGCCTTAACACCGGGAAACTCCTTACTGATGTCTGCCATTTCCAATACATACATGATTCAAGCACCCTTTCTGACCATGAATCAGCAGAGAGCGGAACCTAAAGGTTCCGCACCCGCCATTCTAGTAGGTTATTGTTTAGGCCACTGGTCCTTAGGAACGTTCTTATACACTTCCTCCAGCTTGTGGAAGCCATCTTTGATCAGAACATCTAAATTATCCTTGTTAACCGCCATGGGATCGAGCAGTACGGAAGGGACATCAACCTTTCCGTTATTTACCGTCTTATCCGTCGTAATTTTTTCGCCCTTGGCAGCAGCCATAGCCATCTCAGCAGCTTTAGTTGCAATCGCGTTAATCGGCTTATACACCGTCATCAACTGTGTTCCTTCTGCAATGCGTTGTACAGCAGCTAAATCTGCATCCTGTCCGGATACTGGAATTTTGCCAGCCATCCCTTGAGCGGTTAAGGCTTGAATTGAACCCCCAGCAGTACCGTCGTTAGCTGCAACCACGCCCTGCACATCATTGTTGTTCGCAGTTAGGGCATTTTCCATATTTTTAAGAGCCTCTTCTGGCTTCCAATCCTTGGAGAACTGGTCATACACAATCTTGATATCGCCTTTCTCTTCCAGCGGTTTCAGTATATTCATTGCGCCTTCCTTGAACATATGAGCATTGTTGTCTGTGTCCGCTCCACCGATATAAACGATGTTGCCTTTTGGCGCCTGTTCGATCACTGCTGTCGCCTGGAATTCTCCTACACGTACATTGTCAAAAGAAATATAGTAGTCCACATCTGAATTATTAATCAGACGGTCGTATGCAATCACTTTGATACCTTCTTTGTGTGCTTTCTCCACAATCGGTGCTGTTGCTTCAGCATTGTGAGCAATGACAACAAGTACGTTTACGCCCTGGGAAATTAATTGCTCTGCTTGACTCATCTGCGTAGCATCATCTCCGTTAGCTGCAAGAACCTTCACTTCGCCTCCAAGCTCTTCTACTTTCGCAGTGAAAATATCACGATCCTTTTGCCAACGTTCCTCTTTCAATGTATCCATAGACATCCCAATGACAATTTTGTCTCCGTCTTTCGCAGCTGTTTTTTCCTTATTTTGATTATCCCCGTTGGAGACTAATCCACAGCCTGCAAGTGATGATGCCAATAATAGAGCTACCCCTAAACGAACTACTTTGCCGTATTTTCTCACTCTTTCATCGCCCCTTTTCACCATTTAAAATAATTGATTGCGCTTACAAACCAAGCTTAGCACGGGACGAAATGCCGTGGCCTGTTCAATACCAGCACTTCTTTACTCTCTAACTGCATTACCTTGTTGCCTCCTGTAATGAAAGCTAAATACAAGTCTTTCACAGGACAATTTGGTTATAAAACGCAAAAAAGTCCTTGTTGGTTAACAAGGACTTTCGTTCTCTATCTGCTGTCTGTATTCACTTGGCGTCATTCCTGTTGCCTTCTTGAAGACCCTACTGAAATAGTTAGGATCCTTATAACCTACCTCGTAGCATATTTCTTTAAGACTAAGACGTTCTTCCACAATCAATTGCTTAGCCTCCTTAATTCGAAGCCGAGTAACATAGTCGATGAAATTCTCTCCTGCATGCTGCTTGAATAATTTACTGAAATAATGTGGGCTAAGATTTACATATTCCGCACTTTGCTCCATAGAGATATCTTCTTTATATTTTTGATCAATATAGAGAAGAGCCCTCTGGAACACTTGAGAACGATTCTGATCTCGCTCTTCCTTCAGACTATCAATAAAGGAATCAAGCCAAAATAATGCACCTTTACGAAGTGCTTCGCTATCTTCCACTACACTCAAAGATTCAATCAGATTGGCACCGTCACCGGATTGAATCGCACGACATAGAAACAGCAGTAGCCCTATGACTTCTCCTCGCAAAGTAGAAAATGAACTCGAACTAGTTCCTTCCAAGATTTCATATAAAGAACTAAATCTCTCCGTACTCTCCTGTTTGTTATGTCGCAGCAGGGCATCCAGTAGATTCTTCTCATCATCCAGTGAGATCATCGTTTGCCCTGAGCTCAGGGGTATATCGTCGTAATGCCGTACATTCGATAACACGTTATCCTCTGCGCATACACGAACGGCTTCTCGATAGGATCGGCTAATTCCGTCCCAGCCCTCCCGAACTGATCCAATCCCTACCGAGAGGGACAACTGGAACCGCTCCTCCATAACTCCCCTAATACGCTCTCCCCATTCTAAGGAAATAATACGTTGAGAATAACCATGCCTACCCGATGGAAGAGGAATAAATAAGGCCATCTGATGTCCAATGATAGGTCCGACGATCGAGGCCAGATTGGGTTTCGTGAAATGCTTAACAGCTTCATAAACTTCCCGCTTGAGCAGTTGGAAATCGTCCCACTCCTTTTTGGATTTCCTAGAAAAAGATAATACCATCGCATAACCCTTATCCCACTGGATATGTAATAGACTGGCCAGCTGTTCGAGTTCCACCTCCTGCACTGACTCTAGCATAAGCATAAGAGAGAGCTCGTTCTCGGCTAGCGGAATCAGCTGTGACAGCTTCTCTTGAAGCTCCAATTGCTCATTTCGCAGATGTTTCTCTTCTTCCTTCTCGCTAATCAACAACTCTAGTACATGCAGGATTTCCTCACGTCTTGCTGGTTTAAGTAAATAATCCCGTACGCCCAGAGCCAGCCCCTCCTTCGCATAAGAGAAGTAATCGTGAGCTGTTATCATCACAATTTTGGTTGAGGGAACCATGGCCGAAATATGACGTACAGCCTCAAGCCCTTGAATGCCAGGCATCTTAATATCCATAAAGATGAAATCAGGCCGTTCCTCTTCCGCAATCTGAATGGCCTTGCGTCCATTTTCCGCATGGAGAAAATGAAAGGTGTCCGGCAGAATATGCCTAATCATCAGCTCCAGACCCTCCCGCTCCAGCGCTTCATCATCCGCAATAAGTAAGCTGAACATGAGTCACACTCCTTTCTTGTCATGTGGTTACCGCGTGATAGGGAATCTTGAACAAGACAGCTGTCCCTATTCCCTGGGTGCTATCAATTTCGATTCTCTGCTCTCCATTGAAATATAAATGTAGTCTTTTAAATACATTATGTGTTCCCAGCCCAGTGGATTGGCCTTTCCTACCCAAGCTAGGCGTCTCCTCGCGGAAAGATTTGAGAAGTAGCTCAACTGTCTCCCTGCTCATCCCTACACCGTTATCTCGAATCTCAATTCCTACACCTTCATCTACATATCCGATAGTGAGCTTTAACTCTGCGCCCTCTTCCATCTGCTCTATCCCATGTACGAATGCATTTTCCAGAATAGGCTGCAGGGTCAGACATGGAAGCATGCCGTCCAGTGCTCTCTCATCAATATCCATGACAAAAGAAATACGATCACGAAACCGCGCCTTCTGAATGTTGATATATTCGGTCACATGTTCGACTTCTTCACGTAACGACACCGCTTGATCCAGCTTTTGCAGGTTATATCTCAATAGACGGGATACCGATACCGTAAGATCACTTGTCCTTATGGCCCCCTCGATATAAGCCAACTTGGCAATAGAATTAAGGGTGTTGAACAGAAAATGAGGATTAATTTGGCTCTGAAGCATTTTGAGCTCTAACTCTTTCACTAGACGGTCCTTCTCCAGACTATTGATATTATCAGCCATCAAACTTTGAATGTTATCGATCATGCTATTAAAGGTTCGGCACAAGATGCTAATCTCATCATTGTTAATGCTTTCTGGTGCCTTTGTATCCATCCGACCTTTTGATATTTGCTTGGCAGTTGCCACTAGCCGCCGGATCGGTCCCGTTATACTATTCGACAGCCATATGGCCAGAATGATGCTAAGAACTGCAACAGTAACGACCAGTTGCGTCCCTATATTATTCAATTTGTCTGTGGTGGACATAATTTCCTGATAAATCGGCTTATATTGATCAAGCTCAATGTCAACTAATCCCTGAGCCTCCTCGCGTATGAAACGCTCGGTTTTCTCCGCTTCGATATAAGCCCCTGCCATCGTATTAGAATCTTGGTCGTCGATCTTGCCAATCATAGTCTCGACTTGCTCTAAAAACGTATCCATAATATTACGGTAATTTACAAGCGGCAGGTCACTTCCACCAATTGTCTCCAATCCATCTAGCTCTTGTCTCAGCCGCTGAATACCGCTCAGGTGTTTTTCCACTTCAGGAAAACTATCCGCATCGACCTGCATAATGAACCGGTTCATCGATCGCATAATCTCCCCAACTTCATAGGACACTTCCTTATATAGTAAGATACGATTCATCATTAAATGATAGCTTTCCTGCACATTCTTACTGCTTTGGAATAAGAAAAAGGAAACTGTACTCATCAAAACCACCAGTAGTGGAATACAAACCAACAGCTTTTTGCGGATACTCACAGGCCTTCTCCCTTCTGTGCATTATGCTTATCTAACACCATTACCTCTGTATAATATTCAGTTCGTAAGGCTTTTCCCTGAAAATGCTGATGAAGTAGCTTGACTGCTGTATCACCCATTAAAAAAGGCTGCTGTGCTATAGTTGCCTTAATCTCACCCCTTAGAATGGCATCCAGTGTCTCTTCCTGATTATCAAAACCAACGATCGTAAGAGAATCTCGTTTCAAGCTCTTCGCAGCCTGAAGAACACCCAGAGCATCTGTTGCACTGGTACCCACCATGATCGAAATGTCTGGATGTGCCTTTAGCATTCCCGCTGCTTGCTGAATCGCTTCCATATGTGAAATGTTGGAGCTGCGAACATCCACAATGTTTAGATCTGTGTATTGCTTCACTATGTTTTGTAGCCCTTGTAACCGTTGTAGCTGATTCTCGGCAAGCTCGCTCCCTATAATGACACCTATTTGTCCAGATCCACCTGTAGTCTCTGCAACAAAACGCCCCATGTTTTCTCCCGCCGCCTCATTATCCGTACCTACATAAGCCAGTCTTTTACTAGCCGGAGCATCCGTATCGATGGTCACAACAGGAATGCCACGCTGCACAGCCTTATCAATGACCGGTGTAAATCGCTCACCATTTAGACCTTGGACGATAATCCCGTCCACTCGGGCAGCAATCGCTTTTTCCAGTAAATGAATCTGCTCGTCCATGTTGTTGCGGACCGGACCGGTAAATTCAATATCCATTCCATACCTTTCCGCAGCTTTCTCCGCACCCTTCTCAATCATTTCCCAGTAAGGATGATAACGTTCCTGTTCAATCAGTACGATATGATACCTGTGTCCCACATTCTCGGGATGACCATGTAATTCCTGAACAATACTGCCCATCTTACCGGATTGACGCCCAAATCCAATAAATTCATAAGCCAGTAGAAATATTAGCAATACAGCCACACACGACAGCCATTTTTTATCCAATATTATTCACCTCATTCCATATCCTAAGCATTATTGGAAACGGTTGCAATAAAATTATGGACTGGTATATCAAAAGTTCTAAGGTAGTCTTGTGTATTGGTTCTGTTTATACAATTAACGACGGAAAAACACATCTCTTTGAGATGTGTCTAGAAATATATTAATAACCAATGGTACTTACTCTGCTCTTTTTACATTCAACTTATTTACCTGATGCTAAGCCTACTTTATTTAAATTAGCTATTGTACCACCGTCTACACGTAAGTCTATACCTGAAATATAGGATGCTGCATCGCTAAGAAGGAAATCTACAGCTGTTGCTATTTCAGAGGGTTCACCTTCACGACGTAATGGAGTAATATCCAGCATAGCTTGCATTTCTACTTGTTGAGAAGCTTCTAGCCGTCCCATTGGTGTATTGATTGTGCCAGGAGAAATCGAATTAATTCGCGCTCCCTTTTCTCCCCAATTCCAAGCTTGATCTTCAACAAATAATATCACGCCCAATTTGGAAAACGTGTATGCCGCCCCGGGATTCCCTTGAGCAAATTGTTCCACAGCTTCAACAATATTGTCAGCTAATGGTTGTTTTAGAACGTCAGAATATGGACCTACTCGTGGTAACATATGACCGCTCATTGAGGAAATACATACTACTGAAGTTCCTTGCGTTGCATATGGGAGAAATGCTTCTAATACAATTCCTGTACCCAATAGGTTCACTTCCGTGATCCGTCTAGAATCGGCCATAGATGGTGATAATCCTGCTGTATGAATCAAACCTTTTAGGGTTCCTAGCTCTGCAGATTTTTGTGCCAATGAAGCAACGTTTTCTCGTGAAGTAATATCAACGGTTTGGTAATAAACATCTGTAATCCCTTTAGCCGCCAATTCTTCTTTAGCTTGAATCAGTCGTTCTTCAGAGACATCAGCCAATAATACAGTTCCCTTTTTTCCTACCAATTCAGCCGTTGCTTTTCCCATCCCACCTGAACCACCAGTAATCACATAAACGGATTTAGTCATTTATCATTTCGCTCCTCGACATGTTATAATTCAAGTATATAATCCAATATATTAGAACGGACGAGACATTTTCATTAAATATGTTCATAGGGGTGTCACATTTGGAGACTACAAAGGAGACTATTCGGGTTGCACTTTTGAAATTGTTGAGCACGAACAACTTCAAAGATTTGACGGTGAAAGAAATTGCTCATGCGGCAAACATTTCTCGATCGACATTTTATTTATATTTTGTAGATAAGTATGACCTGATGGACGATGTAAGAAGGTTATTAAATGATCGCTTTCTATCTTTCTATCAAAGCCAACACCCCGGTTGGGAACAGCCCATGATCCTACATTTATGTCAGCATTTTGTTAAGTATCGCTCATTTTATAACGTAGAATTTAATGATGCTAACACTATCCAGAATCTATCTGACAGATTAACAACGCAATTAATGCTTATATTTGATGATCAAGATTATGCGATTTTTGCAAGCTATGGCACCATTGGCTTCTTAAGTCGTTGGCTCAAAGACTCTTTTGTTATAAGCCCTTATGAAGCAGCAGAGAAACTATTAAAAATTGGATTTACCAATTGGTCAAAAGAAATCGAAACTAACGATATTTACATTGCAGGTATGCTGAAATAATGAATAGGTTATACGAAGGACGATCTATACTTCATATCTATGAACTAATGCAAAGAAGCAGCCTATAAACAAACTTATAGGACTGCTTCTTTTCATGTGAATCTTTTCATTATCAATAAATTCATAAGCTTAACTGCTCACAAAACTTCATTGAATATGCCTTGTTTCGGAAAGGAATCCCTCTTTCACACCATTATAGACTTCAAACTCCCTTAATCGCTGCCATAGGCTTGCATGTTGCCACTACATCAGCTAGGGATGCACCCACCACACTATCAATAATCCGATCCACGTCTTTATATGCTTGAGGACATTCATCTAGAATCGTTGCTAAGGAACGGTGGTTGACCAGGATTTCTTCATCGGACCCCACTTTCATGGAACGCTGGAATTCATCAACAGTCACTAATTCCTTCGTAGCTTTCCTTGATCTAGCTCTGCCTGCTCCGTGACAGATGGAATAGAAATTCTTCATCCCTTCTTCTTTACCGATCATAATGTAAGAAGAAGTTCCCATGGAGCCAGGAATTAATGCTGGATGTCCCGTTTCTCTGTAAGCCGCTGTATTGAGGAAATGTCCTGGTGGCAACGCACGTGTTGCTCCCTTTCGATGAACAAGCATCGCCTCATTCCGATGATGTTCCTTCAATGCATAGTTATGCATCAAGTCATACAGCACAGGGAACTCAATATCGTCTCCGAAACATTCACGGAAAGCCTCGCGAACACCGAAGGCAATCATATGTCTGTTACTTACCGCGAAGTTTAAAGCGGAGTACATCAGATTGAGATAGCTTTGCCCTTCATCGCTCGAGATCGGTGCATAGATCAGATTACGGTCAGGATTCTCTATCCCCCAGTTGAACATGGAGGCTCGGAATAACTTCGTATACTCTTGCCCAAGTCTAGCACCCCACGCCCGAGAACCCGAATGAATCATTACGATAACTTGCCCATCAAATAATCCCCATTGTGTCGCTAGATTCTTCTGTACTTCTTCGATCTCTAGGTATTGTATCTCGATAAAATGATTCCCACCACCCAATGTTCCTAATTGACCATGAGCGTATTTGTGAATATGATCTGGTAGCTTATCAAGATGTTGATGATCGAACTTGAATGTCGACTGCTCAACGTGTGTCAGCCATTGCTCATTTGGAACATAGGCACTCGGAAGCCCATTCAGACCATACTTTACGACTTCCTTTATATCTATATCTGCATAATGAGAGTTCGTACGTTCATTCGTCGGAACATATTTCTCAATCGTCTTAATTAGCGCTCTGCGTACACCTTTATCCTGAATGTCCTTCTTGTGTAGAGGTGTCGTATGCACACGCATCCCACACCCAATATCTACACCCACAATAGAGGGAGATACAAATCCATCCTTCATATTCCACACCGCTGTTGTCCCGATACAGGTTCCAATACCAACATGAGCATCTGGCGTATAGCTCATATATACATTACGTGGAATTCTTAAGTTGTTATCGGCCATTTCAAAGGGTCTCGAATCAAACGATTGATAAATATCCGAATTAGCAAATACGTGCAGATTGCCATTAGGTAGATCGACTTCATAATGATTATTTCCGTGGAACTTTTCTATTCTTTCCATTTTGTAACCTCCAGGTTTCTTCTTGATCTGAATTCATCATCGCTGATTTTAACGGCTACGAACATGGTGAAAGTATTACGACCACCTAAATATTTGGTACAATATTGAAATACATATATGAAAAGTGAGGGATTTCCTTGGCACGAGAAAGCTTTGATAAAGAAATCCAGTTCCTAAGGATGCTAGTCCTAACTAGTGGAGCATACAGCCGAACACAATTTGCAGAGAAGCTCGGCATCTCTGTCCATACCTTTGATAAGACACTTCGACGACTTAAAGAAATTGCCGGACCAGATTTTACTAGCTCATTGCATAACAGCTACTATGAATCAACCGATCCGATGTTATTATTCCTGTTCCGAGGGAAATCCCTCAAGGAATCCGAAAGTCAAAGAATAGCTATATTGATGGCCTCGATCCATGAAAGAGCATCCACTGCGCTCGAACTCCTTGATATATGCTCCTTAGCATTTACAAGCGAAGAGACACCACCCGATGAGAAAACGATTCGCAGCGATCTGAAATATCTAGAAAAGGTAGGTGTCATCTGTAAACAATCGGGACAGCGTCCCTATCGCTACTGTATCCAAAATGAACTTATCCAACAGCTCACATCCGATGAATTAATCGATTTATATGATTTTATCGATATTATGGCAAATACGCAGGTTCCATCCGTACAAGGATATTTACTTCGCGATGGACTTAAAAAACAAATAAACAGAAGCTCATCTATCCCTCAAGAATTTGAGGTTTATCTATACAAATATCATTATTACTCTCGTATATTAGATGAAGCGCATTTATTCACGCTATTAGAAGCCATCCATAGTTATCGTAAAATACGTTTTCTATATTTTTCACCAAAGTCTTCACAAAGCTATACGTCTCGTAATACCAATCCACGATATGAACGTGAAATCACAGGTAAAGAAGAAATTATACTCCCACTCAAGATCGTCTACGATCATCAATATGGACGGTGGTATCTCTTAGCGTACTGTACGCGACATGGGATTAGGAAGTATCGGATGGAAGGGATGACACAACTTGTGCAAGAAGAGCCTGTCGACCCATCTTACTATGGGGAGAAAAGGATCGATTTAGAAAGTAAAATCAAATACAGCTGGTTAATAGATACAAGCGGTCCTGTCACCATTCAGATGAGATTCTATAATCCCAATGATAACAATACGAGTTCAAACTTCGTTAAAGCGCGTGTGCTACTACAAGGTCAATGGGGACAAATTGTAGAAGAAAATGACGATTTTTTCGTATATGAGATTGTGGTCAATGGGACATCAGAGATCAAACCATGGATCAGAAGTTTCGGATCTAGCTGCGAAGTACTAAAGCCAATTAATCTACGTAAAGAAATGATTGCCGAATGGAAGGAGATTCGAACCTATTATGAATTTATTTGAAAAAATATATAGCCATCAAATCCTCTCCTTATTAGAAGACTCAGGAACTTATATGATTACTTCACAGGAGAGATCTTGGCTAAAGACGATGATGGACCTTCCCGTCGCATCTGAAGCTTTTTCAGCGAACACATTACATAAACTTCAAACTACTCTGCATACGGAAAAATCAATGAATACAGAAGCAATCATCGAAAAGGCACGTAGTGTAGAGAGTCAAGTATTCCACCCTCTACTTCGTAGCCTACGTCGTATGATTATGAATAAATCAGGAATAAACATGACCTATTCATCCAAGGGAGGAAGACTCTTTGATAACAAGATCGGTTATCCGTATAAGTTGGAATATTCCATGATTAAGAGAAGCTGGTATCTACTGTGGTACCCTATAGCTAACCATTCTTTGATAAGCACCAAGCTAGAACATATTCAATCAATCAGCGAGTTAGAAATGTCCGAAGAGCAAGTGAACAACATTAGTAAAAGAATTGAGAACATCCTTGAGAAACGTAAACAACAAGCCCTACTTGAGGTCGGACGACCCTATAATCCAGAGCTCTCACGCATTCTCTATGCAATCTCTTGTTTCGAAAAAGAAGTATCTTATGACTCGATGAAAGACACTTATACGATTCTACTAACCTTTGCTAATAATGAGGCAGAATATGTATTATCGAAGCTTCGTTTTCTGGGTAAACGCGTTCGTGTGGTTGAAGGTGCATATCTGAAAAAGCGGATGCTAGAGTCGGCTAATAAGGCTCTAGATCGGTATGAGAATAGTGTTGACTAAATAGGAGGAATGGCTTAATTTTTCAAGTGATTGAATGTCATTACAAGAATGAATTTAATAAGCGCTACTAAAAGTGGATCCACTTTTAGTAGCGCTTGTTTTATTTGCTTATCAGTCATTATTCTTGTACAATTCGAAATTTGCTGATCATTTCGCTCACTTGTTCGCTTGATTGTTTCATTTGTTCAGCCGCAAGATGTAACATGGAATAAGCACGCATCTGGTCCGAAGAAGCCGAACTTATCTCCTCTGTGGCAGACGCTGCATCTCGAGCCACATGAGATATCTTAGTAATGGATGAAACAACCTGTTCCCTGATCACATTCATCTGCCCTATATCCTCATCCATTTCTTGAATCGAGTTAATGAATTCCTTTAGCATATCCGCAATCGATTCAAAAACTATTCCCGACTCCTGAACAATAAGCGATTGTTTGGAGACAACCAATTCGGTCTGATTCATAACCTGTAACGTTTGAGAGACTCCTGCCTTGAGGCGTTCGATCGTGATGTTTATGCTCCTTGTTGATTCATAAGTCATGGTCGACAGCTTGCGAATCTCTGTAGCCACGACCGCAAACCCTTTTCCGGACTCGCCTGCACGTGCCGCTTCGATGCTCGCATTTAGTGCGAGGAGTTTCGTGTGTTCAGATACGTCATTAATCGTTTGAACGATTGTGGAAATGGTAAGCATCTGTTCTGCCAGACCTTCAATATGTTGTACGACCCGTTGGTTTGCTTCAGTCGTCTGTAAATTATGATCCTGCAATTTAAGTACTTTATCCATACCGCCTCTTAAGATAATTTCAGCTTCTGAAGATAGGCTGGTCATTTTTTTATTTCTTTGATTTACCTTTTCAATCGTGCCCGATAACACCATCGTTTCACTGCTCGTCACCTCTGTTAAGGACGCTTGCTCCGAAGCACCTACTGCAATTTCATTAATGCCCGAAGTCATTTCCACACCGGTTGCTGTTATTTGTTCCGCAATAGAAGTAAGTTCCTCAGCGGAAGTATTCACATGGCGAATCGATTGGTCTACTGTCGAGATGAGTTCTTTCATACGCAACGCCATGATATTAAAATCAGCGGTTAATTCCCCAAGTTCATCCTGTGAGAAGGTATGTATATCGATCGCTAGATTACCTTCTGCCATCTCTCGTACACATCCGCGTAAATAACGAATTGGTCGATGAATCGAACGGATGATCACATAACCAAGAAACGATGAAGCGATCATGCCTGATAATGTTAATAGAATACTAATCAATTGCAAGAAGCCATATTGCTTTTGTGCGTTGTCCAACATGATTTGATTATCAGCGTAGTACATATCGCCTATAAGATCCAACGTCTCCTCCATCTGGTCAAACTTTACACTGCCCTCTTGATAGGAAAGAAGCTCTGCACGTTTACGGACAGTTGAATCCTTTGACGATAGTCCGTCAATTACTTTTTTGGAAACCGAGTCATACGCTACAACCGCTGCTTCGTGGTCTTGAATCATCTTTTCCTCATTATCAAAAATAGCACCAAATGACTTATACTTATTGAATCTGTTCTTTGCCGAGTCCTTCTGTTTGTTAAGCTCTTCTAATTGCTCAGTAAATTGACTCGACCCTGGTACATAATTGTATAATGATCGTTCTACTAACAGCATCTGATATAAGTCGATATTCGCTGAACGAATGTTATCAAGGACTTCCGCCCTGATACTGAGGCTCGCCTCAAGTGAGGATTGCACCCTCTGTAAATTGAAAATCCCAACCCCTCCGATCACAAGGTTGGTAATTACCGTAACGACGATCGTTAGAATTACCTTGTTCCTAATCGTCATAAGTTTCTTCCCTTTCATTATGCCGCACTCCTCCATCCGGTTCTATTGCACTACTCCAACTGTTATTCGACATGATTTATCAAAACCCCTGCTAAAAACCAAGACTAAATAACTAATGCCTATATCAATGTTAGTACGTTTTGCCTAGAAGATGCGCTTCTGAAGATCGGATGTTAAAATAGGCTAAAAGAGCTTAGCGATTTATCCAAGACCATAATCCTGTCTAGGAGGCACGACCATGATGAGACAAAGTATTCCATACCAACGAATGTTTAATCAGCACATAGCTGGTGGGAAGTTTGACAAACCTGAACAGGTTGTCCAACACCTTGGAGCTTTACAATCACAAGATTATCATCAGGCTCTGTGGGCCATCGGAGTACGAATGAATTCTGCTACAGTAGGTACTATCGAGCAAAGCATCGAAGAGCACAAGATCTTGCTGACTTGGCTGATGCGTGGCACAATTCATTCCGTGTTACCAGAAGATGTAAGGTGGATGACAAAACTTCTGGCTCCACGCCTTCTAGCGCAGGATCAACGAAGACTTGTACAGTTAGAACTTGATCAGAAGATCATCGAACACTGCAAGCAGATCCTCTATGATGCATTACGGGGGAACAAGCGGATAACCCGGCCCACTATTATGCAATTGTTAGAGGCAGATGGGATCAGTACCAATAATCAACGGGGTTATCATCTTCTGTGGTATATCGCGATGTCCGGTCTCATCTGTCTTGGACCGCGGGAGGGCAAGCAACAGACTTTCGTATTACTAGATGAGTGGGTGCCAGCCACCAAAGAATTATCCAGGAGCGAAGCTCTCGCTTTGCTCGCGGAACGTTATTTTACCGGCCATGGTCTCGCAACTGTTCAAGATTTAGCTTGGTGGGCTGGAATTACGCTTTCGGATGCAAAACAAGGTGTTGAAGCTGCTCAATCTCGACTAATCATGGAAAAGATACAAGGGCAGGAATACTGGGGAACTGAGCACCTCCACGTTGGGGCAATGGAAGAAGAATCAAATGTCTATCTGCTTCCGGGATACGATGAATATCTGCTTGGGTATAAAGATCGAAGCGCAGTATTAAGGACGGAATATGCCCATCACATTGTTCCCGGTAATAACGGTGTATTCATGCCGACTATCCTCATCGACAGTCAAATTGCAGGGACGTGGAAACGAACTCTTAAGAATAAAGGGATCGACATCGAATTCAGCCTATTTGCACCTCAAAAGAAAAGAGAACAACGACTCATCGAGGCTGCGGAGAGATATTGCGAATATGTAGGACTGCCTTTGGCTACGACATCCTTTCATATCTAAGATAAGATTACTTCAACGCATTAATCTACATCTGTTGGCTGACTAAATAATAATAGAGTCCCTTCGCTTGAAGTAACTCGTCGTGGGTTCTGCTTTCTACGACTGTGCCTTGGTCCAGCACAACGATACGATCAGCATGCTTAATTGTGCTTAATCGATGGGCGATGATCAACGTGGTTCTATTTTTAACAATGGAATCCATATTATTCTGAATCTTTCTTTCCGATTCCGTATCGAGCGCGCTCGTTGCATCATCAAATACAAGTAGAGGTGGATCGCCAAGAAGTGCTCTCGCAATCGCAATTCTTTGGCTTTGTCCTCCAGATAAACGCATACCTCCGTCACCAATCATCGTATGATACTTCAGAGGGAGAAAGCTGATAAACTCATGGGCTCCTGCTAATATCGCCGCGGCTTCCATCTCATCCATAGTGGCATCCGGCTGACCAAACGAAATATTATCGTGGATTGTTCCTCGAAAAAGCGCTGTATCTTGCTGTACAACTCCGATATTTCGGCGTAAAGATATCGCGTCAAGGGTTCGCAGATCATTGCCGTCCAACCGGATCATCCCACTTGAGGGCTGATATAAATTCATTAATAAGTGAGCAAGTGTTGATTTCCCCGAACCACTTCGTCCAATTAATGCAACGGTTTCTCCAGGCCATATGTCTAGGCTAACATTCTGTAATACGTTATTCCCATCCGCATCATAACGTAATGTAACATTCTCAAAAGATAGTTGACCTTTAACATCCACAAGTGTCCGCATTTGACTTAGATCAGGCTGCTCCAAAGAAGCTTGAAACACGTCGTCCAATCTTTCTATTGAAATTCGCGCTTCCATGAGATCGTCCATCATTTGAATCATATAAGAGATCGCCTGGGTTACAGCCGTTAATAACACGGTAAAAGCAATCAATTCTCCTGTCGTCATATCGCCTTGCAATACAAATCGCGAACCGAAATATAGAACAGAAATGGTTCCAAGTGTCCGAATCCATTCCCCACCTGTCTCCGCAGATACCCATAGTAAGGTTCCTTGTAATCGAAGCTCCATTGCTTTTTTAAATTTATCCTTTAATTGATTAAATACGTTTTGCTCGGCAGTGAGTGACTTAACCGCTGCAATATAACTCACAGACTCCACCATCGTTGTCTCCGAATCAGCATGGGCTTGAAATTGCTTCCGGCTATTCTTTCGCATGCGTGGAGAAATAACATAAATCAAGACTACATATAGAGGGAAAATGACAGAAGCCATGAAGAACAATTCCACATTGTAATACAACATTAACGATCCATACACGACTATCGTAACCAGGTCCAAAATGAAATTCGTAGCCCCAGAAGTGAGAATTTGACGTATTTTCTCATTTTCATTCACCCGTGTGAGGATGTCACCCACAGTCCGTTCGTTGAAAAAAGATAAGGGCAGACAAGTAAATGTTTGTAAAACGCATGAACCATGTTCATATCGATCTGTAGCGCCGTTTTCGAAGTGATCCATTGTCTAATGAACACAAAAAAACCGTTAACCAATGAAATCGACAGCATCGCTAACATTAGAACTGTAAGTAGGCGGTCATTTCGATTAACCAGTACGTTATCAATGACCATCTGAGTAATAATAGGCAAAGAAAGTGAGATAAGCTGAATTCCAACAGACAACAACAAAATGAAAACCAGCATTCGTTTATACGGCCACAAATAGGCAGCATATCTTTGCAACGTCGAACCCCGAGAACCTGATTCCTTTAATGCCGCCGTTCGGATAAGCGTTAGGAGCAACCCATTCCAATTCTTAGCAAATTGTTCATGGGTCAGCTTCTCGACGCCGATTGCAGGATCTCCCACATACACATACTCTTTCGTAACTTGGTACACGACTATATAATGATTTCCTTTCCAATGCGCAATCGCTGGTAAATGAACATCGTGCAGATTCGTAATATCCGTTCTCATACCTTCTACTTCGAACCCTAGCGTTATTGCGGTTTCCTTCAATCCTTGGAGCGAAGTTCCTGATCTGGAGGTACGAGTAATCGACTTAATATGATTAATCGGAATCGATACGCCGTAATATTTACATATCATGCTCAAACATACGGGTCCTCAGTCCGTTTCGCTTTGCTGCAAAATGACCGGATATCTTCTCCACGGCATGCTTCTCTTAACATGGAATCGTTTATTTGCTGTCATATTTCCCTTCACAACTTCACCGGTTCTACACTTGGTTCAGCCACAACTTTGTCCTTCTTTTCGGGAATATGCCTACCTCTCAAACTGTCATTCGAGGAAATCGAAAGCATCGCTTCCTTGTTTTGTGGATATTTACCAATCAACTCGTCAAAGTCTTCCTTTGACAGGCGAAATAGGATAGCATCCATTGTCGTTCTAACAGTAGCCTTCTGTGGTTCTCCATTCAGCAATGCCATTTCACCAATGAAATCACCCGCTTGCAATCTATTAAGCAATTCCCCACTACTTTCCTTTACAACATCCACTTTCCCAGACTTCAATATATAAAAAGCGTTCCCGGGCTCTCCTTCCGTCACTACAGACGATCCCGTTGTATAGGGGCAAATCGTTATTTTATCTATCAGTGAAGTTATCACCTTGTTTTCGAAATTGGCAAACACAGTGGAGCTTTGCAAGAATAATCGCTTAGAATACATAGTTACATATTGATTTATATATCTGTCCAGCTCAGGGTGTAATGTCAGCATTTGAACAAAATCTTCCTTCGACATCTTCAATAATTGCAGTTCCGTAGATGCCCTAATCGTGAAATCAATGATTGAGTTGTTCAATAACCCGCTTTCGCCAAAGTGCTCACCGGGATGGAGTAGACCCAGATTTATCTCATCACCATTTGCCTTTTCTTTGATTCTTCTAACTTTACCGGACACGATGAAATAAAAGGCATGCATCTGTTCACCAGTGCGAACGATCGTCTGACCCATTTCATATTGTTCAGAAACAAGTCTCTGCCCTAAGCGTTTCTTCTCCTCTGCATTCAATACATCCAAAATTGATATCTGATTTAACAGCGTGTCCACCATACTTCTCATCCCAATTTGAGTTGAATTATACTTGATCCCAAAGTGGAATCTCAATTGCGGCTTTGTTCAGTTGCTCATCGACCCACTCCTCGAACACAATAGAACTTATGTCCCTCTTCAATCGCTCATCGAGACGGGCACTCTTTATTTCCTCTACTTTAATTACATGAAATCCTTGGATTGTCTGAATAGGTCCAACAACCTCATCAGCCCGCGCACCAAACACAGCAGCAGCCTCCACCGGAGACATGGATGATCGTGTCACTTCGCCTGCATATCCACCCGATCGTCTCGTAGTTTCATCTATAGAATAGCGCCGGGCTAATGTATAAAAGTCACTACCCTCTTCAATCCGATACATTAACTCTCGCGCTGCTCCATACTCCTTCATGACGATTTGCGATAGGATGGCTGAATCGAAAGAAAGGCGATTCTCGTAAAAATATTGTTCAACTTGATCTCGACAAACGTTCTCCATCACTTTGAATTCAATCAACTGATCTCGAATCGATTCCGCAAGATCATCAAGAGTCATCTTGTTACGCTGTAACCATTCCGTTGCCGCGGCTACTTGTAATAGCCCATGACTCCTCCGATAATCGTCGATTCCCTGCTGTAGCTCATCTCCACTGACCGAAATAGCATTAGCTGAAGCATATCGTTCAATGATTACTTGTCTCACTTTACTCTGTACCACATCAAATGTCTGATGGTTCTTAGCATGACGTAATACTTCATTCAGGCTAATGGACTGTCCATCCATTGTAATCGCAATTATCTTGTGTAGAGACATATCCACAACCTCATTTATATTCATAGGATAGAACCAAAAATCACCCCTCAACAACATCTTGGGGTGATCGTAAAAATCAAAAATAAGTTAAGCTAATCTATGGGGCATAGGCCTTTTTTCCACAGATCGGGGTGTTCCGACTTTGGGTAGTAGTTGCAATACCTTGTCTCGAATGCCCGTTACCTCCCAAGACTTGTTTCATCTCTTGTTCGGTTAGCGTTTTACCTATCTCCTGCAATTCAACGAAGCACAGTTTCACTTCTTGATTGTTCTTCTCTAGCATTGTTATCACCTCATCTCCATTAGTCTTAATATTAATCTAACGGGGATGACGATGGTTATCAAGCAACTAAAGTTGTATTGGTTAGAGTCATTCTATTCCTCTACTAGCACCTTACATGCTTCCGTTTGAAGCCAAGTTGCCCTCTTTCTACTGCCTTTTTTATATTATTGGAAGCGTTCAAAATTTTGCTTTTGGCGGTACCTTGATTCACTTCTACCTGCCCTACTTCCTTCGCAACTTTGACCGCCTTATCATGAAGTGGTAGGTAGGATATCGCCACAGTGTATATAAAGTTGTTCATCGCGTATTTCGTGCGTTCGGGGGCATCATGAATGGTTTTTTTTATAAGTTCCAATAGATCAGCGATTTTCTCTTCGTCAAATTCACGATCTGGACGACTGCCAAGCAGCCAGCAGTAACAGCTCCAGCCCCCCGACATTCTCAGCTCGATATCACTTGTAATCCATTGATCGGCAACCTCTTGTGCAATATCCGTCTCTGCCAGAGTTACCGCTACCACATAATCCGATAACATATAAAAATAAGCTCCATCCATCCACCGTTCGAAATCCGCCTTAGACATTGCCATCGGATCAGCGATCATCCCCGCAAAGTACATGGCATCATAATTCCCTGTTGCATAGAGTTGCTCAGCCAATGGCTGATTTCGTTTTATTTTCTTGAAGATCGGTTTCATCTGGCCAGTAGCCACGCCAAAGAGCGGTTCATGCGCGCCGTTGGTTTGATATATCTTCTTGGTTCGTTCCTTTCCAAGAACCTCAAGCTCTTGCATGACTGATTCTAGATTCATTATTCGCACTCCTTTTTGATAGATTATCCGTCAGGATGAAATCCTTCTTCATTCGAATATATCATAAAATAAGGTTAATCCAATGCCACCAGGCGACTGTAAACTTTCATTATAAAGGAAATTCCCAATTTTTTCATTGACAACCTATCTAAATACGATATATATTTAATGACATTGATAATCATTATCATAATATTAATAAAAAATATATTACATATAAGGAAGTGTATACACATGAACACAAAACGAAAGTACTCATTCGCTACATTATTCATTTCCGGTTTACTTGCAATCACACTAGTTGGTTGTTCTAATCAGCAATCCAATGCAAATCCTACACCCTCTCCGACTGCGAGCAATTCAGCAAGTACAGAAACTACTCAAACAGAAACTCCTGCTACTCCGGATAACAATGTCCAATATCCGATCGTGATTAAGCATGCTTTTGGCGAGACGACTATTAAGAGCAAGCCTGAACGTGTAGCTACGATTCAATGGGCGAATCACGACGTTGTTCTCGCTCTTGGTGTTGTTCCTGTAGGTTTCTCAGCGGCAAACTTCGGGGTTCAGGATGATAGCGGACTATTGCCTTGGACATCCAAGAAGCTAGATGAACTTAACGTAAAGGACCCAAATGTTTTCATGGATACAGATGGTCTTGATTTCGAGGCTATTTCAGATTCCAAACCGGATGTTATTCTTGCGGCTTACTCCGGTATAACTCAGGAAGACTACGATCTTCTGACTCAAATCGCTCCAGTTGTAGCATATCCGACTGCTCCTTGGACAACCACATGGCGCGAGCAAGTCACTTTAAATGCAACGGGTATGGGTATGGCATCCGAAGGTGAGCAACTTATTAAAGACACCGAGGACATGATTAACGAAAAGGTAAGCGCATATCCTCAGATTAAAGGTAAGAAGGTGGTTTGGGTTAACTTCTCTGCTGAAGATATGTCTAAACTACATATTTATACACCTGTAGACTCTCGTGTCTCTTTCCTGCATGAGTTGGGAATGGTTGATCCTGAAAGTATTACTAAACTAATTACAGATCCTAACAGCTACTCATTAAATTTAAGTGCTGAGAATGCTGAGGCCCTTAACGATGCAGATTTAATCGTTGGATATGGTGATGATGCGTTGTATCAAGCTATTAAAGCTGATCCACTACTTGGCAAAATCCCTGCGGTCCAAAGAGGTTCTGTAGCGTTTATTGAGAGCGATACACCATTGGTAGCTGCTGGAACGCCAAATCCACTGTCCATTTCTTATACCATAGACGATTACCTGAAGTTAATCGTTGGAGCTATTGACAAGATCAATGAATAATTCAGCGATTCCGAACACCGACCATACAAAATCACATACTCCGAAGAATTTCACCTTGGTTCTAATCATTTGTTTCATCCTGTTAGGCATAAGCGTGTTTGTCTCACTGGTCTACGGCTCTCGACCCGTGAGATTTCACGAACTGATAGACGGCTTATTTCACCAGGAAGTAGACTCCTACGGTGCAAATGTGGTTCGTAAACGTATCTCCCGAACTGTTTTCAGTTTACTTTGTGGGGCAGCACTCGGAGTTTCCGGATCGCTTATGCAATCCGTCACTCGCAACCCTCTTGCTGACCCAAGTATATTGGGAGTAAACACAGGTGCATCATTGTTTGTGGTCTTCGGTATTGCGTTCTTGAACATAAGTAGCGCGAGTCAATATATATGGCTAGCTTTGGCTGGGGCTGCGATTACGGCAGTGTTTGTATTCGGAATCGGCTCAATGGGGCGTGGCGGAGCCACGCCCATTAAGCTCGTTCTAGCCGGAGCCGCTATAAGCGCTGCTCTTTCTTCTCTGGTCACAGCCATCATGATTCCACGGTCTTATGTCATGGATCAGTTCAGATTCTGGCAAGTAGGTAGCGTAGGCTCCGCAACGTGGAGCGCTATTGGTACTTTCATTCCATTTCTGATTATCGGAATACTTATCGCTTTTATTACTGCCCCTGCACTTAACGCGCTAGCACTCGGGGACGAAGTTGCGACGGGCCTAGGCGTCCGAACAGGAATACTGCGGTTTATAGCCGCTTTTGCAGGTGTTATATTGTGCGGTGCGGCTACGGCTCTGGCTGGGCCTATTGGTTTCATCGGACTGTTATCTACTCATGTCGTTCGCCTGATTCTTGGACCCGACTTACGTTATGTTATTCCTATGTCAGCCATCGCTGGAGCAATTATTCTGACTTTATCCGATGTAGCTGGCAGACTTATTACTAACCCTGGAGAGCTTGAAGTTGGTATCGTTACAGCATTTATAGGAGCTCCAATCCTAATTATATTAGCTATGCGATCGAAAGTGCGTTCATTATGAGAAATCAATCTATTGAATTTATTATGGCGGGCAGACGTCAAAGACGCCGCCGTTGGATACTTGTTACTAGCCTCCTTACAGCACTTGCAATCATTCTTTGCTGTGCCATGCTTATACTAGGGAACACCATTTATCCCGTTCAAGATGTACTACGAGCTCTTTCGGGAGAGCAAATCCAAGGCGTTTCTTTTGCCGTTAGTACTATCCGTCTACCAAGAATGCTTGCAGGTCTTTTTGCAGGGTTTGCTTTTGGTATTGCAGGTTACACCTTCCAGACCATGTTGCGTAACCCCCTTGCGAACCCAAATGTCATTGGGATTACGTCTGGCTCAAGTGCGGCAGCTGTTTTTTGCATACTTGTGCTTCAGACAAGCGGAGCTATTGTTTCCCTTGCTGCGGTGATTGCTGGTCTTGTTACGGTCCTAGTCATTTATATACTATCCAGAGGGAAGTCATTTTCAATTGGGCGATTAATCCTTATCGGAATAGGTATACAAGCTATGCTTGATGCTGTAATCTCCTATCTCATGGTAGTTAGTTCTGAGCGAGATATTCCATCCGCGCTCACTTGGCTCACTGGCAGCCTTAATGGTTCTCAAATGGATGAGCTTCCGCCTCTTGTCATCATCGTGGTGATCTGTTCGCCTATCCTAATCGTGCTGGGAAAACATCTAAGTATATTAGAACTTGGTGAACAATCTGCTTCATCTCTCGGCGTGAACACGGACAAAACAAGAATTGCACTGATTGTAAGTTCCGTCTGTATGGTTGCTATTGCTACCGCTACAACGGGTCCGATTGCCTTTGTCTCCTTCCTTGCGGGACCCATCGCAACTAGACTCGTCGGAGTTGGCTCTTCGAACGCCATTCCGGCAGGCCTTGTTGGCGTTAATCTAGTCCTGGCGTCAGATCTAATTGGACAATTTGCTTTTGAGTACAGATTCCCTGTAGGTATCATTACCGGATTACTCGGAGCACCTTATCTGATCTTCTTGTTAATCCGAATGAATCGAAAGGGGGAACTATGATGAAACCAGCACATACTTTTCAAGCCGAACAACTCGTAGCAGGCTATGAGAATAAGACAGTTATCCATGGTGTAGATCTTGTTATACCTAGCAATAAAATAAGCGTAATCATTGGATCCAATGGCTGTGGTAAATCTACATTACTTAAAACGCTAGCCAGACTTATCAAACCAACATCTGGAAATATAACTCTTGACGGTAGACCAATTAGTAAAATCCCATCCAAACAATTGGCTCGAGTAGTAGGCATGTTACCTCAATCACCCATTGTTCCTGAGGGGATTTCTGTATCGGATTTGGTTGGTCGAGGCAGATTCCCACACCAATCACTTCTCAGTGGATGGACAAAGAAGGATTATGAGGCTGTTGCCGAAGCAATGAGCACGATGGATATTATCGAGTATGCTAATCATAATATCGATGAGCTTTCAGGCGGTCAAAGACAGCGCGTCTGGATTGCAATGGCTCTGGCACAACAAACGGACATTCTATTTCTCGATGAACCGACGACCTTTCTTGATATTACCTATCAGGTTGAAATTCTTGATCTGCTCACAGACCTTAACCGAAAGCGCGGAACTACGATTGTCATGGTTCTTCATGATATCAATTTGTCGGCTCGTTATGCAGACCATATTTTTGCGCTTCAAGAGGGAAAACTGGTCGCTGAGGGTAAGCCAGCAGAGGTTATTACAAATACATTGATTAAAGACATTTTCGGGCTTAATTCTACAGTGATTGAAGACCCCATTTCGGGATCTCCTTTGGTGGTACCGAAAGGTCGATATCATGTTAATGATGAATACACTTCTTAAATAGGGGTGAACTGGTAATAAACAAAGATCGAACAACAAGTAAAAAGACACTAGAGCAGCCAGATTCTTGTGTCTTTTTTTGTTTCCTCCCATTGGGGTAGCCTTCATACTTTATGTACTTAACGGATAAGACTCTATCTGAGTAGCTTTTTATTCAGTTTACCTAATGAGGTATACGGTAAATTGTCGACAAGATAATTTCCTTGGATAGCTGAGATCTTACCAGTCGAGGACGCAGCCATTCCATGAGCTCTTCTGTTTTCGTTTCGGCATCGGGTATTAGAAGGACAAATACTTTCAATCGCTGTCCATAATGCTCGTCACTAATTTATATAATGATGATAAACAGCTTCTAAAGCCTTGCCGTCAGTATTTCGCATAGCGCTCCGTAAAGCGTATGTTCAAGATTCATTGAGGCAAGAGAGGAGAGTGCCGCCATCGGCGTTGCTGATTCTTTGACCACATGGTAAATTTGTTCCTTCAATTGAAAAAGAATTTGCGCTCGGTTCAGAAGTGCAAACACCTCCGCTTCTACCGAATTCACAGCCATCCGAACATCAGTGAACATTACTTCCAGGGACTTATCCACTGCCTGATCCAGGACAATGATCGTAAGCGTATGCGTATTTCCGTCATATCCCATGTCTGTTGCGATTTCTGCGCCGCCAGCGAATACCTTGACCATCGTATCCGCAAAGCCGACAAAGGATAACTTCCATGACCGCGCTCAGGCACAACTTTTGTATTACCTAGGGCAGGGAGAATCTTGAAGCTGGCTACATCCCCCATATCCAGTATCATTTCCGTATCGCACCATTGATCGTCCCGGTCCTCCGCAGTATCGCCTTCGTCCTCCCAGAGATGAAAATGACCACATCCCCCAGCAAACACACGAACCTCCATATGCTTAGGATTATCCACCGAAGGGGTATATACCGTCAGGTCCACCAAGGGAACGATGGCACCCGCTTTAGCTAGTACAGGGATATTTTCCATATTACGATAGAGAGAGCTTTCTTCCACCGTCGTACACGCTTCCATTAAATAAATCAATCCAAACGCCCTCAGGTAGCCAGGCTTTGAATTCTGCGACGCCCGTCTTTGGGTCCGCCGGCTAATTCCAAACACTCATTAGGTGACCCGATATGTTGCTCACCCGCACACTGAGGCCATGCCTGGAGAAAGGCTTCTTGTCATATGTTAAGTGTAGACGATCCGTAATCAATTCAAGCTTGTTTCCCAGATCTATCACGCGAAACTCTGGAACCGTAAAATTGCGGTTCACTACAGTCTGTGACGCCCGGTCTTCAAAAGAGCCCTCTTCGCTGTATTCCATCCGGATGAGCTCTGGGGTTAATACAGTGAAACGATAGCGTTCTCCCTGTATGATCGCGTCAGCATTAGCGTATGGTTCGGAATGAAACTCGAAGTGTTTCGACAATGGCTTCAGCTCTTTAATTTCATTTTTCATCGATAAACCTCTTTTCTTGTTATTAGATGGTTACGAAGAGAAGTTTATTTCACGCTCATATAACGGCTGTACGCATCGGTACGAATCTTAATCATCCGTTCAAGACCCATGTCGTTCAGCTGCTTGATATAGACATCCCATTCTTCGTCAATTTCGCCTAAGATCACAAATTTGGCACGCATTGTATTCACATAACTGTCGATGTCCGTGGTCAACGTCGGCAGCTCCTGAAATTCCTCTACGGTGTACATAACATTAGGGAAAGGCTCAGTTACGTAATCGCTACCCAGCTTATCAAGATCCAGCTTCAATCCGTCCCCACTCTCGGGGATCAGAACAATCTTTTTCTCAAAAGTCGGGAGTGAATAATTCTTTGTCAAGTAATCCTTCTTCAAACAATTTGCTCTCCCATTTGAGAGCCTCTTTGTACTCCTCTGAAATAGGGTAATATACCGCTTTTCCGTCCTTGATCAGCATATGATTGTTATTCAAGTCAGCAATTCCGAAGGGACTAATAAGGTCGTTCCCCATTTCAATATAAGGAATTTCATCTGGTTTTCCGTTTCCGTTTGGATCTTGCTCTTTAAAAGCTTTAAGCACGTTGTAAAGATCGTCGATCGTCTCCGGGACCTTTAGTCCCAGCTTATCTATCCAGATCTTGTTAATCACAGGCTGGCGTGAACTTTTAGAGCGCGACGGCAATCTTGCGGGCAGAGAGTAGATTTTCCCGTCAGGAAAGGTGCTGATTTTTTTCATTTCAGGCGTTTCTTGCATGGCTGCTTTGAGATTAGGCATATATTGTTCAATATAATCATCCAGCGGACGGAAATAACTTAGATTATTGACAATATCAGAATCCCCTAAGGTTTGATCTCCAAGGATGATATCCGGGAGCGTACCGCTTGCCAGCATAATGGGCTTCCGTTCGCTCCAGTCGTTGGAGGACATCACCTACCATTCGATTTTGACATTTGAATTCTCCTCCAAATCCTTCAGCCACTGATTCTGACTAAAGGTATCACCCATACTTCCCCAGCGGACAGTCAGCACCTTCAATGTCACGGGCTCGTTTACAATCGGTAGGCCCTCAGTGTTAAAATTGCTCTTTTCGCTTACGACGGTGTTATCCTCATTGTTTCCACTACACGCTGTAAGGCTTGCCAGCATTGCTGTTACCAGAAGAGTGACAGTTAGTATTTTATGTAGACCCTTTCTTTGCTGATTTGTCATTCTTGATCCCCCACATTTTTAGTGTAAAAGCATTATTCTTTAACAGCGCCAATCATTACCCCTTGGTTAAAGTACTTTTGTACAAAGGGATAGACGCACATAATTGGAACTGTTGCCACAATAATGACGGAATAGCGCATCATATTGGAAAGACGTAGCGCGATTTGCGCAGCTTCACCTGTTCCCATACCAGACTGCATCTGATTGGTAATCAGAATATTACGAAGTATCAACTGCAAAGGATACATATTTGTATCTTTTAAATAAATCAAGGCGTTAAAATATGAATTCCAATAACCAACGGCGATCCATAAACCGATCACTGCGATAATTGCCTTCGACAGCGGTAAAACAATCTGAACAAAATAACGAAGATTGCCACAGCCATCAATCTGCGCCGCTTCCCACAAATCTCCGGGAATACTACTCTGAAAAAAAGTTCGTGCGACGATAATATTGAAAACTCCAACGGAGAAAGGCAGTACCATAACCAGGAATGTGTCGTACAGATGAAAATCCCGGATCGTTAGAAAAGTTGGAATCAACCCCCCGTTAAAGAACATCGTAAAGATGAAAAACAGCGAAATATATTTACGTCCCACAAGGTCCTTTCTTGACAATGCATAGGCAGCCGAGATATTTACTACTAAACCGATCGCGGTCCCCACCACCGTGTAGAGGATGGTATTCCGGTACCCGATCCAGATATTTTCATGACGAAGCAGCTCTTTGTAGCCATCGAACGTGAATCCTTTAGGAAACAGCCATACCTGGCCGCCTGCCACTGCGGAAGGATCACTGAACGAAGCAATAACGATAAAGTACAGCGGGTAAATCAGGATAACTAGAAAAATTGCTGATATTACATACATTATAATTTCCATAACAGTATCCGATGAACGGTTTTTCTTTATTTTCCCCACATTCCCTTTTGTCACTGTTTCTAATACTCCCATTTCAATTTTCCTCCCTTCTACCACAAGCTGTTTTCGCTTAATTTTTTAGAAATCTGATTGACAATAATTAATAAAATAAAGCTGATGACGGTGTTAAACAAGTTGATAGCCGATGAAAAGCTGTACTGACTACTGAGCAATCCAATTTTGTAAACATATGTGGAAAGAATTTCGCTTGAAGTTATATTCAGATCATTCTGCATTAGATATACCTTCTCAAATCCAACTCCGAGCAGACTTCCGACCCGCAGTATAAGTAGTGTAATCGCTGTCGGCATCAGCATAGGAATATCGATATAACGAATTTTATGCATCCGGTTTGCTCCGTCCACGGTTGCGGCCTCATACAAGCTAGGGTCGACCGCAGAGAGTGCAGCGATAAAGATAATGCTGTCCCATCCGACATGCTGCCACACATCCGACCAGACATACACACTACTGAATAAACCAGCGGAGCCTATCAGATCGGGAGCCTCTTTTCCAAACAGACTATATAAATTCCCTAGCAAACCGGTGCTAGGGGAGAACAAAATCATCATCAAACCCACCATTACAACCGTAGAAATAAAATGAGGCATGTACGATACAGTCTGGAAAAACCGTCTAAACCGGTTGGGTCTCATCTGGTTAACCATTAACGCCAGTATAATCGGAATCGGAAACGTAATCAGACTGTACCCGCTGATGATCAGTGTATTCTTAATTGTTGATGAAAATTGATAGGAATTAAAGAACTTCTCGAAGTACTTGAATCCCACCCATGGGCTGCCGCCAATTCCCAACGCCGGGCTGTAATCTTTGAATGCAATGAGCACCCCGTACATCGGTTTATACGCGAATAATAACGTAAGTATCACAGCGGGAAAAAGCAATATATATAGACCCCAATTTTGTTTCATTTGTCCGAATGTCCGCCCTAAATTAAATCGACCAGATTTCATGACATCCCCTCCTAAAAGTTTTGTTAGCATCTGCTTCTTGGATCAGCTTCGTACAAAACTGGCTTCTGAAGCATAAACGTATCTGTTAATTGTTCCATATGTTATACCGGCCGTTGAACATCTTTAGTATATCGTCTCGATTCCGCGTCTACCGGACATTATAAAAGCGTTAATCGGACTTTTAGGGTCCGGTTCTGGGGCTAAATACAGAACCATCCCCCCATCAACAGCCTACAATACGCTATTCGGACTTTAATTGACGTTTTCCGGACTTTTACAAAGAGATGCCGTCCGGCAAAGACAGAAGCACCGGACGGCATTTTTTAAAAGCCAACAGATCGTTTCTTTATTTTTCAATACCAATAATGATAGGCTCGGCTTTGCAGTGCAGCTTGCCCTGTGTAACTGTGACTTCACTACCGTCAATCAGGTTTAGGTACACGCCATCAGGAAGATCAGCCTCTACTTCTGCTGACTTCCCTTTCATGCTGAACACACCAACCAGCCTTTGTTCTCCCCAGATGTGAGTTCCCACAATAATGTCAGCCTCATCAACGGTTCTCAGATTGCAGACACTATGAGCCATGATTTCTTTTTTCTTGATGAGATAGAGGGCTTTGAATAGCCATGAAAGTCCTTCCCCGTACTCCAATTGACAGTATTCTTGTTGAACAGATCAGGACAAATCTCATTTCCCATTTCCTGTCCGCCGTAAATAAGAGGCATTCCCTTTTCGAAATATAAGAACGCAGTCCAGTTGATAAGGTCATTTTCATCTGGAAAAAGCGCTTTGGCACGAGGTCGGTCGTGATTTTCAAGAAAACGCAGTTTAACATAGTTGTCCGGATAAATAGATTCTTGCGCATTGATCTTATTCATATAGCATGCCAGCGTGTTATTTCAGGCCAGATATCCCGTGAAATAAGGGTAGACATCGTAATCGTAGCAGACGTCAAATACCTGCAGGATTTCAGAGTCAGACAAGCTAACCATACCTCTTGCTTGTAGGCGAAATACACATTGTTTTTGCCATTTAGTACACTCCTAAAGTTTTGTGAACTTATGCATCATGTAGGAAAATTTTGAGATGAAATGCAGTATAGAGAAAAGGCTGCCCAACAGCAATTTGCAGGGCAGCACATTTTGGGAGACAAATAAGTTAATTCACACTCACATAACGGCTGTAAGCATCGGTACGAATCTTGACTAACTTTTCAAGACCCATTTTATTAAGCTGCTTGACATAAGCATCCCAGCCTTCGTCAATGCCGCCTTTGCTTATAAATTGGGCACGCGCTGTATTCATGTAGCTGTCGATATCCGTGGTCAAAGTCGGAAGCTCTTGGAACTCCTCTGCGGTGTACATAACGTTAGGGAAAGGCTCTGTTACATATTCGCTGCCCAGCTTATCAAGCTGTATCTTCAGTCCATCTCCGCTCTCCGTGTTCAGAACAATTTTCTCTTCAAAAGACGGGCTCACATATTTCGGTCCGAAATCACGGAGCGACTGATCCCAGTACCATGCATCCGCGCTGGTTCCGGTTGGTGGATCCATCAAAGTAAAGGTGTCGTTATCGTTCTTCTGGATAACGGTGCCAATCGCTCCCCAGAAATTCTGAATACTTGCTTCATTGGTATAGAACTGGTCGGCCCAGCGTGCGGCAACCTCCGGGTATTTGCCGGAAGTACTTATGAGCAGTTCGTTGCGGTTAACACTCATACCAATCGGATTTCCAATGGTGTAACGCTTACCATCCGGTCCGGAAATCGGTGGAATAGTCACATATTGATCACTCCATTTGCCAAATACAGCATCTGGTGTCCACTGGTACGAGAAGCCTACGATTGGAGCATCCGGATTTTGGAACTTGGCCGATCTCATCGTTTCATCCTGAGTGAACACCTCTTTATCGAGTAAGCCTTCTTCATACAACTTATTTTCCCATTTGAGACCTTCTTTGTACTCCTCTGAAACAGGATAGTATATCGCTTCTCCGTCCTTGATTATCATACTGTTATTATTCAAGTCGGCAATCCCGAAGGGACTAATCAAGTCATTACCTATTTCGATAAATGGAATTTCATCTTGCTTTCCGTTTCCATTCGGATCTTGCTCTTTGAAAGCTTTAAGTACGTTGTACAGCTCATCAATCGTTTCAGGAACCTCCAAACCCAATTTATCCAACCATGTTTTGTTAATTACAGGCTGGCGCGAACTTTTTGGTCGTGCTGGAAGTCTTGTTGGCAGAGAGTAGATTTTGCCGTCAGGAAAGGTACTGATTTTTTTCATTTCAGGCGTTTCTTCCATGGCCGCTTTAAGATTAGGCATGTTTTGCTCAATATAGTCATCTAACGGGCGGAAAAAGCTTAAATTATTGACGATATCCGAATCTAAGAAGGTCTGATTTCCTAAGATAATATCCGGAAGTGTACCGCTTGCTAGCATAATGGACTTCTGCTCTGCCCAGTCATTGGAGGACATTACCTGCCATTCAATATTGACATTCGTATTCTTTTCCAGATCCTTCAACCACTGGTTCTGAGTAAAAGTGTCCCCCATGCTTCCCCAGCGTACGGTCAGCACCTTCAGCGTCACAGGCTCATTGACAATCGGCAAGCCTTCTTTGTTATAACTGCTCGTCTCGCTTGTCGCGGCATTGTTTGCATTGTTTCCGCCGCAGCCGGTGATTCCAAATACCATCGTTGCTACCAGAAGACCCACAGTCCATTTCTTTGCATTCATTTTCTTGCTGAGTTCACTCATTTCATAATCCCCCATTTCATTTATACAAATCGTTTGATTCATCCACTTTCTATATGTGGAACGCGAATCTGAATATCTTTATATTAACTTTTTGTTTTTTCGCATTCCGGACACTTCAAGACTGTTATCCAGACTTTTGAATCCGCTTACAATAAATGAAGGGGCCAAATTTATCTCTGTGGAAAATTTAGTAACAGTATTCCGACTTTTCTTTGCGCTTTCCGGACTTTGAAGTGAATCGGTGCTGAGTTCTTATGTTTTTTTCACGCAGAGGTTTTATAATGATTTTGTTACCTATAAAAACGTATTCATGATCTGAATGCGCAGGAAAGGACTCGGCACCAAGAAGCTATGGAAAAAAAAACAACAGAAAAAAAAATCTACCCTATTAGTCATTATGTAAAAGTCATGATTCTGGTATCATTCACAGTGCTTGTTGTGGACTTAATAATCAGTATCGCTTCCATTTCCATCGTCAAGCAACAGTCTACTCGAAATTTGCAGGATACGGCGTCACTCTACATCAACCGTATTGATCATGATTTTGCATACATTAATCACTATATGGGCTGGACGCTTGCGAACGATGAGAATCTACTTACGATGAATACTTACGGAGTCGACAGCATCGAGTTCTTAAAGTCGAATGAGAGCCTGCATAAACGTTTTACCGAACTGCAAAAAAATTACGGACAGGAGTATAACTTCTTTTACTATTTAAAAAATGAGTCCTATTTTCTGAATTGCGCACCGATCAGCGTAACCTATACGGATTACAGGGAGCTAAAAAAGAAGATTATTTCTTATATAGACGACAAAGAGATTTATGAGAAATTTTATTCCAAATGGACGCCTATTCTAGTAAACAACCATTATTATGTCATTAACATCGTTCCCTATCACAACCGCTATCTAATTGGACTGATCTCGGCAGATAACCTGATAAGTCCCCTAAACCAAATTAACCTTGGGGTCAACGGTTATGTTTCTCTAGTAGATGAGAATGAACATACTTTAACCAGTCCGATATCTAACAATAAAAAGTTGTTACAGGACAAGGGGGGGCTCTCAAATCTTTTCCAATCCCCTACAACGATCAGCAGCGAGTTTTCGGGCACGACGTTCAGCACCAAGATGGTCATTAAATATGGTATATTTGAGAAAATCATGATTGCCCAACTGCTTATCATGCTTCTGTTCTTCATCGTTACATCCACTTTATGCATCGTTATGCTGTTTTTCAAAAGAAGGGTACTGAGCCCTATTCAAAGCTTCTCCGAAAACCTTGTCTTCATTAATGAGGAAGGGCAACCGGCGGATTTCAAAAGCAGTAAGATTATAGAACTGGAACAGGCGAATACACAGTTTAAAAGCCTAGTTGAACAAATCAAAACCTTCAAAATCGCTATGTACGAACAGGAACTGGAGAAACAGAGAATACAGCTCGATTTTATGAAACTGCAAATTAAGCCCCATTTTTTCTTGAACTGTCTGACTAGCATTTACAGCATGGCACAAATTCAAATGTATAAAGAAATTGAAAATATGGCGATGTCGACGTCTAAATATTTCCGATATATTTTTCAGAACGGTGAGAATTTTGTCCGATTGGAGGATGAGATCGAGCATGTCCGAACCTATCTCGAGATTCAAAAACAACGTTATCAGGATGCATTTATTTACCTTATCGAACAAGAAGATCAGGCAAGCAGCGTGGAAATTCCACCTCTGGTACTTCAAACCTTCATCGAAAATTCGATTAAATACGCGATATCCAGAGAACACGAAGTACATATCAGGCTTACAGTAAAACGCTGCCAGATCGAGGAAGACGAAGTGACCGTTATCCATCTCTTTGACAACGGGCCCGGTTTTCCACCAAATATACTGGAGAAACTTAATCATGGAGAGCCCTTGGATCAAACCAAAGGTACGCAAATCGGCATTATGAATACTCTTAAAAGGCTGGAATACCTCTATCTTAAAAGAGCTACAGTCACCTTCTCCAATTTGGAGGGAGGTGGCGCAAGTGTTCTCTTATATCTTCCGGATCTTCCGAATAAATCAATATGAATGGAGTGCGACTTATGAATGTACTGCTTGTTGATGATGACTTTTATGTTGTATCCGCATTGCAAAAGAAAATAGATTGGGAATTACTAAACATTGAAACAGTTTATACCGCTAATAATGTCGCTCAAGCACGTGAACTCATAGAAAACCATTCTATACAAATTCTTATTTCAGATATTGAAATGCCTCAAGGTAGCGGGCTCGAACTTCTAGCGTGGATACGGGAGGGGAATTATAGTATTCAGACTATTCTCCTTACCAATTACGCAGATTTCAACTATGCACAGAAAGCGATTGAATTGCAAAGCTTTGAATATTTTCTCAAACCTATCGAATTTGATAAGCTGATGCTTATCATTCAAAAGGCTGTTATACAGGCAAAGGAGCAACAAAGTAACGAGAAAGCCATACAAGGAGGATACTTTTGGAAAAAAAATCAGTCGAAAAATCTCGAGCATTTTTGGCGCAGGCTGGTTAGTGGTAGTACATCATTCCCGATTAAACCGGCAGACATCACTCATGCCATTGAAGAACAAAACCTGTCCTATCAAATGAACGATACACTACAGCCTTTGATATTCAACTTATTTCCCTATAATGGTAGTATGGGTAAAGAAGAAAAGGGACTTTATGATTTTGCCCTAGTTAATGTACTGTGCGAATTGTTTCAGAATCCTTGTTTTACCATCGAGAGTATTCTGGAATATAAAGATTACAACTGGATAGCCATATTAAAATGGAATCATGCACCGGACTCTCAAGTACTTAAAGAATTGTGTTCTTCATTTATTCAAAAGGCGAATCCTTATTTAAAATGTGACGTCTGCTGCAATATCGGTTTATACGACAAACTAAATAATGTCAGCAATACTTTAAAACAATCACTTCTTATGGATGAAGATATTACTAAATGCAGAAATCAAACCTTTTTGGTGGAAACATACCTCTGTCAAAATAAAACGGTATACATTCCACCGGATCTTGCCCATTTAGAGGAACTGCTTAACCAAAATAAACTTGCCGCTTTTCTTGAAGAAGTCACACAATATTTAAAAGTTATGCTTAACAATAAATCACTAGAAACCTCCGTTCTTAGCTTGTTCCGATTAGATGTAGTTCAGCTTGTGTATTCGTTTCTCAACATGAAAGGAATACGGTCACACAAATTGTACTCCGGCACAGCCAATGATAAATTATTTATGCATTCTTTAAATTCTATTGAGGATATGGAAGAATACCTTGAATATTTAATAAATACAGCAATGAAATACCGGGATTTCGCAGCACAACCAAATTCCATCACAGAAGAAATAAAACAATACATTCATTCGCATTACGGAGATAATCTGACACGAAATGATTTGGCTGAAATTGTCTATCTCAATCCTGATTATCTGGCAAGGATATTCAAGAGAGAGACAGGTGTTTCATTAGGCAGCTATGTCATCCAAGTCCGAATCGCAGCTGCGAAGCATTTATTGGAAACAACGAGTATGTCTGTATATACCGTCGCGAACAAAGTTGGATATAACAACTACTCCTATTTTTCGAAACTTTTCAAACAAGAGGTAGGCCTTCCTCCTAACGAATATAAAAAAGAAACAACAATACAATCCTGCTTAACAAGAAGAAACGACGTTGTCGTCCTTTAAAGATGACAGGGGGTAGCCTTCATACTTTAATGTACTTAACGGATAAGACTCTATCTAAGTAGCTTTCTATTCAGTTTACCTAATGAGGTATACGGTAAATCGTCGACAAGAACAATTTCCTTGGGTAGCTGAAATCTTGCCAGTCGAGGACGTAGCCATTCCATGAGCTCCTCTGTATTCGTTTCGACGTCCTGTTTAAGAAGGACAAAAGCTTTCAATCGCTCTCCATAATGCTCATCACTAACCCCTATCACGCCCGCATCCTCTACTTGGGGATGCGTGAGAAGCACCTGCTCTACTTCTAGAGGATACACATTTTCACCCGCAGAAACAATCATACTGTCTTCCCTTCCAGAGAGATAGTAATAGCCCTTCTCGTCCTGGTAACCTAGATCACCTGTTTCGATCCAAGTTTGCACTCCGTTTCTCATAGACCACCTGTTTTTTATACAGAATTGGCCGATTGTTCCGAGCTTAACTTCGTTCTTGTACTCATCTAGTATTTGGAGGTCGACACCCTTAATCTTTCTTCCAATTGTACCTGCGGAATGGGACAAATCTTGTGGTGTTGCTATCATGTTTAGGCCCGCTTCCGACGTCCCATATAAATTGTAAAGTACCTCACCCAACTCACTTAATGTCTCTTGGGTAAGCTTTGGACTGAGTTCAGCACCCCCTGAAGCAATACAAGTTAGTGATTTCAAATCACTCACATTCGTTCGTAACATTCTACGCAACATGAGTGGTACAACCGTTATAACTTCCACTTGATGCTCGCGAATCAGGTCGCATGCCATTTCTGCATTAAACCCACGGCGTACAATCACTTTTTTCCCTAAGGCGCTGAATAAAAGCAATACCGCTACACCATAACCGTGATAGATGGGCGTTGCAATATACGCAGTATCATAATTGAGGATCTTTAATCGAATAAGGAAATCGTAGAATGGGTCTAAATAATTGAAAAGCGAGGGCTTATGCACCGCTTCCTTGGCACGACCAGTGGTTCCCCCCGTCATAAGGACTAGCTTCCCTGTAGCCTTACGTCGTTTCTGTTTGCTGCTATAGGTTGCAGGGGTCATGTTGTTAATCGCTGGAGCCGTATGATGATAACTCATTAGTACCGCTTGTGTATGTGTACAATGCTCTTGAAGATGGCTTCGTTCCTCATCGACAACCAAGAGGTCAAAATGATGATGCTCAAGAATACCATTCAGCTGGATCTCACTCATTTCGGCATTTAGCAGATATATATCCGCTCCCGTTGCAGAAACCGCAAAGATAGTCTTTATTAATGAAGCGTGATTTTTGCATATCAGGCCGACTTTCTTTCCGCTCCCAAGCTGGTAGCTTTCGCGTAAAGATACCGAAAGCTCTTTCGATTGCACGAAGAGTTGGTTATAAGTTAGCGTTTCTTGCTCATCTACAAGGGCGACTGCGTCTCCGTAAGTTTTAGCCGAGAAATGAAGAAGGGTTATCAGATTGATTCCATTTATGTAAATTGCAGCAGCCAGACGAAACAAGGCTAGGGGCGATAACAGTCTGATTTTAAAAAGAATATAGAGAAGCTTATAGATCCTCACTATCATCTCTCCCCTTTTCTTAGTCTTCGCGGCAACGAGAATTCGAAGTAACCTCTGAAGAGAATGGAAGCCAACTGTCCACAAATTAACCACCAAGGCTTGTAGGTTTTCTTATGGGTATAGAGAGACTTCCCTATGATTCTTGCAACATGCTGTGGGGACATTGCGGGCAGCTTCTGATAAGAGGTCGTTGGCAAGATCATAGGTGTTCTAACTAAGGGAAGGTATATAGAAGTCGTGGAAATTCCCGTCATGTTCAGTTCTTGAGCAACCGACAGAAACCACGTGTCGAAGGCTGCCTTGGATGCCTGATATGCTGCCCATTCGGGGAGCGGGCACAACAAAACGTTGACTGTCGAGACGTTGATGATATGCCCTTGCTTCTGCTCAAGAAGAGGAATCGTCGACAAAAGCAATTGAACAGGTGCCGAAAAGTTAATCGCCATCGTACGCGTAACATCATGATAACGATCCAAGGAATGATGAATCGACCGTTTAATGGAATGTCCCGCATTGCTTACAACAATATCGAGCCCATCCGGTAGTCCATGAAGAAAGTGAACCAATCCATTCAATTCATCCTCATTTCGTAGATCGGCTGAGAACACGCTAACTTGAGCAGCTCTTGACTCTATTACACCTTTCATAGCTACAAGCTTGTCTTCTCGCCTTGCCACTAGGATTAAATGAACCTTTATATCAGCTAATAAATATGCAAGTTGCTCTCCAATACCCGAGCTAGCGCCCGTAATAAGAACGGTCTTCCCCTCCAATTGATGCTCCAACTTGTGCTCATTGAACAATGGCGGTGGAAAGAGGAACGATTCAAAGAATCTGTACGTAGACATGATGGCTCCCTTCTTGCCTGATCATCAGCGTCACAGGCAACTCCTCATTTTTTCGACAGGGAGGAGGTAAATCCCTCTATACGCGGACTTGAATACGGGGTCATATACAACTCTCTTTATCCGTTTGATACCCTTAACGCAAAAAAATAAGGACACCGAGGAGGCGCCCTTATCAAAGTTATTATTGAGCTGTATAGCCACCGTCAATGACAACAGCTTGACCTGTGACACTTCGAGCCTTATCACTTGCTAAGAACAAAGCATAATCAGCAATTTCACTAACTTCTAACAATTTCTTTTGAGGAACCAAGGGAAGAAGAACTTCTGCTAGCACATCTTCAAGGGGTACATTACGAGTCTTAGCTAGATCTGCCATTTGTCCACGAACAAGTGGTGTATCTACATATCCTGGACATAATGCATTAACGGTAATACCATGTTCCGCACCTTCCAATGCAGCCACTTTTGTTAAACCAATTACACCGTGTTTAGCGCTATTATATGCCGCTTTTCCTGCGAATCCGACTAAACCATTAATCGAAGCAACATTAATAATGCGACCGAATCCTTGCTCCTTCATCAATGGGAACACGTTTTTAATCATAATGAACGGTGCAATCAGCATAATTTTGTGCATCATTTCAAATTTTGCTGTTGGAAATTCCTCAATTGGAGACACGAATTGTAAACCAGCATTATTAATGACAATATCTACTGTACCGTACGTTTCTTTCGCAACTTTGACTAAATTTTCGATGTCTTCCTCTTTTGTAACATCGGCTTTAATGCCTATAGCTTCAAAACCTAATTGTCCAAGAGACTTAGCCGATTCCTTAACCTGTTCTTCATTAATGTCAGATAGAACGACTTTGGCTCCATTTGCAGCAAATTCTTTACCAATCTCAAATCCAATACCTCGAGCAGAACCTGTAATAATGACAACTTTATCGTTAACCATGTAAAATTCCTCCTTATTATTTTCACTTGCACTCGTGCTGCATTTAGACTAGACCTATAATACCCATAATGACGCTAACTATTAATGCAATCGTAGGTATGAGAAAAGCAACAACAAACACATCTTTATATGTTTCTTTATGAGATAGTCCTGTAACAGCTATTAGCGTTAATAGAGCACCGTTATTAGGGAATATTGACGCACCAGAAGCAACAGCGGCTATTCTATGTAAAGCATCCGGACTAATTCCTGTTTCTTGAGCAACGTTGTAAAAAGTATCGCCAAGTGTACTAAGTGCAATTCCCATACCACCTGAAGCAGAACCCGTAATGATTGACATAATTTGTACGGATAGACCCTCAGCAATTAATGGATTACTTGAAATATTCAGTAACCAAGTCGTGATATGATCAAAAGCAGGTACCACGGCTATAACAGCCCCAAAACCAACAGCAGCACTTGTATTCAGAATTGCCATAACCGAGCCTTTTCCGCCCTCATTAATAGAGAACACGAACTTTTTATAATCTTTGAAATTAATAATCATAATACTTAATACTCCAAGTAATAGAGCATATATAGCTTCTAATTTAACAATGTTCAGAAACACAACTACAACGACAAGCGGAATGATAGATAATATCCAGTTAGGAACATGATCTTCTTCCTTTGCATCCTTTGCAGATTCATTTTTAGGCTCTGTATATACATCACCTTTTGCAGAAAGCCTCTTCGCTCTGTAAGCTAACCAGAGATACCCGCCAACTGCCATAATCAATGTACTTACAATCCCAATAAGGAACCCAGATGTAGGGGAAGTATGGAAATACTCCATTGGTATTAAATTTTGTATTTGTGGTGTACCTGGCACGGATGTCATTGTAAAGGTAAAGGCTCCCAGTGCAAATGCTGGTACGAGTAATTTTCTCGTAATGTTGGCTTCACGAAATAATTGCAGTGCAATGGGATAAATAGCAAAGACGACTACAAATAGACTAACCCCACCGTACGTCAATAAAGCTGAAGCAATGATTACTCCCAGGATGGCTCTTTTTTTACCTATGAGCTGGGTTACCTTCTTAGCAACAGAACTTGCTGCTCCGGTTTCTTCCATTAACTTACCAAATACTGCTCCCAACAAGAATATAGGGAACCACTTCCTAACGAAATCAACCAACCCATCCATATAGGTCAGAGTATACATGTCAAAAAAATCTAATCCACTCATGATCGCTACAACGGCTGCTGCCAATGGTGCTACCCAAATAATCGACCATCCAAAATAGGCTAGAGCCATTAATAACACCAAACCAACAATGATACTCAACAAATATAACCGCCTCTATTCATTTAAAATAAACCTATAAACCATATCCAAATTATCTCCTCAGGTCTCACTATTTATTCGAAATAATATTGAGAAGAAGGCGGTGAATTACTAAGCAGATTATCTAACCGGATGGCGGAGATTACAGGAGGGAACTCTCCAGCCTCCATTACATAAAAGGTGAAGTTTTGGTTTGTTTCTTACTAGGGAGGAATGGAGATGGGATTGGTCAAGCTGCATCCAAATATTCGAATGGGCTGACAGCTATTTTACTCTTGGTCGACTCTGTTCAACTTCTTGAAATAAGGCAGCCATTATTGGCTGCCTTATCTCAACTAACGGGGGAATTGTTTGATCCATAATTTCGAGAAATCGACCCAGCCGAAGGAGTCCTGCGTAGCCCCTTTGAGCGCCGAATGAAACTTGGATACTTTATTTAAGGTGATAACCACACAAGATCCAGTTCTCGTCCCTCATTCTCTGCTCAATCTGATCGATGACCTCACCCCGCGCTTCCGGTGAAGGAAGTTGCACGAACTTGCGGAAGTACTTTCCTAGCCATGCATGTTGCTCATGATTGAAAAACCGGTGCAGGAAGCTCGACTCATCTTTAAATAATCGTAGGTATCCCCACTCCGTATCGTCCTCGAGCGATTCGCTGATGAGAAGCATATCCGCCTGTTGGTCCACGTCCGTCGAAAAGTAGTCAGCGACGAGGATCGGCTGAATGGTGATATTTAATCCGATAGAATAACAGCGCATCTGCAGCCACTGAGCGTCCTTCAAGGATTTTCTTTTGTCCCAGTAATAAAGCGTTAAGGCTTCCCCGGAATAAGGGTTCCCTCCCCATCGTAGATATGTTTACTCTTATCAGGCAAAAAGCTGTTTTGCGATTCTATATGCCATTTCCAGGATCAAACGCTTCAGATCAAGCGGCTCTCGAATGCGAACCATCCAATAGCCGAAAAAACGGTTTTTACATTCTACTTCTCTTGCTCCTGTTCCTTTATCACTTGCTCAATACCCAACAGAATCAGCTTCAGTCCGAACTCAAACGCTCGGTCGGTCCCCATCAGCTCGAACAGCCCGTTCGTGAACATCCTCCGGAACAGTCCCGAATCCGTCTCGCTCATAGAGTCCAGAAGTCCAATCATCTCCTCACCCGGATCTGCTCCCGCATCCTCCTTAAGAATAGCGGAGACATTGCGCTCATGCTGATAATCGTCTAGGACGAAGTAGTAGACATAGTTCACAAGCGTAGTAATCACTTGCATTTTCTGCTCTTGCTCAAGTGGCGTTGATTCCACGCAGAGTAGCATACGGTTGGTGAATCGGATAATGTCCGGTTCGTGGGGTAGCGTCATCATCATAAGTTGCGTGGAGCAGGGATACCGGTTGAGCACACTCCGTACCGTTACTGCAAGCCCCGTCAGCTGCTCCTTCCAGTCCCCTTCAGAGTGGAACTCCTCCAGAATCGTTTTCGATACCTGGTTGGCAAGACGCTGGTAGAGATTCTGCTTGCTCTTGAAGTACCAGTACAGTGAGGGAGCCTGAATCCCAAGCCGGTCTGCCAATCGT
>NZ_JCAIUM010000026.1:0-55757 GCF_059445545.1 Paenibacillus sp. Y568
TCATTTAAAACAAACTGACGAGAAATTACTTTCTCTATCAAATGATTTCTCATTTGTTTTGATTTCACTTTCGTGAAATCTACTCACTCGTTGTTCAGTTTTCAAAGACCAATTTGTTCATTTCGTTATCACCAGTTGTTCTCGGCGACAACTTCTATATAATATCATGTCCGGCTTGATTATGCAAGAAGTTTTTTTCAAAACTTTTAAATCATATTCAATTTCTACTGAGCATTTCTGTTCCTCTCAGTTTCCGGATTTAAAATATACCACGCTTGTCTTACTCTTAGCAAGTTATAAATATTTACAAATACCTTTTTTTAGTCCAATCACGTTTCAAGAGCAATATACCAGGTACTAGATCTCTTCTATAACAATCGCTTAATTCATTACGAATCTAGACACTTCTAGGTTAATTAAAATAATGACCCTATAATGAAGTGTTTACAGTTGCTATTGCTTATCATCCATAAATATAAAAATCCCCCGCCATGATGACATGGATCCGAGGGATTTAATTAATTAGTTATCTATATAGTAGGGGCAGTTTCTCCACCCTGTCTAGAAATAGCAAATAATGCTATCCATATCAGAATAAATCCAAGTATTTGCGTCTGTGTAAGAACGATATCAAATACAATCCAGTTAATAAGTACTCCCACCATCGGAAAACTTAATTCCGCTAAAGTAGCTACTGAAGCCTTGGTAGTTGTCAGTCCCTTATAATAAACCAACAAACTAAGCAGGCCAGGTAATAATGCTTGGCCCAAAAGATTTATAGTGACCGCCATCAGCGCATTGGATTCGGTTGGTAAATTCCAAACACCACCTTCACCCCAAGTGATAACAAGTAATAATGGCAATGCCAGAATGAATCTTAGAGAAGCAACCGTCTCATATTTCATTTGTCCAACCATCAGACGACCCATCACGGTAGATCCACCCCATAAGGCTGCAGCGCCTAGAGAAAGCAAACTACCCACTTCTATAAAATCTTTCCAATGTCCTACAGGAATTTCAAATCCAAAGGCAAGTAAATATGTGCCTATAAGAGCCAACGGGAACAATAATGAAAAGTTCTTCGGTAATCGTTCCTTCAGAAGGATTCTTGCCATGATAATAGCGAATATCGGTTGTAATTTCTGTAGCAACACTACAGCATTTAGATTCCCATTAGCCAGTCCCATCGTAAATAGAATCGTCGCAAGTGCTGATCCACCCCACGATATAAAGAGTAGTGCAACAGCATGCCGCATCCGTAATCCACGCAGTTCATGACGGTTCTTCCAAAGTATTGGAGCAACAATTAACGCAATAACAATATGCTCAAGCAGTACAATTTGAGTTGAAGTCATTGATTTCAATAAAATGATTCTGAATAATGGGTCAACCCCCCATAGCGCTGCTCCCAACACAACCAACCAAAATCCACTCTTGGAGCGTTTCTCTGTTACCGATAAATTCGGTTTCACACTTCCCACTGCATTGTTCATCTTCTCTGTCCCCTTACTCTGAATATGGGGTCTTACAGCAGAAATCCCCCGTTATCGACAGATGTCGACATTACGAGGGATGATCAAATAAGCTCACGTTTAGCCTAAAAAGCCACGTCATGCATTATCGTTGATCTTCTCCCATCCGGACTTTACCGTCGGCCTTGGAGTCACACCAAGTCAGTCGCCATCACTATCATGGTGGCGAGTCGCGGGCTATAAGTTCATTTATGTTTTAGTCTGTCTATTCATCATAAAAGTAACTCTCACCGCCGGTTAGGAATTTCACCTTACCCCGAAGATCCATATTCAATTTTTATATTTTTTTATAGGATGTCATCATATTACGACAACAAATGCTATATCTCTATTAAAATGGTCACAATGAAATTAGTCAATGTTTTGTTTCTGTAAATTCATTAAAAAGCTATAAATGATGGGTATAAATGATATTCATCATACAGAAAACTGGAGTTATAAAAAAAGTGCAGTCACTTGCAACATTTTACTACTTTTATCCATCTATAGTTATAAGAGGTGAACCCAATGAAAACAATTAAACGTAAATATAATGCCACTAAAACCATTATTACATGTAGCGTCTTGGCAGCTTCTCTATCTTTTGGAACAGCTGCATTTGCTTTCTCAGATTTATCTGGTAATTCGGCTGAGGTTAAGATCAATGCACTTCAAGCATCAGGAGTGATTAGCGGTGTAACGCAAGATCTATTCGCACCTAAGTCCAAAGTGACCTATGCTCAAGGAATTCAATTACTAAGCAATGCCTTTCAGTTAAAGTTAACTAGCCCTCAATCCACTGCTAGTGATTATTTTGCCAAAGTGGAAGATAACGCTTGGTACTCCGAAGCCTTTGTGAGCGCCCAACAAAATGGACTATCGATTGATAAGAACGTAAATCCTTCAGATCCAATGAATCGTGCTCAATTTGCACACTTACTGCACCAAGCACTCTTAACAAAGGGGAATTTCCCCGCTACCACAATATTTTTTAACATATCTGATGGAGAGAAGCTCCCTCAAGATGTATTGAACAGTTTACAGGCGTTACTTAACATGAAAGTTATCAATTTAGATAAAGAGGATAACTTCCGACCCAATGAAGCCATTACTCGTGCCGATGCTGCTGTCCTCATCTATGATGCTACAGAGTTGGCAAAGCGTATTCTACCCGAAGAAGTTACTACTCCTAATCCAGCCTATGAAGCGATCGTATCGATCGAAAAAGCGGCAGATGGTGTAAACAAAGTATCCCTCACGGTGGATAACCTTCCAAACCCAGGTTATGAACTCTCTATTGACCGTATTGAATTCGGTAAAAATATGACTGCGACTGTATATTTCAGTGTCTCTAGTCCTAACCCTAACAACATGTACATTCAGGTTATTTCCAAATCAACAGCCATCACATATATACCTGATAACTATAAGGTAGTGGCAAAATACGAAGCTTCTTCCAGTGTAATCAGTCCATTCACTTTGCTACGTTCTTACCCTGAAGCTCCAACCACTTCAATAGAAGATCCTGCAAATCTAATTGCAAAGTAAGCCCTGACTTGTAATGAAACCTAAATACCTTGTTGCTTCAGTTACTTTAACCTTCTTTATATAGAGAACAAGCTACCGGCATTATAAACAAACACAAGGCTCTCGTCATATGACGGAACCTTGTGTTTGGTGTACCTACATGATTTCAAATGTGATACTTTGTGATTTACGGTCTTCTTTTAAACGACATAATCACGATATTTCTCAACAACTTTAGGTCGACACTCTAGATTTATACGAGTACCCTCAGGATCATATGCGGTAGAAATAACATGAGCATGTTCATTCAGATAGGAAACGACTTGCCCTTCCTCGTATGGAATCAACATTTCACATTGAATATAATCTCTAAATATATAGGAACGTATCAATTCCACAAGTTCAGATAAGCCTACTCTCGGTTTCGCGGCAAGATAGATACAATGATCTTTCACCGTAGGAATCGTACAATCATCGACCCTGTCACATTTATTATAGGCCAGAATCGTCTCAATATCTGTGATGCCAATATCTTTTAACGTGTTATCCGTAATGTTCATCAACTGCTCATACTCTGGGTTTGAATAATCAATGACATGAATGAGTAGGTCAGCTTCAGCCACTTCTTCAAGTGTCGAACGGAACGCCTTAACGAGATGATGCGGAAGTTTGCTAACAAACCCCACGGTATCTGTTAAGAGGAAAGACTTATTATCTTTTAGACGGATATTTCTAACCGATGTCTCTAGGGTTGCAAACAACATATCTTTTTCAAACACCAACTTCTCCGTAGAAGGATTAAAAGACTCCACAAGTGCATTCATAACCGTTGATTTACCGGCATTTGTATATCCAACAAGCGATACTACGGGCAGTTCGTTTCTCTGACGTTTCTTACGTTGGGTTTGGCGCTGAGATACAAGAGTTTCTAATTCTTTATTCAATGCATTAATCTTATCCTCAATTCTGCGACGATCCAGTTCTAGCTTCGTTTCCCCTGCTCCTTTATTCTTTGTACCTACACCGCCTCCTTGACGACCCAAGGATTCACGTAGTCCAATTAATCTAGGGAGCATATATTGAAGTTGTGCTACTTCTACCTGAAGTTGTGCTTCCCGTGTCTTCGCCCGCTTCTCGAATATATCCAAAATTAATATCGTACGGTCGATAACCTTACATTGTAAATCTGCTTCAAGGTTACGAATCTGGGAGGGAGATAATTCATCGTTAAAAATCACTAAGTTTGCCTCTTGCTCCTCATACAATGCCCTAACCTCTTGCACTTTCCCTTTTCCAATATAATAAGAATTGTTAACACGTTCTAAGTTCTGTGTTAGTTGTCCTACCACCTCTACATGACATGCGGCAGATAAGTTTCTTAATTCCTCGATAGAGTATTCAAAATCTTCTTGATGATTCACATTGACCCCTACTATAATGGCTCTTTGTTGCTGTTCTTCCATATTAAAACCTCCATATACATTCAAATCAAGGATAACGGCTACGCCGTCCTTTACAGCGATGAAACGTTTAGCGGTGTAATATAAACCTATCTATAAGCAGATATACTTATAAATTCTTATATAAAAAAAACCGCAGGCTATTCTCCTGTGGTTAAGTGAACGGGATATATCTATTTCTACCCAAAATAACACCTCTAATACTTTTAAAGGTTTATCGGTCCGTTAAGCCGTGGGTTAGAGAGTACCCTATCAAAGGACAGGGCATGTTATTGTTATTAAAGAATTGTCTTCATGACAACGACAAAAAGAGGGGGAATTTCCCCTCCCTCTAGATTGCAGAAATATTCGCATCATGCACAAATACCACATCATCCGTATATTCGCAATACATCGAGTTCTCTAGAAATAATCAGACTAATCCCGTTCGCCCTGCACAGGAGCAGGGCCTTTGCACTATTCAATTAGTGGCACAAAGTGTGGTAACGGAATTTATCATTCATCTCTTCGAGAACCCTCCGATCATTATAATTATTTCCATATTAACACAGTTCTACCTTAATCACAATGTGATTACGTTGAAATCTCCGTAGGATGTATCACTGTCTTGATTTTTATACTAAGAAGCGCATAATAAGAAACATTGTTATAAAGACCTTAGTGTCATTGTCAGGAGGGATTTTAATTGAATGCTGATGTTCTCTTACTTATACAGCAGTTCGAACGTGCATCTCTGCTTCTAAGTTGCTTGTTCTGTCTAACTCTTGTTCCACAGTTTAAGGAGATCTTTCAAAAGGAGATCTACAATCCTAGACATCTAATTCTTCTATCGATGATATTCACCTTGTTCGCCATTCTGGGGACTTATTCTGGCATTCATGTAGAAGGTTCCTTAGTCAACGTTCGAATTATCGCCATCATGTCTGGAGGAATTCTATTCGGTCCAGTTGTTGGGATTAGTACGGGAGTTCTTTCAGGGGTTCACCGTTATCTCATCGATATTCATGGCGTTACCTCCTTACCTTGTCTCATAGCTAGTATCGTAGCAGGATTCGTTGCAGGATATATCCATTTGAAAGTTCGTAAGAAGAAACAGTGGATTACCGGTATTATCGCAGGCATGTTATGTGAAGTTCTGACCATGGTCTTGATACTGATATTAGCAGAACCTCACTCTCTTGGTCTGAATATCGTATCAAGAATTGCGACTCCTCTGATCCTAGGTGAGATCAGTGTCGGACTAATCGTTCTATTGATTCAAGGTGTAGAAGGTGAAAAAGAAACGATTGCAGCTAAACAAGCCAAACTGGCGCTTGATATTGCTAATAAGACGTTACCCTATTTCCGCTCCATTAATGAGCAGTCCTTGAATACCATATGTGGCATTATTCGAGAAGATATTCAAGCAGATGCTGTTGCCATAACAGACAACAAGAATGTGCTTGCTTATGTAGGAATGGGCTCTGAGAACTATAATCTAGGGAACGAGATTATTAGCGACGTAACGAAGGCTACCATTCAAAGCGGGGAAATTACGATACGGAATAATGAAGAGCAGAACAAGAATCCTTCTATCAAGTCACTCATTATTATTCCTCTTCATGAGAAGGGTGAGGTAACGGGATCTTTAAAGATCTACTATCGTAAACCTCAACAGATTACATATCCTCTGCAAACGATGGCTATTGGTTTGTCTCAGATTATCTCTACATTAATGGAGGTATCCCGTATTGAACAGGTTAGGGAAATGGCCAATCAAGCAGAGTTCAAAGCACTGCAGTCCCGTATCAATCCACACTTCTTATTCAATGCATTAAATGCTATTATTTCTTCCATTCGTATTAACCCCGATCAGGCACGAGAACTCATTGTCAATCTGTCAGGTTATTTACGATACAATCTAGAATTAAATGATCCTTTCATTGATATCAACAAAGAACTTCAACAGGTTCGAAATTATGTGGAGATTGAAACTGCAAGGTTCGGAAATCGTCTACAGGTGATTTACGATATTGATGATGTTAGTGTTATGATTCCAAGCTTGATCATTCAGCCCTTAGTCGAGAACGCAATTGTACACGGTATATTGAAATCTAAAGGTGTTGGAACGGTTACCATTCGAGTCAAGGATGAGACTGACCATGTCAGAATATCTATTGAAGATACCGGAAAAGGAATCGAAGAAGAAATAATCAATAACATATATACAGGACAAGTCCCCGAGAATAAGATCGGCCTATATAATGTTCATCAACGCGTGAAACTCATCTATGGCGAAGGGTTAATCATTCGCAGACTCGATAAAGGTACACTCATACATTTTGTAATACAGAAGGAGATCCGATGAACGCGATTATAGTGGAAGATGAGTACTTAGCACGTGAGGAATTAGAATACTTAATACAATCACACAGTGATATCGAAATCATTGGACGATTTGAAGATGGCATAGAGGCACTCAAGTTTGTGCAGGACACGAAAGTTGATGTTATTTTTCTAGATATTAATATTCCATCCTTAGATGGCGTCCTATTGGGTAAGAGCATTAGTAAATTTGCAGTGAAACCTTTGATCGTCTTCATTACGGCTTATAAGGAGCATGCCCTTGAGGCTTTTGAGATTGAGGCCTTTGACTATATATTGAAGCCATACCACGAGTCACGAATTACTTCTATGCTACAAAGGTTACAAGTTGCTCATCATAGAAGTAACGACATCGAACAGGTACCCACATTAGAACAAACAGGAGAGCATCCTGGAATCAAGAACAAAATCAACCTATGGAAGAACGAGAAAATTATAGTGACTGATATAGATGATATCTATTACGCTTCTGCTCAGGAAAAAGTCACTTGTGTATATACAAGAACAGAAGAATATACGTTAACCATGAGTATCTCGGAGTTCCATAATAGTCTACCGCAAGATCTATTCTTCCGCTGTCATCGTTCTTACATCATCAATATCTCTAAGATTAGAGAAATCATTCCTTGGTTTAACAATACGTATCTTTTGAAAATGAAAGATCTAGACTATGAAGTCCCTGTTAGTCGTAGCAACGTCAAAGAATTTAGGCAGATCATGAATATCTAAATGCATTTGGTACCGCTTTCTCAGCATCTCATGCTATAACCGACCATCCAACTTCTACAAGGATTATAATTCGGTTATAAGGTTACATTACCATCATGAGAAAGAAGGCCAAAACTATAATGAAAAATACACCTGTGAATCGTTGGCTTATCGTACTTGGTACAATTATCGTTCAAATGGGTCTTGGAACGATCTATACATGGAGCTTATTCAATCAACCTCTCGTAAGCAAATTCGGCTGGGATCTCAGTTCGGTCGCTATGACGTTCTCTATTACAAGCTTCTCCCTAGCCCTTGCGACGCTTGTGGCAGGGAAACTTCAAGACAAATGGGGTATTCGTAAACTCATCACCATTGCAGGACTGGTACTTGGTCTTGGTCTCATTGCTAGCTCCCAGGTTCATTCATTAACATTGATTTACATCCTTGCTGGTGTAGTCGTTGGATTCGCAGATGGTACAGCTTACATTACTTCACTATCTAATCTAATCAAATGGTTTCCAAACAAAAAGGGTCTGATTTCAGGTGTTTCTGTTGGTGCTTACGGAATGGGTAGTCTTATTTTCAAATATATCAACTCTGGATTCATTGACTCTGTCGGTGTATCACAAGCATTCTTATTCTGGGGTCTTATCGTCATGATCATGGTTATGATGGGTGCACAGATTCTACGTGAAGCACCTGTGGTGGATACAACAAGTGCGGATCAACTTTCACATGGTGAGGATAGAAATTTCACAGTCAAAGAAATGTTGAAAACCAAAGAAGCATATATCTTGTTCATTATCTTCTTTACCGCTTGTATGAGTGGGCTTTACCTCATCGGTATCGTAAAAGACATTGGTGTTCAATTAGCCGGTCTATCTATTGGTAGTGCCGCTAATGCTGTGGCAATGATTGCTATATTCAATACCGCAGGGCGTATTATTCTTGGTGCATTGTCGGACAAGGTAGGTCGCTTGCGGGTCGTTATCGGTACTCTGATTGCTACAACAGCTTCGGTACTCGTATTAAGTTTCGTTTCACTAAACTTCGGTATCTTCTTTGCTTGTGTAGCTGCAATCGCATTTTGCTTCGGTGGTAACATTACCGTATTCCCAGCAATCGTCGGAGATTTCTTCGGTCTGAAGAATCACAACAAGAACTACGGGATCATCTACCAAGGTTTCGGACTAGGTGCATTATCTGGATCATTCATCGCCTCTATCGCAGGTGGATTCAAACCAACGTTTATCGTCATTGGAGTCCTATGTATCATCTCCCTTATTCTCATCATCAAACTTAAACCTCCTGTTCGAGGAAAAGTGAAGAAGGAACGGATGAAATTCAACCCGGATGGTAAACTTGTATAAATGTAAGTCTTATAAATATCAACAGACATAAATAAACAATCCTTCTATCCAGTATTGGATAGGAGGATTGTTCTTGTTTACCGTTTTACACATGACATATGCTCTATTAGTTATTCATATGTCAAATCAAGTGAAGCACTTTTCATTAAGTTCATTTCCTTCCTTACTTTACAGTTAGCCCTTAAATAACTGCCCCCTTCTACATCTATTCTGTAATCTGAGTATCCAATAATTTCCCCTATATAATCCAAGTCGTCTTCAAAGAATATTTCCACTATGCTTTTGGAAACTACGCAATCTTCCAGTTGATCAGAGGTTAATATTACTCTCCATATTTGTTTAACTTTCATCAATTCCTACCGACCTCCATGAATAGATCAATATTCTCTCCACCTGGATCCTAAAAAAGGACAATAACAAGCCATTCCTCTCGTAGATTAAGACTACGTCGGGACAGCACATTCATAGATTGATGGAATTTATCATGATCAAATTCTATTTCCCATCAAACTACACAGGTGTCGATGTTGTACTCTTGATAACCAGTTAATCCACCATTAATCGTTATTAGTTGACTGTGTATAATCATTAGAAACTGATAAATACGACTTCATTTGAATTTTTGAAACTGTCATTCAACCTATACAAAATATACCACAATACTTTAAATTAATGTTTCTTTTCAAAAGAAATATTTTGATATATTTCTAATCCAGTAGACCTGATATGGTAGCGCCTCCAATGCACTTCCATTCCTTTCCATGGTCACACATCAATAAATTAAGCTTCAATTAACTACTAATCCTTCTTCTACATAAACGTAATTTATTCGTTTTAGTTGCAGTATAGAATTAATAAGTCAGGATATATTTTTTATATCAAGCGAAGAACATCTGCACCCAATAAAATAATAGAATCAGGGTTACAATAGTTGTTATTGGAATTACAATCAATGTAAGTCTCAAATATGTTTTCCATGACATATCAATCTTATTTTTCTTTAAAATATTCATCCATAGAAGAGAAGCTAATGTTCCAATTGGTAATAATAATGATCCTATGTCGCTACCAATAATATTAGAAAGATAGATGGTCTTCAACGTTATTGGATCAAGTCCCATTTCTGTTAATGTTATGGTTCCGATCATTAATGCAGGATGGTTATTAAAGAAATTCGATAGAATTGAGACTAGTACGCCCATCGTAAGGCTCGCTTGCATTAGTCCTTGGTTTACAATCGGTTCGCATATCTCTACTAACATAGCTGTAAGTCCAGCATTATGCAATCCGTAGATAATAACATACATGGAGAAAGCGAATATAAATATATGCCAAGGCACCTTTTTCAAAATATCCAAAGGGATCGTGCCTAATTGATACCATCTCCAACACAGTAACGTTAAAGAACCCAATACAGCTACCCATTCAATGGGTATCGCAAAATAAGAAGCTACAAAGATGAGACTCCGCATTACGAAGACAAACAATAGCAGTAGTAACATTGACTTCGTACGATTATTTGAGGTGTTAACAAAACCCTTTCTCTTAGATGTATAAGCATGTTTGCTAAAGAAGTCCTCCTCTATATCATATGCAGGGTCTGGCAATGTAGTGGGTAATCTCTTCTTCAACAAAATAAACATGAACCAAGACATGAATAACAACCCCATCGTTGCGGGTACGAACATCATCGCAGTGTGCATATATAGCGTCATATGAACAATTTCTAGTGCAATCAAGTTTACAATATTACTTACTCCAATCGGTGCGCTAGAAGCGGTCGCGATCAAGGCTCCACTTAATAAATAGGGAATCATCTCGCGATGTTTAAGCCGAAGACTTCGTAGAAGTAATATCAGGATGGGCGTAGTGATTAATATACTACCATCATTATTAAATAGTAGCGTCATTAAGAAACATAAAAATTGAATATACCAGTATAGACGATATCCTGATCCTTTAGATAATACCGCTAACCGCGCAGCTGCCCAGTTAAAAAAACCAAAACTCTCTAATATCACTGCCATTACAATAGTTGCCATGATGGTGACCGAGGCTCCCCCGATCTTACTTAATATATCTACAAGGTCTGCCCCTGATACAATTCCGGTAAGTAATATCATCCCTGCTCCGATGGACGCTGGCCAAGCTTCATTTAAACCTCCTGGTCTCCAGAAAATCACCAGCATCGTCATCAAGAACACAAATATAGTAATTCCAATTCCAAAACTCATACTTATTCCCCCTTCATAACACCTCTGTAAAAAACAACTCCTTTCATCGCCTTCTACTTACTTACATTTATATTCAAGACTTAAACAGTTGGGACTGGTTATTAAGTAAAATCTCTTAAAATGGTCGTTCATTTAATAGTTTCTTATAGAAACGAATCAATAAGGGTTATATACCGTCAGAACAAGGAAAAACCTACCTTAGCAGAACTAAAACGTATGGCAAACCTATTAATCTTAATGCCGTTTCAGACAATAAATCTAATATACGACTTACCTGAAACAGACAGCGTTGGATTACTAGTCTTTAATCAGCTCAATCAGTGTAGAGAACAAAATGAAACAAGCAGATTAGATATCTAATCCGCTTGTTTCATTTTGTTGTGGAACTTCTAGAAATCAGCTGTCTTAAGAAACACAATCTTCACACCCACAATTTGATTCTGCTGATTCGTAGCGGTATAGACTCCATAGGTACCGTCTCCCATCCCTGTGCGAGACACAACACCTCCATCTAACACGCTAGCTTCATGACCACTCTCAGTAATATCACAGCAAGTAAAATACCAATCGCTATCTGAATCTGTATTCGTCTCCAGTGCATCTGAATCAGGGATCCTATACTTATTCAAGTCAAATATCCCTGCCTGCCCACTATCGACACCCACGATAAATGGACGTTTCACCCATTCCAAATTCTCTATTTGGTCCGCGACCGAACGATGGTAAGCCGTTAATTTGGCACAGGCTTCGCCCCAATCTCTTACTTCAGCATTCTCTACCTGACCAACCCAAGTTCCCAGTAACACATCATCTAAGACCCCCATAATGATGCTCTCTTTATTTAATTCATAACAAGGATCTGAAACGACCAATTGACCAGATGTCACTTCAAAATCACCTAATTGAATGATCATATGAACTCCCTCCGATATGATGGAATAAAATTAATAAAATTGTACCATACATGAATCAATTTCATAATGCAGTTAGATTTATGATATTGATTCACATACATTATTTTTGTGTTCTTAACGCATAATAAAACAGTTCTGAAATATGAGAAAAGGATGTGTATACATGGGAATTCTGAATGGTAATCCGAAAGACGAACCCTTGCATTACGGTGAAATATTTAGTATTTGGACGAGTTCTATGGGAGCTAAAGGAATGGTATCCTGCTACCAGGCTTATTTAAATCATGCTGGAGACAAAGATCTAAAAAAAGTATTAGAGGATCTTATTGATCAAGCCAAACTGGAAATTAAGGAACTGGATAAGTTGCTGTCAGATAACGGAATTGCTTCCGCTCCAGTAATGCCTGATCGTCCTCCAGTAAAACTCGAAGACATCCCTGTAGGGGCAAGGTTTACTGATCCTGAAATTGCTGCCAAAATTGCAGCAGACACTTCTATAGGATTGGTTGCTTGCAGCCAAGTAATGGGACAGTGTATCAGAGAAGATGTCGGCGCTTTATTCGCTAAATATCACCTTACCAAAACAGCATTAGGGCTTAGAATCCTCAAAATGAATAAAGAAAAAGGTTGGCTAATTCCTCCCCCACTATTAGTGAAGAGACCTGAATAGTTCTCTTCACAATCTAAGATCTCCCGCTCCATGAGCGGGAGATCTTGATATTTAAACACAATCCATCTTCAATCCACTTATGTTCGTATGACTTAAACTATTTTGGGCAAATTACATAGGACATGAATCTATGATTACGAGGAGGCATTTCATTTGTATTTCTATAAAGAGAGCTTAATTAATGATATTGTGGCAGATAAGCCCGATCCAGCAGCAGCTAAAGTGCTACAGGAAATACTTGGTGGACAATTCGGCGAAATGCGTACCATGATGCAGTACTTCTTTCAAAGTAATAACTTTAGAGGTAAGGAAACTCAATTCCGTGATTTACTAAGAGGGGTATTCTTAGAGGAGATTGCGCATGTAGAACTTGTTCAGCACACGATCAATCAATTGCTAAATGGTTCAGGTTATGATGAGGCAGGGGACAGTGGTGCAGACGGAGCACCGTTGGATGAAGCTGTTAAACATGCCAATCCACATCACTACATTATGGCAGCACAAGCATCTTTACCTGTTGATGCTGCTGGTAATCCTTGGTTAGGTAACTATGTATATAATCATGGAAATCTAATTAGTGACATGCTAAATAATGTCGTACTTGAATCAACTGGCGTATTGCAAAAGACACGAATTTATGAGATGAGCTCTAATAAAACATTTCGTGAAACGCTTGGATTTCTAATCGTTCGGGACAATGCTCATCAGAATGCATTTGCAAAAGCATTAGAAACACTAGGAGTGAATTGGGGGGAAATATTCCCTATTCCCAATTATGACATTAATAAATACCCGGAATGCCGAAAATTTGTTGATATGGGTTATCACAATGCTCAATTCAATTACAGATTAGATGATACAAGAATCGGTGAGATTTTTCAGGGAGAATCTCCGAGTCGTAACAAAGGAACCTTGGAAGTTGTTCCACCGCCTGAGGGATTCCCAGTACCCCTTCTACCAGAACTGGCCAATGAGCATAGTCCTGGATTGAAAGATCTTAACCTTTAAAAAAGATATTTCAAATAAAAAAAAAAGAGATGAACCGTTTGGGTTCATCTCTTTTTTTACGACAACATGTCTAAATGAAGTCTTCGTTATCTATGAGAAATAATTCGTAATGGATGGTTCACGGGCTAGTACCGCTTCACTATCCAGCTTCTTCTTCAGATAAGCTTTGTCGGAGGAAATGAATACACTCATAATCAGATCCACAACGAACAAGAATGTAATATGGTTGGACATCAACGCGCTATTATTAACGGATATTTTGTCAGGCACGATCATATCCACATCCGCATTCTCCGTAATAGGAGAGGAATCATAACAGGTAATTGCGATTGTCTTCACCTGATTCACCTGAGCCATCGTCACACCCTCAACAATCTCTTTGGTAGAGCCAGAACGAGAGAAAGCAATGACAACATCTTCAGCGTTGCACTGAGAGGCTGCAATCTTCATCGCTCGGCTATCACTGATCGCTTCGGACATAATGCCAATGATGGCTAACCGATTCTTTAGCGCAATCGCTGCCAGGTAAGAGTCGAACAGACCGAATAGGTAAATTCTTCGCGCCTTCTTCAGAATATCCACCACCTGATGGAGTTGGTCCTCCGTAATAAGCGCTGACGTGTTCAGAATCAATTCATTATAATCTAATGCGAGCGCATCAATGGGATTGATCTCACGTCTCTCTTTTTTCTTAGATTGCATTTCCCGGTAAAAGGCATCCTGAGCAAAGGCAATTTTGAAATCAATAAATCCTTTGAATCCTATCTTCTTACAGAAGCGATTAATACTCGTCTCCGATACGCCTATCTCATTTGCAATAGCCGTAATCGTATTGCTAGTAATAAATTCCGGATTGTGAATGACAAAATTGGCGATCTGATTCTCTCCATATGTTAACTTTTGAGTTTGTGATACGATCTTTGCAATAACTGCGGGAACCTGTGAAGACATGAACCTCTCCTCCTGATCTAACGATGGAATATGGCTATCCGGTATCCCCGTTAGCATCCTTCATTATATCATACCAAGTGAGGTATTGAGAGTGTCAAAAAGTAACCTACATCCAACGATTCCAAGCTTCCATTCTAGCTCTAAATTGTTCCATAGACATCGTCTTATTCTGGATCAGGAAGACATAGTCTAGTAAATTCGGTAGGTAGGACAGCCCAATAATCTCCTTGCAAAAGGCATGGGCTGCTATTTCACTACACTTCACAACACTTGACCGTTTGGTAAAGAAGCCAACCTTAAACACATCTATGGGTTCTAGCAATTCGTTCGTAAATCGACCTGCTTTGTATTCAAGATAATGATAGAATTCATGTGCCAGATGAATATCAATAAGCCGATCCATATCCGGACTCATCTGATGTCCCAACACAGTCTCCAGAGACTGCTGCATCTCTGACAAGGAAGAGGAATAAATTACAATTTCGGGTGGTTTCTTCGCGAAATCGATCTGTGCACGAAATGAGACGTGATGGAATCTACCAGACTTACTCGCGATTTCATATTTTAGTCCCTCGCGCTGACATAATGACCTTACTGAAACGCCGGTATATTCCGCGCTGATCTGTCTGCCTCTATCTAATGAAGATTCCACATAATATGGAATTCGGTCCTTAGGTATTCGGTGAAATAGAGGATCTTGTTCCAACTCTGCACAAGCTAGCATTTCGTCTGAGAGTGAGTCTATCATTTCCTGCATCGACGTTGCCCTCCTCCCCTTCCTTACTGGTAAGCTATGATAAGTAGTTCGTTGTCTGCACTCAGCATTTCCGTCTCAATCTCCAGAATCGACATCAGCTGCTCTTTCGTCTGCATCCCTGTCAGATCTAGCATTTTCTCTTTATAGAATACAAATACCTTAGGGAGAGTCGCATTGGCATCTGAATAAATCGTATTGTCATCTAGAAATTCTCCGAGTTGCCCTCCGTATTGGGACTTGGTTATTTGCGTGAATTGTATGTTCCCCTTCTTAAATCGCACAACCCCTTCGCGGTCGAGCACACTGGCATAAGTCGATTTCTTCTTCAGCAGCCCGAAGAACGACTTCTTCATACTTTCACTACTGAAAAGATTCCATCTCCCTGTCTGTGCTGATATCACCATGGATTCCAAGGGTTGGTCCACCGATTTAGCGGCTATCGCACGCATTTCCTCAATAGACATCGTCTCCTGCCCTAAATCTTTAGATCGAAGTTCCGTCGAACCTGTAGCTACGGCACGCAGAATGTTCTTCTGACTATCGATCTCAATCGTAACTTCTACCGTCTCCTCACTAGCACCTGATTTAACAATTCGCTCCACGACTTCGGAACGAATCCGCTTAATATCATCCTCAGTCGGATTGACAACCGTTCGCTCAAGCTGCTCCTTTACCATCGCCAAAGCAACACCGATAGTGGACACATAGGGTGCATTATTGGCGATTTGGAAGCTCATCTTCTCCCGCTCAGCCATCGCTGGAACAAGCACCGCCCCACTTCCTCCTCCACCTACTAAAGTGACGAAGGATCGATCCAATTCATAATCTTCAATCATGTCATTCACGGTCTTCATCGTCTTGTCGATTGATATATTCATCACCTGTCTGGCTGCCTCTTCCACTGTCAATCCGATATGCTTGGCAAGGGCCTCCCACGCTGTGATCGCTGCTTCCTTATTTCCCTTAGCATAATCTCCATCCGGAATATATCCGAGGATGTTCGCTGCACCGGCCAACGTATAGGAATAATCCTTTCCATTCTCACTTTCGCAAATGATATATTCTTGTGGATCTCCAGCTCTTGGACTAATGAATTTCACTTTAGGATTCACGATGTGATCCCTTACCGCAAATGCCTCATATTCTATGCCCGCAATGTGCGCACTTCGGGGTCCAACATCGGTAATTCTCCCATCGACTACCTTAACCATGCTTCCTCCTGCAATCCCGAGGGTACGAACATCCAAAGATTGTAGATAGGTTCGATGTCCGCCGACTTGTGCATTCTTTATCATGACCTTTCCGTTCTTGATCACGGATATATCTACGCTTGTACCCCCAACCTCGAAGAATATCCCATCGGAGATCTTCTCGTACATCAACGCTCCAGCGACACCTGCCGCAAGCCCAGACAGCATGGTTAGAATTGGACGTTTACGTACTTCTTCAATACTCATGACTCCACCGTCGCATCGCATAATCATTAACGGTGATGTAATATGCGCATTCTTAACGGATTTTTCCGTCATGTTAGCCGTTTCCATCATTTTGGGAATAAGGGACGCGTTGACGACCGCAGTCCTAGTGCGTGTCTTCAACCCATACAACTGAGAAATTTCGTGACCACCTGTCGCGTATATCCCTTTCTTATTCGCAATCTCAACTACGCGAAGTTCATTCCTCGGATCATCCACACTATATGCTTCAGAAGCTACAATAACTTCCGCTCCTTGTCTCACAAGTTCATCAATCGCTGTAGCAATCTGTTCTTCTTTCAGATCTTTTGAGTCCAGATACGTATGATAAGTCTTCAAATATTTGCCCGGAGCAAGCTCAATATCCCCCGGATTAGATTCTGAACGCGCACTGAGCCCATCTAACCCGGAACCCATCCCAATAATACCCACTCGTGCCACATCACCCTCTAGCAATGCGTTCGTTGCTTGAGTGGTTCCATGTGCAATAAAGGTAACATCGTCTGGCAGAATACCCCGGCTCTCTAGAATTTGATTCAAAATTTGAACGATCCCTTTCGCCACGCCATCTTCGTCGTGGTGAGTAGTCGGTATTTTCATCTTCTCAATCACTTCATAGGTTTCGTTGTCTATTACAGCAGCATCTGTAAACGTCCCTCCAACGTCGATCCCGACGCGAACTTTTCTTCTGTCCATATTCTCCTCCTAAAATGAGGCAAGAACCCCTTAAGGCTCTTGCCCTTAGTTAATCTCACCCCTCTAAAAAATCATAAATGCTCCGAATACCACGGAAATAAGGACAGCAACCATCATCCATGGCAACGTCTTTTTCAGAATTTCATTAATGTCACTCTTTGTGAAATCCGCTACCCAGACATTGTGTGAGTTCGTCGGATCGGATACCGCTTGGACATTACTTACGACACGCAATGCTAACATAGCCGCTACAGGGGTCATGCCAGCCGTTACGAATAAAGCCGCAATACCGCTACCAAGTCCCCATACATTTAGAGGCCCGCGATAAATCGCGAGTGGTGATAATAAGGTAAAGAAAATAACGAACATTAAAGGACTACTTGGAAGAACACTCTCAATGAGTGGAGAAATAAGTGCTGCGACTTGTGGCGCCATAACAGAGTTAAGTAACATTCCGATACCAATCATGAGGGCCAGAGCCCCAGCGATATCTTGTATTCCTTCGACAAGAGCACTCGATAGAATATGAATAGGTCGTTTCGGTAAGGTCAGAATAATGGTAACAATCGCACCAATAATAACAGCAGGTACGATATCTAACTTAAATGCAAATACGAGAACAACGGGTACAATGGGGCTAATTAGAGAAATCGCAGGTACCTTTTTGCCTCCATCCCCACTGGTGTTCGTTGGCATCGACCATGCTCTTCTTCCCTTCCCGTCTTTCCTGATATAAAAGACAATCATAGCTAAGGAAACAATAATTAATGGCAATGCTGCAACCAATGTGTAATTGGCAATTGTGTCAACGGGTAGACCCAGTACATCTACATAGACCGCCCAGTTAGATACGTTGAATAGAGCACCCACACCAACGGACGATAGCACGACGACTGAAGCAACGAATTGTGATATTCCAGCTGTCAGCATAATCGGAATCACGATCGTTCCGACGAGGATTACCATACCTAGGCCGCCAGCTGCAGAAAATATAATGGAAGAAGTAACAAAGAATAGAATTGCAATCATCATCGGCTTATCACCCGCAAGTTCAGCAGCTTTGCGTATGATCGATTTCGTAATGCCAACTTTATTGAGAATCTGACCGAACCAAGCACCGAACACTAAGCCTGCGATTGCGCCTGACAACCGCATCGAGCCAGCAGATAGAACGGTCTTCGCGATGGTAGTCGCTTCTGGATCATTCGACATCCATGGCACCCCTGCTATCAACGCAAACAGTATCGCCATCGTGGGGAGTGCGAGAATCGTTGGTAGCTTCCTCGTCATCATTAAACCTATAAACACTAAGAAAATGACCAGAATTCCGATAGCTTGAAACCACATTAAAGATGTCACAAACATTTCCCCTCTCACATTGGTTACATTACATGCCAATACCTTCGTTACCTATATTCTGCTAGACTTCCAGATAGGCACCCTGTTCTTTCAGTACCGTCTGCACATCTTTGATGTTCACATCTTGAACCGTAGTCCCCATCTTGGCCGCCATCGCAGCAGCAACTCCTCCGGCATGACCAATGGCTCCTGTAGTAGGTGTTGTTCTCATCGCTGCTTGCGCTTCAAAGGTCGCTGAGATACATCTACCAATGACAATCAGATTCTTCACGGATTCGGTAATCATGCAAGAGTACGGAATACTGTACATGCCACCCCACACCAACTTCTGATGTTTCGTTCCTTCGCCATCTGGACTATGAATATCGATTGGATATCCCGAGTGGGCAATCGTGTCTTCGAATTGTCGTTGTTCAAGAAGGTCTTCTGCCGTTAATGTATAGATCCCTTTGATCTGTCTGGAACCTCTAACTCCAATAGATGGACCCGTAGATTCTACAACGGCATTCTCAAAACCAGGAATGTATTTATGTACGAACAATTCAAGCTCCCGGCATTGTTTCCGTCCTACCATTTCTGCTTTGCTCAAGCTGTACGCATCAGTGCCATCATGACCTAGAATCCGAGTCGTATTCAGAATGACCTCCCCAGGATTGTTCGTCTCAAAGAATAGAATGTTCTCACGAGGGATTGATATTTCTCCTTTCTCCTTCGCTTCTCTGAATAGACTATCGAAGCCACCTACAGATAAACGTGAAGATTTCTCAATAATGGAAGTGTCACCGTTGTATAGTGGGAAGTCATCCGGATGTGCATGGATATATTGCTTCACTCTAGGAATATTCACGTTATACATCTTCATATTAAGTGTCATCGGCTGAGTTGCCCCGTCGGATTCTCTGCCTTTCGTATATTCCACACCTGCCTTAGCGGACAGATCACCATCACCCGTGGCGTCTATGAACACTGTAGCCTCAATATCGCTAAGTCCCGATTTATTGCATACCGTGATGCTAATCACCTTACCATCCTCTGTCTTCACTCCAGCTAGCATCGTATGATATAGAATCTCTCCGCCATTCTCCACCACCATTAACTCCAGTTCATGCTTCATTGCCTCTGCATCAAATGGCGTAACCGAATAAGTAAACCCTACCGTATCAAAAATGTGCCCTGGCGATTTGTCCAGTCGCTTCAGGCGTTCAATCAGTTGGTCTGTGAATCCTTGAATGGCTTGCTTCTCACCTGCATGGAACGTCATCATTGGACCTACTCCGTTAGCCGTTAACGTTCCTCCTAGGAAACCTTGCGATTCTACAATTAAAGTCCTTACTCCTGTACTCGAAGCAGCAATCGCTGCCATTGCACCAGAGATACCTCCACCCATCACGACAACGTCATATTTCTGATTATGATTCAATCTGCTTCACTCCCCTTCTGGTAATGTTTATCAATAATTCTTGAACATAGATTAACAAACAACAACCAAAATGTAAATGCTTTCAGGATATTATTTTCTAAATAAACATAAATAAAGTAAATCATTTACCATCTGAGTTATTCATCTCTTTCCCACCAGAAGTAACACCTACATCTCTCTCCAAAAAAAGAACCCTTTATCGGATAAGTCTATACCTTATCTAGCTAGTAATTTGTAACAAGCTTCCATTCTTATATAGTATTTACGACTGTGAATATTCCAATTTCAAAGAAATATTTCAAAGAACGCTAGCTCGAAGAAATGGCTTTCTCACATAAAAAAAAGCGAAGACGCGAGAATCCCTCGCGCATTCGCCTTTCGTTTAGTCATCAGTCATCATACTTATTTCGTCTTACTCCTTAACAGAGCCCAATGTGATGCCTGTGATAAAGAATCGTTGCAGAAACGGATACACCACAAGTACAGGGATCATCGCAATAAAGATTTTGGCTGAGTTCAAGGTCCGATTAGATAACTCACTCATTCGTTGAATTTGCTCAGCGCTCATCGTATTGGCATCAATCACAACGACCATCTGCTGAATATAGGTTTGTAGCGGATAGTGATCTGCGGTCGACATCAGCACCAACCCATTAAAGAATTCATTCCAGTGATACACAATACTAAACAAGGTTACTGTAGCAATAACCGGACCTGCGAGCGGAACAAAGATCTGAATCATCATTCGCCAAGGTCCCGCTCCATCTACTAGCGCAGCCTCCTCAAGCTCCTTGGGTAAATTACGGAAGAAGTTAATAACGAGAATAACACTAAACACAGGAACACTACTTCCTAGAACAAGTGCCCAAATATTGTTGATAAGCCCCATTGATTTGATTGTCATATACCAAGGGATTAGTCCCCCATTAAAGAGCATTGTGAAGACGAGAATCCACATCAATACATTACGAAAAGGTAACTCCTTAGCCCCTTTGGATAACGGATAGGCCATCAGCAGAATAATAACAAAATTCAGACCTGATCCTAAGACCACGCGTTGGATGGAAATCCAGAATGAATTAAAAAATTTGCGATCTCCCATAATCTCTTTATAGGAACTAAAGTTAAAACCTACCGGCCACAATCCTACCTTACCTGAGCTTGCTGCTGCATTATCACTAAGGGAGACGGCAAGCGTATACCATATAGGAAGTATACATAAGAGCGCAATAGCCACCAGAATGATGATAAGAAAGATATCGAACAGCCTGGAGCCTGCTGTATTATCTTTGACCATAGACGTAGCTCCTTTATATTAAAAGATACGATAATTGGCAAACTTGGCTGCTAAGTAGTAAGACACAGTAATCATTGTGAAGCTGACCACCGACTTGAGTAGGCCCATTGCTGTTGCTAAGCTGAACTGTAAATTCACAAGCCCCGTTCGATATACCCACGTATCAATAATATCGCCACTGGAATAGACAAGTGGGTTGTACAGATTGAAGATTTGTTCGAACCCTGCGTTCAAGACATTCCCTAAACTAAGTACGGACAGAAGTATAATAGCGGATACGATCCCTGGAATCGTGATATTTCTTATTCGTTGTAACCGTGATGCTCCATCGATGGCTGCAGCCTCATATAAAGAAGGGTTAATTCCTGTTAAGGCTGCTAGATAGATAATCGTATTGAACCCGAATTCCTTCCAGACATCACTCCCTACCACCAGGGCTGGAAATAAATCTGCTCTACCAAAAAATAAGATTGGTTTCATATCAAACACTGAAAGCAACTGGTTCACCGGTCCTGTGTATCCAAATACATCTAGTAAAATGCCTGATAGAATAACCCACGAGATAAAATGAGGTAAATAAACGATCGTCTGAATCCATCTTTTAAGATAGTTGATCCTTAGTTCATTCAGCAATAGCGCAAAAAGGAGTGGAATGAATAGATTTCCGATAATCTTCATAACAGCTATAAAGATTGTGTTAAAAAGAATCGTCCCACTATCGTTAAGCGAGAACATATATTTGAAATTATCCAGTCCAACCCACTCCGATTGGAGTATACCAAGTCCAGGATTATAGTCTTGAAAAGCCATCACAATCCCGAACATAGGAACAATACTGAACAAGGTCAACCAGATGAAGCCGGGGAGAAGCATGAGGTAGTAATGTTTAGCGAATCCCTTGTTTACCATGGTTCATCACTCTTCCTTTCTCATCTGTTGATAGAAGAGCATCAGAGAGCCAAGACTCTCTGATGCCAGCTCTACCTTGAATCCATGTTACTTCGCTAATTCCGCTACCTCAGCCAAAATCTCATCTCCACCTTGTTTCTTCCAATCCACGACGAACTTATCGAATGAATCTAGCGGAGCTGCCCCCATAATAATCTTAAGGAAGGTTTCCTTCTCCATCTTATCGAGCGTAGCCCATTTACTCTCCATGGTCTTCGTCTGCGAGTATGTTAAGCTGTAGGTTTTCTTATATGGTTCCATAAGGGGTGCTATACCTACCATTGTGGAATAAAGTCGCTTCCACGCCCCATTATCTGCATTAGGGTCCCAATACTGGATATCCACCTTATCATAAGGCTCAAGTTTAACTTTCTTAATATTCTCAGCGTCTGACTTCAGTAGTTTATAGCCCGGAAGATCTAAATCTGCTGCGGTCTTCGTACCTGCCAATACTTCTTTCATCATGTTATAGGTAACGTACATCTCATCCATTGGAGCAAAGACAATACGCAATGGATAGTTACCAATGCCTACATTCACATCAAATGTGGATTCATCTCTTAACAAGAGATTCTCCATCTTAATCGCTGCTTCTGGGTGCTTATAGTCCTTACTAACCACAAGATATTGATTCGACGGTGTCCCCATATGAGGGGTGAATTCCCCATTACTATCTAATAAAGTGTAAGCCTGCCAATTGGCTTCGGGATTGTTCTTTATAGCATCTGCTAATGGACCATAACCACCCGCCCACCATAGTCCGAAATAAATACCGGAAGTTCCATTCTTGATTAATTCCTGTGCATCCTTACGAATACTCATCTCTTGATCAATTAATCCCTTCGCATATAAATCTCTCAACTTGGCAAGGGCTACCTTGGTTTCCGGCTCAATTGATCCGTACGTTGGCTTGCCATCAGCACCTTCTAACCAGAAGCCTGGGTAGGAATGATTAGCACCAAAGACTGGGTCGAAACCATAGTTATTGTTATTGGGATTAATAAAGTCTGCATTAAGTAGACCTCCCGATTGTGGACCGGTGATACCTATCGTATCTGCTTTGCCATTACCATCTGGATCTTGTTCAACGAATGCTTTCGCAACCTTTTCCAAATCATCCAAATTTCTTGGCACTTCAAGATTTAGTTTATCTAACCAATCTTTACGAATCCACATGATATGCTGCATATCCGATTCTGCTGTTACGTTAGGTAGAGCATACATTTTACCGTCAAAAGTAACGGATTTCATAGCGAGTCCTTCGGTTGTTTCGATAATTCCCTTAAGTGTAGGTGAAGCATATTGCTCGTAAACTTCCGTCAGATCAGCAAGCTGATTGCTCTTCACCATCTGTCTTAGCTGGGTGTCTGTGACAACAAGCGCGTCTGGCAAATCATTACTGGCAATCGATAGATTAACCTTCTGTGTGTAATCCTTCCCTACGCCAGCTTGCCAAATAATCTTCGTATCGATATTCAATTTCTCTTTCACATATCTGGTATAGGTATTATTCTCAGGTGTGTCTCCGGATGGTAAGCTTTTGTCCGCCGAGTCTACTTCTTTACCAATATTAATCGTGATGGGCTGACTATACTTACCGAATGGGTCGATTGGGTCTTGGGTAACGACGTCCTCTTTACTGGAAGTATTATTACCATTTCCACATGCAGACAGGATCAACATGACGGTTGCTAGTGTTGCAACCAAGACTTTTTTCGTGTTCTTCATATTCGCCCCTTCTTTCATCCATATATTTCTTACACCCCTAAGGTAACATAGAATTCAACTCCCATTAGATAGAAAGCGGTTACATTTATAGATAGAGAGATGACCTTGAATGTCCTCAGCCGTCGCTTCTCCCTATTTCATATCCCAACATTCCCCTACCTAATCTGTAGACATATGTCTACCTTCTTGCACCTTCACACGGTACTCACTAGGAAGTATCCCTGTGTGCTCACGAAAGGAACGACTGAAATATTTATCATCCTCATATCCAACGTTATTGGCGATCCACGTAATGGTTCTATTCGTGTAATGAAGGTAATGCTTCGCTTTATCCATTCTTACTTGTCGTAGATAAACATTGAAGTTATCGCCAGCGATCTCTTTGAAGCATTGACTGAAATAACTGCGACTCATATTGACCCTTTTAGCTATCTCTGTAGCTGTTATCTGTTGGTCAAGCTCTTCGTGGACTAGATCAACCGCCTTCATAATACACTTCATGACCTCTGGTGAGAATTCAACCTTATCCAAGGCATGGCGAATATGATGACGTGTCTGATCAATCCAGCGTTCAACTTGTTGCCAGGAATCGAAAGAATCTTGGAGCTGCAGAGACACAGGGATGATTTTGACAAAGAGATGGTTCCAACGATCCACAAGTACATACATGAACCCAATTAACTTGGCTTGAGACATCCGTTGAAGTTTCAGTTCCTGTATATTTGTCTGATATAAAGTATCCTGATAAATCCATTCCATAGCATGCCAATTGGTCTTTAGTAACGTCAAGATTTCTTGTGTACGCTCTTGTTCTGCACATTCTACAGCGTCCATGGATCTGTCCAAGATTCTCATCCTTGGATTGTAATCGTAGAAGAAATCCTTCTCCTTATATTCTCGAATCCACGCAAAGACTTCTTCCTTCCTTACATTCTGAATTCCACTCAGCCTCATCATCACCCAATCCGAATAGGTATCTAACTCTTTCAATAGACTCTCAAGCCAAATGTCACTTTCCGGATGACTTGGAGGTAGACAAAAAAATAGATTAAAACCCACTTCCGCTACGCGGCCATGATGGCAGGATATCCATGTTCTTACCCTGTTACTACTAGATATAGGATTTGTCGAGAGCAACACATACCCTTCGTTCATGGTGAAAACCTCGTGATCAGGAATATCGTGTTTCCCCTTACTGCTCAGCAGATCTTGTTCCATCATTCGATTATGAATTCTCTCAAGAACCTCTTCGAATTTCTCCTTCTCTAACTGAACCTTCGCAATATAATCGATAGCTCCAAGCCTCATAGCTTCCTGTATATATTCGAAATCCTGGTGAAGTGTCAGTACAACAATATGCACATGGGGATACTCTTTCCGAACCACTCTCATTAGATCAATACCTGACATGACAGGCATGGACAGATCTGTAAGCATTAACTCAACTTCATTCTCAGCGAGGAACGCTAGTGCCTTCTCCCCATTACTCGCTTCTCCAATAACTTGCATCCCGAAGTTCTGCCATGGCATGGCCGATATCAATCCCTTGCGAACCAGCTTATCATCATCAACGACGATCACTCTAATCATGATGGACTGCACCTCCAATAGGTAAGCTTAGGTGAATGGTTGTTCCTGTACCGATGACACTAGTTACCCTTAGTTCAGCCTGTCCGCCATAATAGACCTCAATCATACGCTTCACATAGTTCATCCCAATTCCCATACCGACCTTGCGATTCTCCGTCTCTGTGGTGTGAAGTAAATGCTGAATCTTCTCTTGAGACATCCCCGAACCGTTATCCCGAATGGAGATGTCAATGTAATCGGTTAGCCGAACATCTACTTCAATATAACCATCATCATCTAACCCGTGATAGAGAGAATTCTCCACAAGCGGTTGCAGAATAAATCGTGGAATAGGAATATCCAATACTTCTTGATCCACATGAATATGTACGTCGAATTGAAAATCATAGCGAACCTGCTGTAGAATCAGGTATTGTTTGACTGCTTCAATCTCTTCGTGAATCGTTGAGGATTGACCTAATTTGCCTAGGTTGTAATGTAACAATTTGTTTAATGAGGAGACCAGACGGTCAATCTCATCTTGGCCATTCATGACAGCTAGCCAATGCACCGTGTCGAGCGTATTCATTAGGAAATGTGGATTGATCTGGTATAACAACTTCTCCACTTCAAGATCGGCTCTGCGCTTTTCTTTGGTCTCGACTTCAGCAAATAGGTCCCAGATCTGGTTCTTCATATGTTGAAATTGATGCAATAGCAGATCAAACTCCGGTATTCTCGTCTGCACAACTGTGGCCTGAACATTATTCTGCGCCATAAGTTGTATTTCTTTATTAAATCCTTTTAGAGGTCGATATATCATTGTCCACAGTAACCAAGCCAGGAATAGAGCCATTCCAAGGAATAGTAGGGAGAACAAAGCGATCTGGATAAACCATCGATTCATTTCTTTGTTATAGTCCGACTTCGGGGTGAGGGATATGATGCTCCAACCTTGATTACTTACCTCTCTGAACCAATAATACCCACTCTGTGTACCTGACAATTGCTCTTTATCGAAATGTGGAAAGAACGTACCCATCTGGAAAGCATCCGTAGCATCGCTATAGGCAATTCTCCCATGGTTATCTAAAAATATATGAGATGTGGCACCACCAATCGCATCGTTATGCAGAATGTTCTGGGTTAACTTGAACCCCGTTTCAATATAAATATAAACATCCTCAAGACTTGATAAGTCTACTTTTCTCAGTGCAGATAATACATACTGATTGTCGAAGCGATTGTTACTAACATGCGGTCCATAATAAGAAATTTTACTATATTCTGCTAGTAGGGGTAGGTCTTTCGGAGAAAAATGATCCTTCACACCTGAATTCTCAAGTTCATACCTGTCATCATTTTGAAAATAATATAGCGTAAGTCCTATGCTCGGGTTCGTAAAGGTGATCAGGCCCAATTCTTCCTTCAGTTCACTAATCAACTGCGATCGATCATAAGGCTCGCTAGTGGACTGTAACTTATCGAGCTTGTTCCCAACGATTCCTCCAATTGCAAACTGTTGTGATACATGATTTAGATTGTTGATGGAATTCTCTAAAGAAAGCTTCACTTGTCTTAGATTATTCTGAATTCCGGTTTGAATTTTATTGGTGAGAATAGAGTAGATCGTAAAGTAAGATATTAGAATGATCGTAATAAAAGGAATCAATGAACTAATCAGGAAAATGATAATGATCCTTTTCTTTAACGTCAGATAATCATAGAGATATCGTTTCAACCTACTTTTAGATCCCGTTATGATAACACTCCCTCTTCTATGTTACTCTGAAAATAACTCATCATAGAGATTACTAATATACTTTAAATTAGAATTAGTAAAAGGTTACCATAGACTAGATCATCTTGCATTAGTTGTTTTAGGCGTCATATAAGGGAATATATCTCCCTTTCATGTATATACTATGTATCTACCCGATAAGGAGGTAATGCTATAATGGAGGAATCAAATGAACAAAGGATGAGCGCCATGTCTGTTAAAGTTCAGAAGTGGGGGAATAGTCTCGCTCTACGAATTCCTGTGCAATTCACCTCGAAATTAGGTATTGGTGAAGGTACTGAAGTGCAGTTAGATTTCGATGATAAGGGTGGGCTAAGCCTAATGCCTGTGAAACAAAAACCGACATTAGAAGAATTACTATCTCAGATTACTCCAACGAATCGACATAACGAAATAGATTTCGGAAAATCTGAAGGGAATGAATCTCTTTGAGTATTCCAGAACGCGGTGATTTGGTTTATCTATGCTTTGACCCACAAGCAGGATACGAACAGGCAGGGCGAAGACCTGCTATCGTATTATCTCCGAAGGCATTCAATCAAGCTACTGGATTTGCTGCCTTCTGCCCCATCACGAATCATATAAAGGGATATCCTTTCGAAGTGAAATTGACGGAAGAGGATACTATTACGGGTGTGATACTAAGCGATCAGATAAAAACGCTTGATTGGAAAGCAAGGCGTTGTGAAATTGTCGGCCAAGCTGCGAGCTCTGTTACCCGAGAAGTTCTAGACAAAATCCATACTTTTTTGGACTAAATGAATAGATATTCAAGCATAAACGGCATCACCGTCCTTTAGCGGCGAAGAAACGTTTAGCGTTGAAATATAAGTCTATTTATAAGAGAAATACTTATAAATTCTTATATGTTAAAAAGACCGCTAATAAGGAGTAATCCCCATTAACGGTCTTTGTTGTGTCTATTTAAATTACTCGCTGCGAAGAGCGGACACAGGGTCCTTCTTCGATGCCATCTTAGCAGGAATGAACCCACCAATCATCGTAAGTACTACACTAATAATGCCAAGTGTTAGAGCATGTAGCGGATTAAGCTGTGCAACATTCGAAAGTTCCGTCATATTATACAGGATTGCATTGACCGGAATTGTCAACAAATACGTGATCCCAATACCAAGAACTCCTGAACAAGTACCAATAATAAAGGTCTCTGCATTAAATACTCGCGTAATATCCTTCTTTCTTGCGCCCAAGGCACGAAGAACACCAATCTCCTTCGTTCTTTCCATGACTGAAATATAAGTGATTATTGCAATCATAATAAGTGATACCACAAGAGAGATTGCAGCAAATGCAATGAGGACCATCGTAATCCCATCCATGATGCTTCCCGAAATACTTGTCACAATAGCGGCCAAGTCCGTGTATAACACTTTATCTTCCGTTGCCAAGTCCGTATTCCACTTATCTAAGTAAGCAGTAATCGATTCTTTCGAACTGAAATCTATTGGATATAGAGACACCGATGTTGGAATCTCGGTTGCTCCTAGAGAGGCAAGAATATCATCCTTGGTGGACATCGTTGGAGTTACTGATGCCATAGCAGCAGCCATACTTGGATCCATCGTTGGCATCCCCGCTTGACTCATCCCTGCCATACCACTTCCAGCTATACCTTCAGACAGGACTTGCCCTGTTAACACGTTATAGTCTGCTGTCTGTTGGGCTTTTACAATCTCTGAATTCTTAGCATCTTCAATGAACATGGTTGCAAGTTCATCAGAGTATGCGATTCCAGCAGGTAATGTAGACATTTTGGATTCTTCCTGGCCACGAATAACCCCGACAATATTTAAGGTTATAGCTTCGTCACTATGATACATATCCATTAAATTCGATGCTGTTCCATTCACTACGAACTGCTGGTCTTTTTTTACGTAATAATCATTATTCTTTATGAGCTTCAATTCATGTCCAATGAGATCGGTTAGATTGATACTATCTACATCGTAGTTAATACCGAGCGCATCAAGTGCCGCATTGTTCAACCGGTTGTACTCATCCACGATCAATACGATATCCGTCATCTTCGTTGGGAAACTTCCCTCGAGCACATCATAGTACTGTTCTAAGTAACTTCCAGATTCGTCCCCTTGTTTGCTAGGATAAGGTGAAAAGCTAATATTCCCCTTATTGACAGTCGTTGCCTTGTCTCCGTTGGACGTTAACATATTCATATTCACGGTTCGTGTATAGGAAATGCCATCGATTAACTTAGGATCGATCTTCTCCAGATAAGCTAAATATTCCGTTGTCAGTACATTCTTATGAATGATTGAATTCTCCGTTGGATCATATGGAATTAATGTCTTCTCTGTCGGATAAGTCGGAAGATTCGTGCCACTCATAGCTGCATGGTCAGACATATCAACGCTCATCGCATTTTGGCTTATCGTGATCGGGAAATTCGACATTGCACCTGCTTCATAAGAACTGATCTGCTTATCAAACCCATTAGACAAGGATAGAATTAACGCAATACCGATAATCCCAATACTGGATGCAAAAGCAGTCAATCCCGTTCTCCACTTCTTCGTCGCAATATTCTTGCCCGACAATTTCAATGCCGTGAAGAAGCTCATGCTTGTTTTCTTAAGCGTATATTTGGACGTTGTCTTTTGATTAGCTAGTGGATTGCTATCCGATACCGCATTACCGTCAGAGAACTTGATAACGCGATCCGCGTATTGTTCCGCCAATTCAGGGTTATGAGTAACCATAATAACTAGCTTATCTTCCGCAATCGTCTTGATTAAATCCATGATCTGTTCACTAGTCTCTGAATCCAAGGCACCTGTCGGTTCATCTGCGAGAATAATATCTGGATTATTGGCTAGCGCGCGAGCGATGGCCACACGTTGCATCTGTCCCCCAGACAACTGGTTCGGTTTCTTGTGTACATGGTCTTTCAATCCAACCTTCTCTAGCACTTCCATGGCCTTCTTATTCTTCTCAGATGAAGATACACCACTCAGTGTCATCCCCATCTCTACGTTATCCACGATACTTAAGTGCGAAATCAGATTATAACTTTGAAATATAAAGCCAACACTATTATTACGGTATGCATCCCAATCGCTATCTTGAAAATGTTTGGTGGATTGTCCGTTAATGATTAGCTCTCCACTGTCATACTGATCCAGTCCACCAACCACATTTAGTAACGTAGTCTTACCAGACCCGCTCTGTCCAAGAATAGCTACAAATTCACTTTCTCTAAAATTAAGGCTTACTTTGTTCAGTGCTACCTGCGTGAAATCCCCAGTCTTATAACTCTTGGTGATATCTTTCAATTGCAACATCGGTACCTCTCCCCTTCCAATACGTAGGCTCTCTTTATTAGTTTATCTAATGTACTAACTTCCCTAAGTATATCAACGATTTGTAAACTAAACCTAAACTGAATCTAAACGTCATTGAAATGACGCAATTAATCTGGTTGATATTCACTTTATATTTATGGGTTATACTTAAGGAAAAAATTATCAAGTGAAACTTATGCATTCTTATATTTTATAGAAACTTACTATATCAGAGCTTCTGGAGGTAACGATATGTTTAATATCCTTGTAGTCGAGGATGATCCTACATTGCGCCAACTATTCTGCACTGTTCTAACCAGAAATGGTTACCGCGCACAAGCTGCGGAAGACGGAGAGGTTGCACTAGCTATATTAGATAAAGAATACGTGGATCTAATGATCTGTGATATTATGATGCCTCGTATGGATGGCTATGACCTTACTAGAACCATTAGAGAAGCGAACTATAACCTTCCGATCTTAATGGTAACGGCCAAAGAAAGCTTCACGGATAAGCAGCGAGGTTTCCTCATTGGAATTGATGATTACATGGTTAAACCCATTGATGTGAACGAGATGGTTCTGCGTGTCAGCGCACTCCTTCGTCGTGCCCAGATTATCAGTGATCGCAAGATTATATGCGGCGATAGCCTACTCGAATATGATTCACTAACGGTCGTTCAACATGAAGAGCAGATTATTCTTCCGCAGAAAGAATTCTATCTGTTATATAAATTACTATCTTATCCGAATAAGATCTTCACCAAACAACAGTTAATGGATGAAATATGGGGGATGGATACAGAATCGGACGAACACACCGTGGTTGTGCATATCAACCGCTTGCGGGAACGTTTTAAGGCATGTCCCGATTTCGAGATCATTACGGTCAGAGGTCTAGGATATAAAGCGGTGAAATGGACATGATCAAAAAAAATAATCGAAGTCTATGGTGGTCTTTCGTATCCTTAATCTTCTTTAGCATGCTAGTATCCACTTTCCTGATGGCCATCTTAGCATTTGTCTATGTCCGCTACGGGAATTTATTTATTCATGGTAATACTCATTTTGTACCCATTCTATTCATGATGTTTTTTAGCCTCGTGACGGGTTACATCATCACTATGTATGTAGGAAAGAAAATCTTGTCCCCTATTACAGATTTCAGTAACGCAGCTAAAGAAATAGCAAAAGGAAACTTTAACATTGATCTGAATGAATCCCATCGTGTTCGTGAAATTAGTGAAGTCGCACATCATTTCAATATCATGGTCCAAGAACTACAAAGTATAGAGACACTTCGCAATGACTTCGTTGTCAACGTGTCACACGAATTCAAGACGCCGATCGCAGCCATTGAAGGTTATGCCACGCTGTTGCAAGATAAGACCATTACGAAGGAAGAACATGACGAATATACCGGAATGATTGTGAATAGTGCTCGGCAGTTGTCAACCTTGTCTGGTAATATCCTCAAAATATCCAAGCTTGAAAACCAAGAAATGATCACGAATAAAGGAGAGTATCGATTAGATGAACAAGTCCGCCAAGCCTTACTACTACTAGAATCGATATGGACACCACAACAACTGACACTGAACATTGAGCTCCAGAAGTGTATGTATCACGGAAACGAAGAACTTATGATGCAAGTGTGGTTGAATCTGCTCGGAAACGCGATTAAATTCACGCCAGAAGGCGGAGAAATATCAGTTAGTCTTACTACTACGGATCACTGTATAGCTGTGATCATCACCGACACAGGTATTGGTATGACGAAGAGTGTTCGGAAACATATATTTGAGAAGTTCTATCAAGGAGATCATGCCCGCAACGCTGAAGGGAACGGACTCGGGCTCCCCCTAGTCTATCGTATTATCAACTTATGCGGCGGTACGATTGAGGTTAAAAGTGAACTTGGAGTAGGTTCTACCTTCACGGTAAAGTTGCCTGTAGATTGATGGAATTCAAGCCCATCTTGTAATGGATGGGCTTTGGTTCCAAGTAAATGTTATCTTGCCTTTCTAGTCATCTTTTTGATGAACAACGTGATTATGATAAGTAATATAGCAGTACCCATAAGCCAATATTTCTCCTCGAAGCTGTCCTTGGAAGACATCGAGAAGAGATATAGATTCCCTACGTACTTACTTCCTGCCGATATATTAAAAACATAATAGAAGAGTGGAATCATGTATCCGACGGCTATATTATCACTAATTCCAGAGAAGAACATTCCCACAGCACCAAGGAACAAAGCACTGGAAAAGGTACCTATCAGGTATTTGAATAAAGGAAATGTGCTACCATTAACATTCATAAAGACAACAAAACAGAGAATCATGACCAACATGGCGACCACTGCAGTGAACGTTCGAACGAAATAAATCCCCGTCTGCGAGGTGTATTTCGTCTCAACAAGATCGCGTAAATCCTTATGTTGTTCTGGCATAAAGACAGGAGTTAATAGCATGATTCCAATCAATGAAACAAACATCTCAAGAGGACCCGCTGATGCTGCTGCGTCCAGATTGCTTATTCCGAAGATCAAGGGTGTTAGACATAGAAGTAGTAATGCCACTATGATATGAATAAGAAAGTTATGTTTTAGATTCGACTTAGCGATGAATGAATATTTTCTTAATACGACCGAGAACATCGAGTTTCCCCCTTCTTTTCAGTTCATAGATGCCCACGGATACGATCATTAGAACCATGGCCATAAGTACATAACTGAACCGATTGATCACCAGCGTATTAAAATTGTCCAAGTAAGTCCCTGTATTTCCGATCTTATTGTGTCGTACGGCAAGATCCATCCCGTAACCACCCTCCATATGTTGCATTCCCATGTTAAGCCCAATGAACCACCACAACCCCTGAACTGCTATAGCTATTGGAGTATCTGTTAACACAGTCAAGCAAACACCGACTGCTGTTGATACCATAAGGGAAGGCAGAAGCCATCCGAGTGAGTATTTGATAAAGGCAAAGAGATCTATATCAACTCCCGTATATTGATTTGCCGTACTAACGGTTGCACACAATGCTAGCAGAAGGACAGGCAAGAACATGACCGCTACCATGGCACAATAACGAGTAAACATCAATCTAAAGGAAGATACTCGTCTCGTATACATTAAATCCTGCATTTTTGCTCGACGATCTTTCAAACCTAAAGCGACGGCTATAAAAACGGGAAATATCGAGAGAAAGATACCTAAGTAATCACAGAATAAACGTGCTAAAGCCCCCGTTATTTTATCTTTTCCAACGACTTCGTTATAATCTGCCAATGCATCGTCGTATGTCATTGGTACTGCACCGAATTGAGTCAAATACATATCACTGTATTTTGAACCGCCCCCAATGAGACTGTCTGCTTGCTTCATCAGCTCATGGAAACGTTCGTAGGTCAGCTTTGGCTCAATGGAAACGTCCGAAAGTGACACGTCTTCCCCCTTTTCCGGGACTACAATGGTCATCTCACCTTTTTCGTTTATGACCGTATTGTTCTCGTTAATTGTTATTCCTAAGTCATCCATGCCAGTAGCTGCCATCAATTCATCTGACGACAGTCCAGTTAATTCGGATAGAATAGTAGCCATTTCACCTTGCTCTTGGTCACTTAACTTCACAACTTTATAGAATCCTACGGGATATGCTGTAAATGAATTGGCCATATATTCACCATACAAAGAATCAACCGCATTTGGGATGATGATCTCTTGATGTTCATCATGCTTCACACCATAACTATCGAGCCCCTTCTGTGGGGGTTCGATTAGCTCAAAGCTTGTCCCCATTTGCGTGTAAGCAAATAACACTAGAATAACAACATAGATCACAAAGGTGACACTTTTGACCGTTTTTCGGCATTCCTTCAAGAACATTAGGAGATCCCTCCTAGTTGGTGCGTTGCAACACCATTTTCAAACATGTGAAGCATATAAGCATCCTCGATATTGGGTTCGCACAAGGTTGCGTTAGGCGTCGGCTGTTCATTCGCAATCAACCGAACATTAACACGTTCACCCATCGTTAACATCCCTGTCACGATATATTTCTCCTTCAATGCAACTAGCTCCGCTCTAGCTATTTCAGCACTATAGACCTTGCCTTCGGCCGTTTGAGTAAGTTGTCTGACGGTTCCTTTATATAACAATTGTCCATTGTCAAGAACGGCTATTCTTTCACAGGTCGCTTCAATATCACCAACAATATGCGTGGATAAGATAACAATTCGTTCCTCAGCAAGCTCACACAACAGATTACGAAACCGTATCCGCTCCTCTGGATCCAATCCTGCGGTTGGTTCGTCCACGATCAGTACCTTCGGGTCATGTAATATAGCTTGAGCAATCCCTAGTCTTCTCTTCATTCCACCTGATAATGCCTTGACCTTTGTTCGATAATGATCACCTAAATTCACCTTCTCAAGAAGCTCCGGAATTCTCTCTTTCCGTGTTCGGAGGCTAAGTCCCGATAATACTCCCAAATAATCCATGGCCTCATACACCCCCATATGGGGATACATCGAGAATTCCTGTGGCAGATACCCTGTAATACGGCGGATTTCTTTGGCATTCTCAATCGGAACGCCACATATGGTGATATCTCCATTCTTTTTATTCAGCAAGGTCGCGAGCGTCTTCATCAACGTCGTTTTCCCTGCACCATTCCGTCCAAGAAGCCCGAACATTCCCTGACCCATCGTTAGGTTAATATTGTTCAGCGCATGTTTATTTCCATAATACTTATTCAGATTCTTAATCTCTATTTGCATGTTATTCATAAAAAAAATACCCTCCTCATTTGGCTCTCAAGGAAAGTATAAAGTCCACTTTTCAATTTTTTATCAACTAATTCAGGTTAAACCTTGCGATTACCTTTGCTCCTCCTTGTTCACCATTAGAAATCTGTAAATCTCCGCCGTGTTTCTCACACAATGACTTACATATATAGAGTCCCAACCCGAAGTGAATACTGTCATCTGTATCATTTCTGTAGAATGCCTGCGATCCTTGCTGTAGATCCTCTGGTGAGAATCCATTACCGTCATCAGATACCTCAACGATTAGGTCATATCCCACAATTCGTAAAGTGATCTCTATGCGCTCCTTGGCATATCGAAGAGCATTGGATAACAGATTATCTACCACTCGTAGTATCATCCTAGTGTCCACGCCGATACGATCAACGTCCATTCGGTTCACAACCTCCACACGAATCGTGGATTGTTCGCCCAACATATGAGCAATGGATGTGATCTGCTCGCATAGATCAAGAGTACTTGCTTGGGTAGCAGATATCGAAATATCCTCTAATTTCTGTACATCCGTCATCGTCTCCACATAACTTTCAATCCGTTCTGTATGCTTTGATATGGCGGATACTGTTGACAGTAGCTTCTCCGTACTCACCTTATTCTCGGGCACATAACGGCTAAGAAAATCGGAGTATCCTCGTAGGACCGTAAGCGGCGTTCTTAGATCATGGCTAAATACAGCATTTAACCTTCTTCGTTCCTCCATCATACGCCACATGTCACGAGAATTATTCTCGAGTGAACTCCGCATCATTTCAAGTGAAGTACACAAGCGCCCCATTTCGTCCTTGGACTCAACTCTTAGTGAGAAATCCAAGTCATTATTCGCTATTTTGGCCGCGGACAGATTGATAAGTTCAATCGGCTTCTTCAGTTTATATCGATAGAACAAAAAAGCCGCAAGAATGATGCAGCCACCGAAGAATAAGGGAATCGTCAAGGTAAAAGATACATCTATGCTTTTCAGTAGTATTTTATCTTGGGGAGTAATCAATTCTTCATCTAATTCTCTCCCCATTGAGAGCCTTACCGTTCTTCCTTTAGCATCCGAAAAGTCACTAAATTCAGTTGAGTCATATTTCCCATTGATCGTGCTCTTCCATTCATCTAATCCGTTAAGAGAAATACTACTTAACAACGTCGCCAACAACATAAATCCTATCGTGTATATAACGAGTGTCTTTTGAATCGATAGGTTATTCCACATGCGCTTCATCCTACCCATTTATATCCCACTCCCCAGACGGTCTCAATATAATTCAACTCGTTGATCATGGCGAACTTAGCACGAATTCTACGGATATGTTCAGCGACAACCGAGCTGTCTCCCTTGCTATCGAACCCCCATAAGCACTCATAAATACGTTCTTTATCAAATACCTGTCCGCTATTCATGGAAAGAAATTCAATGATATCAAATTCCTTTTTGGCAAAAGATATCAACTCATTATTGTAAGACACCGTACGTTCCCCGTAATCAATCACCAAATCCCCTATAAAGTTCACCTTAGACTTGTTCTGATTTCTTGTCTCACGACGTAAATGCGCAGCCACTCTTGCGCCAAGCTCATCTATTGAAAAAGGTTTCACGATATAATCATCGCCACCCATTCGGAATCCGTTAATCTTATCTACATCTGCAACCTTTGCTGTTAAGAACAGAATAGGACATGAGACGTGACTTCTAATTCGTTTACAGACTTCAAGCCCGTCCATTGCTGGCATATTAATGTCCAGTAGAATAATGTCCGGTTCCTTCACTACTTGTTCTAATGCTCTCGTTCCATTCTGTGCGGTTAGAACCAAATAACCATTGATCTCAAAATAATCTCGGAGCAAATTCACAATATCTGCTTCATCATCAACAATAAGTATCTTCGTCTGCAATGTAACCACCTCACATGTGACGATAGTATACAAATCTCAACTTTTTATCAACTTTCATTTATTGGAGATAATGATGTAAATCTATAAATCCCTTACGCACGACGAAAAATAAAGCTGTCCGGAAGGGTCATAGACCTCTCCGGACAGCTCTTGTTCATTATAACTTAGCACATGATTGATGCTATTAACTTACTAAACTGCCTCTAGCTCCTTAGTTTTGCGCTTACGGAGCAACAACGTCAGTGGCATCGTCACAATGATAATAATCGTTCCAATCACGAACACATCTTGAATACTGAGCGAAAGCGCAACATTTGGCGTCACCTCGTCTGCTTCCAGATGTGCTAAAGTCTGAGATGACAGAATCGAACTGAACAAACTGATCGATAATGCGGCGGTTCCCTGTCTAATCCAGTTCATTACAGCCGATGCATGACCCGAATTTTCTCTAGGTACTGCTGACATTGCTGCATTGGTTACCGGCATGTTGCAGAATCCTATCCCTGCATATCGAACGACAAGCCAGACTGTAACGAATAATATACTCGATGTTAAGCCAACATGGGTAAGTGCCCAAGTGGCCACTACCATCAGAATTAACCCTGTAAATATAAGCCGCGCAGGGCCCACTTTATTGTAAAGCCTGCCTACAGCTAGAGAAACCAACACCATGACCAGCGCACCTGGAAACATAACCAACCCTGTTGTAAAGCTAGATGCGCCCTGAATATTTTGCATATAGATCGGCACCAATAACGTAGCAGCATATAGAGATATGGTAACAGCACAGTTAATAATTAGCCCATAGGTGAACCGAGGTATCATAAATACGCGCAGATTCAGAAGCGGATTGCTTATACGCAGTGTTCTCATCACGAAATAGGCAAGCATAATCAGTCCAAAAGCCGCAAGTCCGAGTGTTTTCCAGCCTGTCCAGCCCCAACTATGAGCTTCGCTAAAGGCAACGAGCAGTGAACTAGTTCCAATCAGTACTGCTCCAAAACCGATCCAATCAAGCGTGCTGCTGCGGCTCAGCTTATAACTCGGAATGTAACGCAGCGCGACAATAACCGCTATAAGTCCAATTGGAATGTTCATTAAGAACAAGGACTTCCAACCAAATAACTCGGTTAACCATCCACCAATGGTTGGACCAAGCGCTGGAGCCAGCATGGCCGATATACTCCAGTAGCTGATGGCAACCGCCTGCTTCTCCTTCGAAATCGTCTGATAAATAATCGTCATCGTGGTAGGCATTATAATCCCGCTGAACAGCCCCTGCAAGATTCGAAAGGCGATAAGCGATTCAATGCTCCAAGCAAATGAACATAGTGCAGAGAAAATAGTAAAGCCAGCTAAAGCAAACAAGTACAAACGTTTATAGCTCCATCTATCCCCCATAAAACCTATAATCGGCGCAATAATACCGGTAGCCATCATAAATCCGGACAACATCCACTGCACCGTATTTAGACTAGCATCAAAATCCTTCATAAACACAGGTAAAGCCACATTAATGGTTGTTGTACTGAGCGACGCCATAAAGTTACCAAAAAATACAGCAATTAGGATCGTCCAGAAGGTTGATCTTTGTACTCGTGATGTCTCCATACTGTGCTCCTACTCCTTTAGTTTCTCTAACCCGTCCAGCACACGTTTCTCCATGCTGTTCAGCTCCTCTTTAAAATCCTCCATCCGCTTGATCTTTTCATCGATCATCGTTTTTTCTTTTCGCATGCTTGATAACATATTCTCAAGCTTGACTCTTCTTTCTTCCCGATCAGCAGATGACCGGTATTCGCTTCGCTGCTGATCAAGTGTCGTACGATATTCAAGAAACTGCTGTAGCTCCGCAAGTGAAAACCCCAGCGCTTCCTTTATGAGCAGTATCTTCTTGATTCTCTCCACATCTTCATTCGAATATATGCGTATGCCGCCCGACGTTCTCTCTGCAGCCTGAATGAGCCCAATATCCTCGTAGTAGCGAATGGCCCGTTTCGTCAGACCTGTCTGGTTCGCCACATCTTCAATCTTTAATATGTTCAACTCACCGCACCTCTACCCTCTTCTTATAAATTATATTACTGATCACAGTTAACGCCAACGTTAACTATTAGGTTTTTTATGGTTTATTTCAAAAGAAGGGACTACCCTAGAAATGATTAGAATATAAAGACCGTCAACTAAGGATCACTCCCCAATTAACGGTCTTGATTGTATATATATGAATTACTCGCTTCGCAAAGCCGTATTCTTCCATTCATATAGTCCACTAAAAGAAATACTACTTAACAACGTCACCAACAACATAAATCCTATCGTGTATATAACGAGTGTCTTTTGTATCGATAGGTTATTCCACATGCGCTTCATCCTACCCATTTATATCCCACTCCCCAGACGGTCTCAATATAATTCAACTCGTTGATCATGGCGAACTTAGCACGAATTCTACGGATATGTTCAGCGACAACCGAGCTGTCTCCCTTGCTATCGAACCCCCATAAGCACTCATAAATACGTTCTTTATCAAATACCTGTCCGCTATTCATGGAAAGAAATTCAATGATATCAAATTCCTTTTTGGCAAAAGATATCAACTCATTATTGTAAGACACCGTACGTTCCCCGTAATCAATCACCAAATCCCCTATAAAGTTCACCTTAGACTTGTTCTGATTTCTTGTCTCACGACGTAAATGCGCAGCCACTCTTGCGCCAAGCTCATCTATTGAAAAAGGTTTCACGATATAATCATCGCCACCCATTCGGAATCCGTTAATCTTATCTACATCTGCAACCTTTGCTGTTAAGAACAGAATAGGACATGAGACGTGACTTCTAATTCGTTTACAGACTTCAAGCCCGTCCATTGCTGGCATATTAATGTCCAGTAGAATAATGTCCGGTTCCTTCACTACTTGTTCTAATGCTCTCGTTCCATTCTGTGCGGTTAGAACCAAATAACCATTGATCTCAAAATAATCTCGGAGCAAATTCACAATATCTGCTTCATCATCAACAATAAGTATCTTCGTCTGCAATGTAACCACCTCACATGTGACGATAGTATACAAATCTCAACTTTTTATCAACTTTCTATTCAGGTTAACGCAAAAAGGGTACTCTCACAGATGACGTATCTGATGGAGTACCCTTCATGAATATTTCTCTTCACATTTAAGATTCTATTCTTCGTATATCCTAGTCAGTAAGATGCCCAGTTCCAAGAGTGCTTCCTCCTCGCGCTCTCCATCGACTTCCAGCGTGACTTCGTCGCCTTTTGCTAAACCTAGAGCCATCAGCCCTAAGGAGCTTTTACCATTCATTTTTTTACTCCCTTTTATTAGATGAACTTGGCAAGGGAACTTCGTTGCTGCTTGGACAAATACCTTCGATGGACGAACATGGAACCCATAGGGATGAATAATTGTATAGGCTTGAGATAGCATTATAAAAAACTCCTTTGTTCTACGAAATGTCCAACTTCTTCCTGTGTTCCCATAAGAAGAACTTCTTCTACCAATGAAGTCCATTTTTCCTTGGACAAATGCGTAATTAACTCTCGAGCAGGTAATACAGCGCCAGCACTCATACTAAATTCGTTCAGACCCATACCGACCAGTAACGGGATCGCAATGGGATCTCCAGCCATTTCTCCACACATGCCGGACCATTTCCCCTCTCGCTTAGCCGCTTTAATAACCATATGAACAAGCCTCAAGATAGAAGGATGATAAGGCTGATACAAGTAGGCTACCGATGTGTTCATCCGATCTGCTGCCATCGTATATTGAATGAGGTCGTTGGTTCCAATGCTGAAAAAATCAACTTCCTTCGCAAAATGATCGGCATTCAGCGCTGCGGCTGGAATCTCGATCATCATACCGACTTCGATAGAATCAGACACCGCGATCCCTTCATACTGTAGCTTCGTACGCTCTTCTTCCAGCATGCTCTTCGCCTTATGCCATTCGCTAAGTAACGCTATCATGGGGAACATAATATTTAGTTTACCTGACGTACTGGCTCTCAACAGTGCACGCAATTGGGTGCGAAACACATCCTGTCGATCGAAACATAATCGTAGAGCGCGAAGACCCAAAAAGGGATTGCTCTCCTTAGGCAACGTCAGATAAGGAAGATCTTTGTCTCCTCCAATGTCTAACGTCCGGATAACGACACGCTTATCTTCCAATCGCTCTAGTACATGTTTATATACTTGATATTGTTCCTCCTCTGTTGGTAGCGAACTCCGTCCCATATAAAGAAATTCCGTACGGAATAACCCTATGCCATCAGCTCCGACTTCTAATACCTTTGCTACATCTTCAACACTACCGATATTCGCCGCAAGTTCGAGATGTACTCCGTCAGAGGTAACCGATGGTTGCTTAGACAGAAGCCTCAACTGCGCTCTACGTTCTTCATAACGTTCTTTCTTCTCACGGTATTCCATCAACTCTGGCTCAGAGGGATTCACGATAACTTTGCCTTCCGTCGCGTCCAGAATAAGAATAGCCCCATGGGGGATAAGTACTGTCGCTGAGTCTGCACCTACTACAGCTGGCACCTCCAGCGATCTCGCCATAATGGCAGAGTGCGATGTGCGGCTCCCCACTTCCGTAATGAATCCAAGCACATAGGTCAGATCTAATTGTGCCGTATCCGATGGTGTTAAGTCTTCAGCAATAATGACCGTCTCCTCAGAAATACCTGACAATGTAGCATATGGCTTGCCTATGAGTTGACTCATCACCCGTCCAGATACGTCCCTAACATCAATCGCACGCTCACGAAGTAGCTCATTATCCATCTCCCGGAGCATTTCCATAACGCCTACAGTAACTTCATACAACGTATATTCGGCGTTCATCTTCTCGTCGATGATTCTATCCTCTGTAACTTCAACCAGATCAGGGTCTTCCAGTAGCAACAGGTGAGCTTCAAATATTTCCGCTTTCCGCTCTCCCAACCTTTGTACTGTCAATTGTCGAATCCCCTCAATTTCGCCCTTCGCTCTCTCAACCGCTTGTCGGAATCGTTCTACTTCCGCTAACGTATCCGTAATGGTCTGCTTCTGTGGAATATGCTCTGTACTAGCTAATCGAAATGCCTTAGCAATCGCAATTCCGGGAGATGCTGCAACACCTGTCATTATGTGAGTCATTGACTTCTCCTCTCTCTAGCCTTTCCTAAGCATGTGTGGCGAGAATTCGTTCATACCTATCCACTACAAGGAAAAATACAGGATGATCTTCCGGAATGGATGTGTACTTCGTTATCGTTGGCCCGATGCCTGTGTCCATAATTGCTTGTTGAAGCTCAACGGATTCAGGATCTTCTGCATGATCGAAGCAGAGCGCTGCTGCCATCACCTTAGCCAGCCGTTTCGGTTCGATACCCAACTCATGTGCAAGCAGGGCTAGCTTGACGAGCCGATCATTCGGAGATAACTTGCGTATCGGAGATCGACCTACACGGATGACTTCATCGGTAAGGTAGGGATTGGCAAAACGTCCAATAATGGTATCGATATATTTGTCATGCTCCTCCTGGTTGAAATGATGTCGAGATACAAGAACAGTTCCTGTCTCCTGTAACGTAGCTTTCACCTCATCCACAATAGACTCATCTGCCATGGCCTGTTGGATCGTATCATACCCTTTGAGGTTACCGAGGTAAGCAGCGGTACAGTGACCCGTATTAACCGTAAATAACTTTCGTTCAATAAATGGACTAAGATTATCGACATAATGAATGCCTTTCACCGGTTGGTAACCCTCCAACATAGCAGAAGCATCAACTACCCACTCATAGAACGACTCCACCGTGACCGCAAGGGGATCCACGTTATGTTGGATGGGTACGATCCGGTCTACAGCTGCATCCGGAAAGGCTACAACTGCGGAGACTTTCCCCTTGATAGCCTCATCTAAATGTCCATAGACATGCTCTTTCAGCTGGGTGCTGCCACCGATGGTATTCTCACAAGCAATAATATGCAGATTCCCTGCTCCATTCGCAATCCGTTGTTCAATTCCACGCGCAATACCAACCGCGATATGCTTCAGTATGTTAACACCAACAGCTGTTGTGACTATATCTGCTTCTGCAACAATCGAAGCAACTTTCTCCAAGTCCGTTCCATCAATAGCTGTTATACCTTTGACTAGCAGTTGTTCCTTCGTGTCATCTGCCAGCGTCACCGTATATTCGCCACGCTCTTGCAAGTCACAGACTAGCGTCTTATTAACATCGGAGAATATCACTTCGTAGCCAGATTGTGAAAGCAGCAATCCTATAAACCCACGTCCGATGTTACCTGCGCCGAAATGTACAGCCTTCATTCTTCTAAATTCATATTAAAGATTTCGATTAGATCTTCTGGTGTGGATGCTTTCAGAATCCGCTCCAGATTATCATCATCCGAACAAATAACACCTACATTCGTCAGAATTTCTATATGATCATTCCCTACTGCTGCAATACCGATGATCAGATTAGCGATATGGCCTTCTCCGAAATCCACTCCTTCTGGCAGCTGTACGATGGATAATCCCGTGGATTTAATGAACCTTTTAGATGTATTTGTGCCGTGTGGAATGGCTAAACCTCCACCCATATACGTGGACAGTGAATCTTCTCGTTCGATCATGCTATCGATATAACTTGGTTCAACATGTCCTGCGTTAACTAATAATTCACCCGCTAGACGAATCACTTCATATTTATCTTTTGCAGTGACATTCAATTTCACTTTATCTATGGAGAGAATATTCATTTCAACCTCACTCGTTTCTCTATTTTAGTACTGAGGAATGTTCTCAGTCTGACCGTCAAGTAGCTTCTAATCGCTATTTCGTCACCTGTCTCAAGTAATTCAATCACGCTACTCTCCAGTAACATGGCACTGATTTCACTAAGCACTTCGAGACTTTCACGCGACAATGTCTGAGGGGCAAGCATGAATAAGAACTGACTTAACTGGCTAGGTGGTGTCGTCTTCATCGGAAGTGGCTGAACCAGACGATAAAGCGACAACGAGGGTCGTAGGATGTGAGAACTTCGAGTATGGAACAGAGCAAGAGAGGTGCCAGTTATCATTTGACTACTACTTCGCTCCCGTTCTATTAGTCGTTCTACAACTAAGGATGAAGATATAAGTACGCCCTCTTTTTCCTCAACTAGGCATGCTTCATCAAATAGAGTGGTCAGATCGTAGACCTGATGCTCTCGAATCTCAACGACCTTAAATCGCTTGACCAAGAGCACGATCTCATCCAGTGTTGTCTTCAGACTCAATAACTGTTCGAATCCGAACTGCGTAGGCGTAATCCCCTCAATCATGGTCTCCTCGCGTTGTCTCCCCAGCGTCGTCACCTTGATAAATGATCTTAGCTGCTCTACTTCTGCTAATGTAAGTAATGGACTTATCTTGATATACTGCAACGGATCTAGAGGTAAATCGACGGTAGAGATAATCAGATCATACGTATCCTCCGAAATACGGGATGCCTCATACCAAGAAACCCGATCAACAATGGCGATCTGTGGAAGCTCTTTTTGAAGCCGAATCTGTAGATGTTTCGAAGATCCGATTCCGCTGGTACATACCAGAATGGCACGTACTTCTCTCCGTAATTGCTTGATCCGTTCCTGCGATGCACCGAAATGCATAACAAGAAATCCAATTTCCTCATCAGGCACATGTAGCTTAGGGGATACACAATCGACAGCCTTACGGACAACCCCATAAAGCTCCATATAATCTTTCTGAATCTGGTCTAGAAGAGGATTACGGATACTCAATCCATCGTAGATTCTCTGTAAGCTCACTTTCATATGATGAAATAAGCCATCCCGAAGAGAAAGATCCCCACTGTAGTCGACTCCCATCGCATGTTGTACCTGTTGGATGACCTCACTCACCATTTGAGCAAGTACTATATCTTCACCTAGGAATGGAACACTATCTTCTTGACGTGCATGTTCTAGAAGACTTAGGATATAAGCTATCTCTGCTGGACAAATAGGAAGACCTAACTCATCAGACAACTCTTCAGTCAAGCGTTGTGCTCCCAATACGTCCTGCAATACAAGATTGACTGTCTGATCTATCGCGATTAGTTCAGTCACCCTTCTGTCGGCTCGGATACGCTGTATTGCTATGGATAACCGAATGAGTAAATCAGTATAGCTATTCTCACTCATCCGATCCGCCCAATGCGCCTCCCAATTCCACAAAATATTCTCGATATTCGCCATTTCCGATTTGCCTATAAGCAAGAACAGCTCCCGGTCAAGTGGATGAAGTGAACGTTCGTCACGGGTCGCAATCAGCTCCGCATCGTCAATCCTAAGCTTAACTAGCTGTCGAATGACTTCCCGCAATCGCTCTTCCTTACCAGATAATTCAACGCCATAACCCCTTTTGCGAACAAGTTCCACATCGAACTTCTGAACCCATTCGGTAAGCTCATCCAGATCGTTCGTAATGGTCGCTACGGTTACTTTCAACTCATGTGCAAGGGTGAACAACTTGACAGGTTCATCATTTCGGAGAAGAAGACACAGGATATAAGATTGCCTCTCGTCTAATGAGAATTCGATATCATTAGATGTAGAGACCAACCGATGCAGATTCTCCAAGCTCGCCTTATCACCCTGTACACGGATACCAGTACCAGACTTCCTAAGTAGCTCAATCCCTTGCTCACGTAACACATCCGCTACTGCTGCTAATTCACGATGAACCGTCCGTGAACTGACATGGATTTCTGTGGCGATTTCTGATGCTGTAAGATCACGCTCACTCCGAAGCAATAGCTCCAATATGTTACGAGTTCTACTGGACACACTCATTAGCGTAACTCTCCTAACACAACAGATTGGATCGACCGTCACCTATGAAATCGCTAGTATCAACAACAGCCTCTAGATTCGTACTATGTCTGATCAAGTAAGTCGAGCAACCAACTTGTCGTACTCAGGGCTCTTCATGAAGTCATCGATAGATATATGTTCTGCATCAGGCGCCTTAAGCTGAGCCCTGTGGGTAAGCGATTTATGTGAGATGATAATATCTGCACCGCTCGGAATATCATTGATAGCCGAATTGATTACGGAAATATCAGAACCTGCTGCCTTCATTTTCTTGCGTAAGATTGCAGCGCCCATTGCGCTAGAACCCATACCCGCGTCGCATGCAAAGATAATGGTGTGCACATCTATTGTGGCCTTTACCACAGTGGCGTTGTTATTAACGCTTGCATTTCCTACGATAGCGTTGTTCCCTGCTAGAGACCCTGCCGATTTCATTTCCTTCAATTTAGAAGTTGCTTCCCCCAGATCATCACCATCTAAGTCATCTTGTTTACCCGTTCTGAGTAGCAGTGCAGCGACAATAAATGAAGCGATTGCTGCCGTCACAACACCGCTAAGTGCTGCAAGCATTCCGCCCCTAGGCGCCATCAAGAAGTAAGCAAAGATGCTACCCGGAGAAGGTGGACCTACTAGACCCGCTCCAAAAAGCGTGAACGTAAGCGTACCTGTTACACCACCTGCAATGGCTGCAAGGATGAGACGCGGATTCATTAGAATATAAGGAAAGTAAATTTCGTGAATCCCACCAAAGAAGTGGATGATTGCAGCACCGGGTGCAGATTGTTTGGCTAATCCACGTCCTGCAACCATGTAAGCCAAGAGAATACCAAGACCTGGACCTGGGTTAGACTCCAGCATGAACAAAATCGACTTACCCACTTTAGATGCTTCATCTAATGCAATCGGGCTCAGTACGCCATGGTTGATAGCATTGTTCAAGAACAGAATTTTCGCTGGCTCGATAAGGACATTCACCAGTGGAATCAGATTGTGATTAACCAGGTATTCTACGCCATAAGACAACCAATTCGTTATCTGCTCAATTACAAATCCGACACCCGAGTAAGAGATTAGCGTTAGAATCCCACCAATAATACCGAGTGAGAAGTTATTGACTAGCATTTCAAAACCTGGTTTGATTTTCCCCTCAATCGAACGATCGAATTGCTTCAGTACCCATGCTGCCAATGGACCACAGATCATCGCGCCCATAAACATCGGGATATCTGTGCCGATAATAATACCCATCGTCATCAGAGCACCAATGACACCCCCACGTTGTTTGTGTACCATGGTTCCACCGGTGTATCCGATGAGTAGCGGAAGCATGTACGTGATCATTGGGCCCACAAGTTTAGCCAAGTACTCATTCGGATACCAACCCGTTGGGATAAACAGTGCCGTAATTAGCCCCCAAGCAATGAACGCACCGATATTCGGCATGACCATCCCACTGAGAAAACGTCCAAACTTTTGTACGCTGACTCGAACGCCTCCGCGAGTTGAAGTCTTCAACTGAACCTCTGCCATATTTAATTACCTCCCCATAATAGCGCTTTCATTTCTTGATTAAAGCGTAAAGCATAGCACCTATTTGAACAAGTAAAGGAAAACGGAATTTTGTCAATCACATTGTTGACAGCATTTAAAATAGTTTACCAGTACAATATTATATTCGATTTCAAATATTCCACATTGGCGGAACAACCTTCTATCTCATGATCTGCAAAATACTTGAGCGTGATGTGATGTCCCCATCAGATAAATATAAAAAGACCGCTAACTAAGGAGTTCTCCTTAATTAACGGTCCCGATTATTGTTCTAGGAAGTACTAAACTGGCTGTAATATGTAACAAAGTTAACGACTCTTAATTGAACGATTCAGCAATTTAATAGCTATCAGCTGACAACCCTCGTCATAAAAAGATCCGAAAAATCAGGATAATGAATGCAATAATTGCTACTACAATCAACAGATTGGTTGCCTGTCTCCAAAATCCAGGAACCCCCTCTGAATGATATCTTTGCGAATTAACATCATGATTAGCTTTATGACCGCCAGGGTCAGTCATATTCGAGTTCGAGTTAAATCCAGGATCAAAAAAGTCAGAAATGGAAATCAGCTCCTTTTCGTGATAACAACCCACATTATACCATTTTAACGAAAAAGATACATTAGTTAAACTATTGTGACCTATTAGCTTAACAGGTTGGGATTATTCGTTCTTATCTTTCTTCATAAGTTCTCTTTATCTTAGAGTAATTTTCTTCTTCACTTAAACAATAGGTCCTTCTAATTTCTTATCTAGTATTAAATGAAAATTACATCATCCAAAGAATTGTTCTCAACATAAATACGATAATTTCCATCTTCGGGTAATGTAATGGCTCCGGCAACTACCAATCCTATGAATATTATGATAACAAGTACAATGTTCTGCTCCCTGACTATTAATCATCCGTGCGCTTCTCGTCTTCAATCGGAACGACTCTTCCGTCAACTTCTTCAGATAGAAGCTTGCCAAGCTCCTGACTATTCCCTTGCGCATCGATCTCGCCGAAAGTATATACACCGCCCATCCAGTGATTCAAGAAATATACTGAGCTTTTAAATTGCGGTTTCATGCCCCATTCACGCTTAGCTACAGCATCATACTGCCATTTCTTGATCGCTAGTCCTTCTTCATTGACCTCGTAATACCCATAGTCGTAACCTGCATTATCGAAAATAAATCGCAAGGCTTCTCCTTCGGGGAACGTGAAACCATAATGATGATACCCTTCACCCGATTCCAACATTGGAGCATCCCCCGAGATCTCTGGCAATTGTAACGCGATCTCGCGTGCTTCCGTAAGATCGCCGTGCATCAGCGTCTCATATTCTTGCTGGGCTGTAGGTGTTCGCACGACGACACGGTTGTCTTTCGCGTTATACTTCACGTAAGCGCCAAGCGTCTCACTGATGAATCGGAGCGGCACATAAGTCAGTCCGTTCTTGTTCACGACTGCGGCGTCAATCGGAACGGATTTGCCGTTCACAGTCGCTTTCTTCTCCCCTTCCCGTAATTTCACCATTATCTTGTTATCTTTCGTATGAAACATCACAACGCGCGTCTTCGGATCATATGCAAAAACAAGCCATGCCGAATCCGACAGAGCACGTAATTTGATCATTGCATTCCCTTTGACCATCATCGCATCGTATTGAAGCTCCCCGTTCACATAGACAGAAGGAGCTGCTGCATACGCAGATGAACCCATGAAGAGGACACTTCCAATCAGTGCGGAAGCAACCGTGAATTTGAGCCATTTATTCCGTCTCATTACATCTCATCTCCTAGATAAAGATAGTATTCATTACTTATATTAACGCGACTGGATCGTGATAAGTTGTAGTTAGAACGGATTCATCTTTTTCAGATTACCCGATTATAATAATGGAATTGTCTGATACTCTAAAGCAAAAAACCACGTCCTTGACCCCATTGGGGCATTGGCACGTGGCTTTGTTGTGTGGTTCTTCTTACTAGTGTTTCATTGTAAAAATGAAATGTCTTTAATTCAGTCCACCAGAACCGTGAGCGAAGGGAGATACTGTACCTTGATCTGAATTTGAAAAAGTTGGTAGAGTAATAATAATAAGGCATAGACTAATGGCTAACAACGAAGATATCATTTTCCGCATTTTCATAAACTCCTTTAATTAAATTTTTGTATTCATATAAAGATTCAACCGATACAAACTCTCTAAACTCTTCAAACAGTTTCATACACAAAATCATAGTTGACTTATTATTCATTTTAATAGAAGATGCCAGACCTGTCAAAATATACCTACATGCAGTTACATAGCTAGACTTATTGAAATAGTAATAGGCAATTTCATAGAAAAAATTGGTATGTCTATCCATACTTAACTGATAGTTATAGTCTCCGACCTCAAAATCCAGATACACATAAGATGAAATACTGTATTGAAACTTCTGAAGAATATGATCTACATTTAAATGATATTGGTTCGCAGCCTTCATAATAATTTCTAAGCCCGGAAGAATCTCATACTCTTTTTTCTCAATATAGGATACATATTCAGGAAGTATCTCTGTGTATCCAGCTTTTAAATCAATCATATAGGCATTCGCACGTGACCACTCTTTAAACTTGATTACATACGTCTTCCCTTCTTCTCCTAATCCCTGAAACCAATTCAAATCCGCATACTGTTGATTATATTGCTTCGCTGACTTGTAATCTTTTCGACTGTCACACACATCTAGCTTCATGACATAAGCATACGCGTAATAAGCAACTAAAGGATACTTCGTCCTTCTATTCGCTTCATCGTATCTGTTAGACTCGCATTCATATTTATATATACTTGTCACTAGCATCCCAAGTTGATCAGCAATCTCATCTAATCGCTCCCACTCATGAAGTGCCGTGTACACATTACCCAAATCTCGTAATGCATCGAGTTGCTCGTCTTCAGGAAGCCGACTCAGGTAAGGATCGAACTGACTAGCGACTTTTAAATTCATGATATTATCTTGCCCTAGCTTTACTTTAAATAAGCGATATTGGCAAATTGCCAGTCTCTCAGAATGTTGATATTTCTCACCTTCAGCTACACATTCATAGAGCAATGTTGCAGATCGAGTCCAACCTTGTTGATAGAGTAACTCTGCCATATCGAATATACCTGGAATAAATGAAAGGTCTTCCATAAGTCGTTGCAGTACATCCTTAATACAATCGTACTTTTCTAGTTCAGCACATCGTTGTAGGAAAGGTCTTAATCTTCGCCAATTCGGTGGATTCGTAATGAGACATTCTTCCACATATAATACGTATAATGCCCCCTCTGGAAGTCCCATACCTGCTGTAATGAGATCCAACTGTCTAACTGCTATAGCTTTCGGTGGATTACGATTCATGATGGCACTTAGAATTCCTTTGTTCAATCCGATAGATTCTGATAAAGCTTGGAGGGTCTTTCCGTTCGTTCTTAAATATTCCTCTATCTTCGAGCGGATCGTGATGTTCACTTCCAACTAGATCACCCCCATAAAATAACGAATCGACAAAATCCATATTTTTCTATTATTTATTGTATCTGTAATTATTCCAGTGGTCAATAATCATTCTTACAGATTCGCGTTTTTAATACATTTTATGTATAAAGATAAAAAACAGTAACCCTTACGAGGGAACTGCATCTCTACTATATTTAGAGTAAGCTTCTCTTATGCAAAAACACGGCAGGTGAAATTCTTCAGAATTCCACCTACCGCTACTCTTATTTCCCAATCAACCAATCCCGTTATCTGCCTTCATCCCAAAAGTCATCACATTATTAACCTCCCCTATCAAATCCGACAATAATAGCAATTGTCTTACTTACCCTGTGTGGTTGATAACGGAATAACCATGTTCCAAGTATGGTCGAAACAATATGGTCCTTCGCCCGTACCTGTAGCGGCAAACAAGTGCGTCGGAACGCCATTTTCGAATAATAAATAGGGTCTTTCCAAATTACACATCTCTCTCTGCGTGCCATCATCCCACTTCACCATACGGGAGTACGCCTTTGGACTCGGATGAATGCTCCAATGGATGCAATCTTCGCTTGTCGCATAGACTCCGGCTCCCCATTCTCCCGTCAGACCGCTACTGCCATTCTTTAGATCATCCTTCATAAGGAGATGGAATAAACCATCGGCATGCCATAAATAAGGATCTTCGACATGCAGATCTGGATCGGAGAAATTCAAGATTGGATCATCTGTCAGACGCAGGAAGGGCCCTTCGGGATGATCCGCTATGGCAATGCCCAATTGTAATGTAGCCCCGGCATACTCCCTTGATTTGTATATCATATAGGTGGTTCCATCTGGTAGGATCGTGACCGCAGGATTCGTGGTTATGGTGCAATCCCACTTCCCCGGACGAGGCTCTAGCAACGGCGTATCCTTTCTTCTCCACGGTCCGTAGACGGATTGTGACACGGCTAGGCCAATTCTCTTATTATTCCATACTTCGGCTCCTCGTTCAGAGGAAACCGAATCCCCTGGACCCGGAATCGGTCCGCCGTAGGTAGTTCCCATATAATAAAGGTAATACGTTCCGTTCCACTGCTGGATATAGGGATTATGCTGGTTCATTCCATCGAAAAAAGCTCTATCCCTCCTTCCAAGTACCGTCTCATCGTATCTATAGGGCCCTTCGGGCGTTTCACTAGATGCCCTCACGATCTCGCAATTAAACAGCCAGTTCACACCAAATCCTAGCTCTTTGCTCCAGCGGGAAGCAAACAGATGATAGCGTCCATCCTCGCCACGCACACAGGACCCGCACCAGATATAATGGTCATCCTCACGATAGCCTCCATTGACTGGGGCAGGCAGCAATCGATCATAAATCGGATTAGTCATCCGTTATCGACCTCCTTTATCTACTTTTATCCTTTTATACTTCGCTCACTCTTATTCGCCTTTTTCATCTGTCTAAACTGGTTGGGAGATACCCCGTGTCTTTTCTTAAAAACGGTAATGAAATAGGTACTATTCAAGAAACCGATATTCTCACTGATTTCTTTAATTTTTAAAGGTGTATGAAGCAGTAGCTCTTCCGCCTCATTCAACCGTAAGTTTGTTACATAGTTTGAGAATGTAACCTTCATGTTCTCATTAAATAATTTACTGAAATACGGAACTGAGATTTGGAGTGAAGCAGCTACTGCATCAGCGGATAGATTGCCTTCCCTGTAGTGATTTTGGATGAAATCACAAGCATTTTTGACGATAACATTGCTGTCTCTATACCTATTCCCCTTTAATTCGCGAATAATAAACTCAACCAGTTCTAAGGAAAATTCGTATACTTGTTCGATATAAACAAAGCTAGTCATAGTGTCTACCAGCGAATCCTTCTGATAACTTGCATACAGTGGAAAAAAGTCTACGATATCCTTGAACTCAGTATCCAATTTCCCGCCTATTCTTCTTAATATCTCGAATATTTCTTTAATCGAGCAGCCTCTGAGTTGCTTGAATAATTTCTCAACTTCCTCCTGAGCCCCTTCCAAGTTATTCATCTTAAGTTGGCTCATTAGAGTCTGTTCGAGTTCCACGGGATTAGTGAATTGTATCTTTAATCGTGCTTGAATCTCATCATAGTAAAATACACTTTCATGGCTTCTTACATACTTATAACGTAGTGCCTCTTTTGCCGTCTCAAAAGATCGCGATAAGGATTGAGCCATATGGACATGTATGCCCACTCCTACCTTCACTTGAATGCTCATGAATTTCTCGACTTGATAGATAAATCCATTCAATTGATCTTCCATCGGATTTCCTTCATGATCATTCATGATTAGAACTAAGGAAGGATTGCCTATTTCTATTCTCTCTAGTTCATTATCGTTATGAGTAGGGAATATCCGAAGTGCCAGTTCATACATAGCATCTTTTGCGAGAGCTCTCCTAGCGTCAATTTCCCCCTCGACGATTGCTCCTTCCCCTTCCATCTCTATCACAAGTGTGCGTAGATGGGTTGGCCTCAATTGAACGCCTAGCTTGTTGAAATAACTCTCTATCTCGCTCTGATCGATATGGCTTTCATTATTGAGCAAGTCTTTGAGGAACCCTTCCTTCAACTTGTTGCGATCCTTCACGGCTGAATCTTCTAGCGTAGTCACTTGACTGATCAGTCCCTTGAATACATCACTAACATATTGAACATCATCGTAATGGTCGGACTGCGGCTCATAGGGATGACTGTATCGGATCATCTTAATGAACTGACCAAAGGGCATATAAATTTTATTAAGGATAAAAATAGTTGCAGCAACACTTATCAATAGAATGATGATAGCTCCGATAATGATATTCTTCAGCACGTTGAAACTATCTTTGGAAAGATAGGTATAGTCCGTTGTATAAATCAGATACCATTCCAGTTTGTCATTGTAAATCGAAGTAATTAATGATTTCTCACCTGATATGTCAGCAATAAAGTTATTTGATTCTTCCGTAGAATGAATAACTTGGTTAATAAATGCCTGATCCTTACTATCTTGCATGAATCGTTCTGGATGTTTGCCATTAACAATATTCAGCCCATGTTTATCTACAATAATAAAGTTGGAGTACTCGGACCCTTCCATTGTATTGAATAGATCCCGAACGGCGTCTAGTTTCAAATTAATAAAGATCGCATTGCCATTCTTTCCACCCGAGTAGGTGAATATTAAGGAAAGAATATCGTCGTTGTAGTCTTTGGATCGATAGGTATATTTCTGTGTGTGGGGGAGAAACGTCATTTTGTTCATGGTTTTGCGTACTTCGATTAATGCCGGAGCTTCTTTATCAATCGTTCGGATATCAATATCCTTAGAGATCGAGTGGATAAACCTTTCCATAGTCCCATTGTACAAATAGACCGAATTAATAAAAGAGTTCAAATTCACTACATCATTTATTCGCGTGGCAACCTTTATGGAATCAGCTGGGCTCAGTTCATTTGAATAAAGTCCCTTAATGATCTCAGGATCATTGAGAAACTGTTCACCGATTTGAAAGACTCTCTCATATAAGGTCTCGATATTATAGTCGGTTTGCGAGAGCAATCGCTGGTACGTATCCGATGTATGCTTATCGATAATCTGTGTATTGTAATAGTAACTAATAACGGAAACCATAATAATCGAGAACATAAAAATAACGACATTGGTCACTATTATTCGACTAAGGAAACTCAATCTCGACTTGATCAACATAGAATCATCCCTGTCATAGGTATACTAGTTTTACCATTTTTAATTGAAAGCGGTTGCATAACATATGAAAGTAAAAAGCAGTCCCACTTTTGGTCATAGCCCCGTCAAGTAGACAGTAATAAAAGAGAGTGTTAAGCGGCGATCGCCTCACGGTATTCTACCGGGGAGAGGTCGCCTAATTTTTTCTGGAATCGCTCTTTATTGTAGTATTCGATGTGTTCTGCAATGAGTTTTCGAGCACTTTCCTCGCTATCTGGCTTCTGCAAATAAAGTTTTTCCGTTTTAA
>NZ_JCAIUM010000027.1:0-48815 GCF_059445545.1 Paenibacillus sp. Y568
GGTATTTTTACTTATTAGTGGGGCAATATTGAGCGAAACCGTACTATTTCCCACGGTCGCTTCTTGCTTTCCAACAGTTAATGCAATTGATTTAGAGCCTTGTTGAATATTTACATTCTGTGCTTTTTTATCCCAATTCACATTAAACTTTAAGTTCTCGGCTACCACTCGAATGGGAATCATAATATTGTTGCCAGCATTTACGACTTCAACATCATTAGGTAGATTTAGTTCCTGGCCATCTAAAATGATTTTTATTTGAGATGTTGCTGCATGAGACTGAACTGGCATGAATAATAGTATTAGTGCGCTAAATAAAAACAATAGTACTGCTTTCTTCATTTTACACCTCGGTTTATTAACGTTTTATATAACTCTAGCTTTTCTGAATGACATAACTACAAAGTATCCTCATATATAAATATATCAAAGAGAAATGAACCATCGACCAATTAAAAGAGCAATTCAATAACGATCCAAACAAGACTTCTTGAAGTAGAAGAGAGGCATCAAGTATGCGGGGTATTAACAATCACCTCCTGTGACCCACAAGTTAGCTCAAGAACACTAACTACTTGATTATTACAATATTATACATGATTATCCATATAAACCGAGGATTTTTATGAAAAAAGTATATAATTGTTATATATTGGCTAGATATGTAGAGAGATACCCAAACCAGATGGAAAGCTACGACCTTTGGGTATTCCCACAATCCGCGATCGCGTCGTGCAAATGGCAACAAAGTTGGTAATTGAGCCAATCTTCGAGTCTGATTTCAAGGAATGTTCCTATGGATTTCGACCAAAACGGGATGCCAAAGGAGCAATTCGGCACATTCGTCGAGCGGTAAGAAAAGGGGTTTACTGGGTAGTGGATATCGATATTGCCGGTTACTTTGATAATATACCGCATGAGAAAAATGATGAAGCTTGTGGAACAAAAAATAAGCGACAGAAGAACACTTAAACTCATACGGAAATGGTTGAAGGCAGGCTTCGTAAAGGATGATCAGTTCTATGAAACCGACCTCGGAAGCCCACTACTTGCGAATATCTATCTGAACTACCTGGACACGATATGGGAAAACAAATTCACGGAACTTGGCACACTCGTCCGCTATGCGGACGATCTGGTCATCCTATGCAAAACAAAAGAACAAGCCCTGAAGTCAATTGACGTACTGAAAGCTGTATTCGGCAAACTTGAATTACAAATGAATACGTCGAAATCGAAATTGATTAACCTGTGGGGTGATAAGACGGGTTTTGATTTCCTAGGTATGCATCACCGAAAAATCCCAAAACAGGTCAAAGGAGTAGATCGCTATATCTTGCGAAGCTACCCCTCGAAGAAAGCCATGAAGAAGATGAAAGAGAAGGTAAAGGAAATGACAGAGTCACGTAATCGATTGTTCTGGACAATGAATCGAATGGTCGAAGAACTTAACCCTAAAATACAGGGATGGAGAAACTACTATGCGATGGACACGTTTGCCGATCTATTTCTAAATAAAATCGACTGGTACATTCGAAAAAGACTGATGCTGTTTTGGAATAAGAAAAGCAATTGTCGTAAGAAGCATAGTCAATTCAGAAAAGCCGGCATTGTTGCCCGACACTCTGGATTAAAGAAACTTGTAGGCTAGGAGAATACTGTAATGCGGAAGAAAGAAGCACATCGGAAAGCCGGATGAAGGAAAACTTCATGTCCGGTTTGATGCAGGGGGAACTGGAAAAGTAAAAAGAGGGCTTGCGCCCTCTAATGAAAACCCAGTTCTCTACTCTACAATAAAGTGATCCGTTGTTTTAATGAACTGTTTTTCCGATCATCGACACATGATCTATGTCCTCGTAAGGTACCCATGTAGGACCTTCTAGAGTTTGAATCTTAGCGCGTTTAGGATCGGTGGAAACTTCTGCTACTCCTGTTATGATTTCGTCACCTTGAAGCTGTAAAGTTACCTTCTCTCCAATTGCTACTGCTATATATAATTCTTCTTTCACATTCATAAAATCCCTCCCATTTATATGCGTAATAACTTATTCTTCTCGCACTTTAAAACACCTTCTCAGGATAATTATTACATTTGATTGTCGAACCTGTATTTAGTTATAATACAAACAAATGTTCTCGTTAGGAGTGAACGGATTATGATGGGTGATTTAGAAAGAAAGTTATTGAGAATAATGTACAATTTTTTGGCCACTCGCTTTAAAGTTCCCGAAATGGGTGAACTGGCGAGAAAGACAGGAAGAAGTGTAAATGATATTAACCTGGCATTGACTGAGCTTGAACAGCAACGTTACATAATATGGGAAGATAAAACTCAATTAAGTGGGATCATTATTTTAGAGGATTCAGACCGTGATGGAGTAATACCACCATCACCTCCTGTATTAGAAAATGATATATCATATTGGACTAGTTAGGGGATTGGAAATGAGCAAAAAACTACAAGGTAACGGGGTTTATGAGTCTTCTCGCTTTATAATCCCACAGCACCGGGAAGCTGCTGTACGACAAATGCAGGAGTTAAATAGGAGGGTAAGGCCAAATCTCGATGAACAACAATGGGAAATGGTAGAACAAGCACTAGCGGAGTCGATTCGAGAACATATAGAAGTTACGATCCAGGTGTTTGGCCCATTCGAAAATAGGGGAGTTATTGGGATGGTGACTAGGGTTAATACATATCGCAAAGAGGTTAAGCTAAGCTTTGGTGATGATTGGGAATGGATCAAATTTGAAGACATCATATCAGCAGAGGTGTAGGGTTAGATTGAGATCCAAAAATTTTGTAGGACTCGCATTATGTACAAGTATATCAACATACGCTAGGGTAAAGCGGCCGTCTTCACGGCTCGCTAATAGGAGCGGTCTCATACGAGATGCGCTCTTTTTCTGTTTCTACACGGGCCAAAAGTCATCCTGGTTCACATCTTCCCCAGTTAGCTTTCTTGCTGCAATAACTAACTTCCTCATAGTTGTTCCGCTTGGATAGTACTCTGCATTACTGCAAACCCTCGTTAATGTATCCTTCCCCAACTTCGATACCTCACGGACCCTCTCTTGCTCAATTCCTTTTCTATCTAAATAAGCTCCATATTTACTACGTTTCTTCCCTAATCCACTCATAATAACCAAGCCCCCGATCCAATCTCTTTCTATGAGTTTGGACGAGTCTAGCAATATTTATACGTTTCTATCCGCAAAAATGTGGAAAGTAAACCAAGCGGTATTGCATAACATCAAACATATGTAAAACGTAGCGGTGTTTATTACTAGTCTGGGTTTTACCTACATCAGATGTGGAGGTGGCGAGGCTTATGGAAAGCATCAAGCACATTAGTTTAGACATTGGTCGTAAGGGAGTTAAGACATTTGACGGGTTGCAAACAAGGTATACACCTTCAGTTGTTGGTGAGTGGAGGGATTTGAAACTTAAGACACGTAGTTATGACGATATTGAAGTGGTGTTCGAAGGAGAGAAGCTATTCGTAGGAAATCTGGCGCTTAATGAATCGGAATTTGGGCGTTACATGATGACTGATGATAAGGCACACGATGATACTCGTTTACTAGCTCTTGTGGCGATCTATCAGGCAGGCTTAACTAATGTTTCTATTACTACTGGCTTGCCCGTAGAACAGCACACAGATGACGGAAAGGCGGCAATGCGTAGCCTCTTATTAGGCAAATGGGATATTGAAGTAAATGGCGATAAACGAATCATTCGAATCATGGAAGTAAAGGTTGCTGCTGAGGGGGGTGGTGCGTTCTGGTCTGCGCCTATGGATGGGCTAATTCGGACTATTGATGCAGGAAGTAAAACGATCAACTATGTGACAATGCGGAATAAGCGGTATGTAGATAGAGAGTCAGGAACATTACCCTTTGGGTTTGATACAAACAAATCCGTGAATCTAAAACAGATGTCCGTAAGAATTGCGGGAGAGCTTGGGAAGAAATGGTCAGCAGATGATGTGGTCAGGGTTTGTGGGGGTCGCGCTGAAGAGTTAGCGACTATTTTAAAACCACACTTCTCACAAGCAATAGCAATGCTAGATCCTCTATATGCAAATGCAATTGGCTTTTATCGTGTGGGGAGTGGGACATCGTGAGTAATTTTATTAGGAAAGCTGTTAGTTTTAACTTAGAAAATATACATCAACATGATTTGTATGAATGGGTTTCGGAGCAGAGCAAAGGGAATTTTAGCGGCTATGTTAAATCAGTTTTATTTGCACACAAAATGAGCCGTAGCTTGAAAGCTCCGGCAGTTATTCCAACATACCTAGATGATCATTCATCTGCTATGAATGATATTTTATAAAAAATACGTAGCAGCTCCAACAAGTCCTCCAACCACTAATCCAATGACGAATACCATAGAAACTCACCACCTTTGACATTAGCATCTCCCAATAAGAAAGGAGTGATACGTATGAGTAAAACAGTAGCACTGGACTGGAACTCTTTCGCATCAGGATCTATTGTTCATAAGGAGATCACCAAACCTATTTGGTTGAAGGCTGCAACAGTAGTCCACGTAGGATTAATACCACAACCGGTCTTTGCGTTGGCAGCAGGAGAAGCAGCCTGGTCCAATGTGTTGATCACAGCCTTAAATATTGCTGATTGGCTAGTCCTAGGAATTATTATGTATTCGGGTGTGACTTGGATGTTTGGCAATCGTACTAAGGCAATGGAATTTCTCATGGGGGGAGCAATTGGATACCTTATCGTGAGGCATGCCGTGGACATAAGAAACTGGCTTAAAACCATATAGGAGGTGCGTAATGATCCTTAAGATAAACGGAGTTCCTAATTGGTGGAAAGGCCCGATTCCGCAGATCGTTGAGGGTAACGTTCAGAGTCCTTGGGAATTGATTGTTAATTGGTTTACTGATAAGGCTGAGCAACTATTTACTCTAATGAATGCAAACTCTTCAGACGTCATTACTCTCGGTATTGTTGTTTGTGCATTCGGAGTGATGATTAGCCCTATAACAGGTAATAGTAGCAAATGGTTAGGGAAATTATTCTTAGTATGTTGGGTAGGTGTAATATGGAGGGTGTTGACATGATCACTTCTCCAATCACACGATTACAACCTGAGTACATCGTATACCGTATTATCCCACACCACACCGCACTCAATTCCTCTTCCCGCAACTTCCAACGTTCCTTGTATGAATTATTCACTGTCCGATATCGTCCAAAACGTGAGGGTATGCGTATTGTCATTAAACCATCCCCTGACTTTTGGTGGATCACTTCACTAGCCTTCGATTCAATCGAATACTTTTGCGCTATGCCTGTTGAGTTTGCCGAAGCATTCAAGACTAAGTTCCGTAATCATGAGCAGTGGAGGAAATCAACTTTAGAAATTGCGGATGATTTCGAAATGACATTCGAAGACGACACGGATCTCTACGCTTTGAAATATAAGAGACACGATATGTTTTCATTGGATTTTCGATACAATGAGCAAAACACACCTGTCAGGGATTTATTAGGGGTCACAAACGAATTATCTGGAGGAGAGCGAATCAATCTATTTATTAGAACAGAAACGGTAGGGAGGAAAAAGTGGAAAAAACTGTCCGATTACTCCTGGGATACATGGGATAAAGGAAACATTGCATACCGTCCTTCATTCGATCCATTGCGTCTAATGCGACATTTAGTGGATGGTGCGTCCTATGTATTTTATGAAGCAAAGTCCTTAATCGATGATCTAATGATTGGAATAGAGCGGACTCTCTACCACTCAGCGACTCAAAAAGCTAAATCGGAACGTCCTAAACTTCCTAATCCTGATCGTGCTCAATTACTTGTTAATGGAGACCTATCAACGATGACCAAAAATAAACGTAATCTTCCAGTGTTCAAGACGGCCATAAGATGCTCTATAACCTCTACAGATCCAGTAAAGCGTGAGATGCTTGCCCGATCTATTTCTAATGCATATGGAGAGTTGTCTGGTGACAATCGACTAGAGCCTATAAAGGTTAACATACGAGGTAAACGAGCATTAGATGATCTACAGAACTGGCATATAAAAGATATGTCGCCAAACCTTATGAGTGTGGATGAAATAGGTAAGCTCCAACAACTACCGACATCGGAAATACAAGTGGAGTTTACGGACGTTATGAAGTCGAATAGACGTGTAGAAATGGAGATACCATCTGTATTTTTAGATGAGAGCGGCATACTTGCAGGAACTGCAACAGATCGGGGACAGGAGTATAAGATTCATATCCCAACCAAGGATAAAGATTTCCTGTACACACCTCGCATCGTAAATGGATCACCACGTATGGGTAAAGATCAACACGTCATTAACATGATCGTGGAAGCTAAGAGAAAGCATGGTATTGGGGCAGTAATAATCGATGTCGTAAACGAACGGAATGGTCATAGGGGCATGTCAGACGCTATACGTGATCACTTGCCAGCTAGCGACATTATTGATATCGACTTAGGAGATACAGAGCAACCGGTGTATTTAGGGCTTGAATCAATTATAAGAAACATCCCTGATATTCGGATAGCAGCCGACCGTATAGCTGAAGAGATTACAGCGTTCTTACTTGCCGATGGTGACGCAGAACATCTACAGACTGCGGATTACCTAAGAGAAGCGGCAAAAGCTACGACCGGGGATATCCTCGGCATAAAGCACATGTTTACATCTAAGACAGCGAGAGCGGCAGCAATAAATAAGTATGATGATTTATTTGATATGGATATTTGGAGAGACTACGACAAAATGAGCGATGGTATGCAAGCGCAAAAGTACGCTCCTATTGCTCGAAGAATTGGGCAGATCATGAACAGTGAGTTCTTACGCCCGATCTTTTGCCAGTTGCCTAATACAGAGGTTGATCTTTTTAAATGGATTAGCGATGGGAAGGTCGTTATGTTTCGAATTCCTACAGGAGCAATATCCGAAAGAGCCATTGAAATGGTGGCTTATTGGCTTACATTGAATATTTTTTTGATCAAGGTTGCATTAGGTGGTCGTGGATCAGGGACGTACTTAGTACTAAATGAACCCCATCAATTCTTATCAGAGGGGTTAGTGCATTTTATGGAGAGGATACTATCCGAGGGTCCGAAATATCGGCTTGCTCCAATCATTGTATTCCATCACTTTCAGCAGTTTAAAAAGTATCCTGGTTTTGTAGATATGATGATGGCAGCAAGTGCGAATTGGCATCTTTTTAAGAACACAAACAGCAAGGTATATGTTCGACTCATGCCGTACCTTTGTAGTACCTTTGCTGATGCGCAGCAGGCATTTGAAGCGACAAAGAGGTTACAGTTTATAGCAGTGTGGTTAAGTCCTGAAGGTGAGTACGAGAGTCCTTTTGTTTGCGATGCATTACCCATGATTGGTGATAGATACCCAACAGAAAATAATGAAAAACTTACTGTAGAGCATTCTAAAAAATACGGTAGGCCGATAAAAGAAGTGTTACTGCAGATCAAGCAAAGAGAGAAGGCAGTGAGAAATTGAAGTTATCTTAAAAGGTATGTCCAGAAGAGAACCCCATTTTACTTTTTCTGAAGCCAACTGCTGTTAGAGCTTCTCTTTCAATTCCGGACTGATCTTGTATGCTTTCGTCGTTTTCGCCTCGTTGGGCATTCAATTCACCTCCTCGTTATCAGTTAACTTTCATATATACATTATATAAAAGGTTAACCAGGTTTACTAAGTTAACATATGGACATAACGAAAGAGCCGCAACGGAAAGCATCCGGGCGACTTTGGCCCTTGAAGGTCATTTTTTGAAAAATGCTTCAAGCGCTTGAGGATATGATATTGGGTTGAACGACTTATGTAGGGCCTATCTTCCAAAAGAGAACCAAAAAAACCTGACCTCACAATGCTGATAGAGAGCTTTTCTTGGGGTTTGGTCGCCCCCATCTCACTACCCTAAAACAATGCTTTATTTTTTTATGTTTTAGTTTCATTTTTAAAGGAATATGTAAGCTTAACAAACTTAATGATAGATTCATATAAAGGGCCTCCAGAATTGAATCCGGAGGCTCTTTTGTGTTGTTTATTAGCGGTTGTAAACAAAATAATCTTAATGGACACGTCATCAACTTCAACCGAATCTGCCCTAAAAGCTCAACTACATTAACACTTCCGCGTTAAATAAATCCAACACTTACCTAAATTATCAAGTATAGTACATCTCACCTTTTTCTGAAGAACCACTGCTTGCATTGAATGATACGACGGTTGCAGGACCAAAACCAAGCGAAACGCTATAGTTCCCCGCTACGGAATTTTTAGCTTCATTATAAGAAGTGAGTACTCTATTAATAGCTGAACTACTCACTTTTTTCATACCTTCTGAATTGCTTGGGTTCACTAAATCTGCTGCTGCAACTACCCCTATATTCTGTGTTAAAACAAGAGAAAGGACAACTAAAATACTAAGTATTCCTGTGGAACAATGAAAAAACCGTGTTTTGGCCGACATACCAAACACGGTTTTTTCATAATTCTCTGTTATTTCTAGAAATAGAGTGCCTCTAGTTATCACTATTTTGTTTAATTCGTCTGATTATAGTATCAATAGTCCAGCCTACCAGAAACCAAAAAACAATAGTTAGAACGTGAAAAAGGGGAAGATAGTTGTTTTCATATATGGAGTCTACAAACCAAAATGGTGGACTTGTAAAATATGCGATTATATTTTTATCATCAATTCCTGATTTCGCATCTAGACCCGTCCAATTAGCTAATATTATGATGAAAGATATAAGGGGCAACCAGAACTTAAACTTTTTAAACATAACAAACTCCTCTATTAGCAGACATGGCTTTAATACTTACACATTATATCTATAAATTCAATAATTATCCTGTTCTATTATTCTACTAAAGTATATAAGCAAATAGATAGAGGAAATAAAATACATATAAATCAAAAGGAGAATGACATGAAGTCTTACAAAAAAGTTATTATGAGTGCTTCTGCAGCGTCTTTATTTTTACTCTCAGGATTTTCTATTGCCAATGCATTTAGTAATGATAATGAACAGTTTCAAAAACCAGAAAAAATGAATGTTTTGAAACTTCAACACATGACCAAGCTAGATTCATTTAATTCCATTCCAAATGACGATGAAGGTTTGAAGAAAAAGAACGCTTATCTTGCAACGTTAAATCAGAACGAGTTACTTGAAACTGTAGCTGAAATGTCTATCTCCAATGAGGTTGATTTTGAAAAGAATCTCTTTCTCGTTATGCCCTTTTTAGCAAAACATTGGAATAATCAAGCTCCCACAGAAATGATAACCATAGTAAAGGACAAGCAGTACAATAAAAAATTCCGAAATTTTGCCATTGATGTTTTGACAAATTACTCAGAGAGTTCAAATGCTGAAGTTATAAACGATATTTATGCTGTAGCTAAAGACAAATCTGAAGATGTAGTGTTACGCAAATATGCGTTACTTAGTTTGAATAAAAATTCCGAAATTTCCAAAGCTAAATTATATAATATTGACGATTTGAAAATAATGGCAACTGATCAATCGGAGTCTATTGACATAAGAGGCGCTGCAATAACTGCGATGAGAAGGATCGAAGATCCACAATTAACACAAGTCCTTCAGGAGTTAAAAAACATTTCTAATTTCAATGATCCGTTAATTAGAAATTTGATTACAACAGCCTCTAAATCAGGTAATTTGAATGAATATCTTGATATATCCAAGAAAGTTTTAGATAAAACCTCCGATGTTGAAGTGTTTAAATCTACCGTTTATGCTCTTGGTATTTCTGGAGGGATCCAACAAGTTGAAATGATTATAAACCATTATTCAAAATTTGAAGGAACTAATGATTTATCAAATTTTTCCCTATTGAGAAATCATAAAAATATTCTTCAAATGATTGATGTTAAAAACCCTGTTGAGCAAATCATAGCTGGAATAAAGGCTGCTGAATTAATAGATTTAGGAGAAGCTGTTCCCAAATTGACTGCAGTCATCCAGGATACAGATAATGAACAAATTAAGGTCCTAGTTGCCGAAGCCTTAGAAAAAATTGATCCAAATAACATTATGGATGAACAGACAGCAGCGAAATGGGGAGGACAATAAGATGATAAAGAAGCTATTTAAAAAAGTACTTTTTGTACCCGTATCTCTCGCTTTAGTCATCTCCGCTTTTACAGTGCCGACTCAAAGTTACGCCGCTGATGCTGGGGATGCTGGTTATCGAGAAGGTAGCTTTATGACAGTTGGTAGTGAACATGCTGGTATTTACTATGGTTATATTTCTGGTGCACCATATGTTTACGAAATTCCTGGGTATGGAAAGAATGTGGAACTCAATAGCTTCACAAACTTTAAAGGTAACTATACTTTTTATGGTTGGTTTACCAATCCATCTATAACAGCTACCACAAGAACTTATATCTTGAGCACAGCAGCTGCCTTAGAAGCAGACCCTGATATTGATTATACAGCAGCTGCTCAAATTAAGTATGAAGACAATTCAGGCACTATGTGGATTAGACCCGAAGATATAGCCAGTATTCGTTGCGATGGAGTAGTTGAATACTCGTATGAATATAACGGTATGAATGTATGGGGACGGTCAAGTACTGGAACCAGCTCGGGTACTCCAACCGATTTTGATGTTTCCAATAAAGCTAATGTCGGCATGCACAATAATCTTGGTTATGACTCACCATGGATAGAGGTTAGTCCAAGAGTACAGAGGGGAAATGCACCCGTAACAAGTCCTAGTAACTGGACTCAGCTTAGACCAAGAACTTCCTGACAGTATGGTTAGAGTAATGATTGAGTTGTGTACTTGGACTCAGCTTAGACCAAGAACTTCCTGACAGTATGGTTAGAGTAATGATTGAGTTGTGTACTAAACTTGGTGCAATAAAACTCCTTCAATAAAACTCCTTCAATAAAAACTGAAGTGCACCCCTTATAATAGACATTGGCAGCCCTCGGGTTTAAGCTCATGAAATTATAGAGGGTGCATTTTTATGGAAATAAAAGAAAATTCATTAAATTCTTTAAATTCTTTACCTCCTTCTGGATAGCGGTACATACTTTTAAACAAACCAGCCTTAGATGCTAAATGAGTGCCCCTCTCAGGATGTGTTTTAAGTATTACGCCAGTTTCCAGCATCCACCGATTCCAGTCGCAGATTGCATAAGATCCCGGTACATTTGTTTAATTAGGTTATTGTTTAGCTCCATGTTCTGATCAATACGGTACCGGGCAATCTCTGATTCAGGTCGATCCTCGGGTGTGGCTTTATTAGCTGCTCAAGTCTCTTTCGTATTATTACAATCTTTTCAATACGGTTAGAGGACTCCGTACTTTGGATGAACGCAAGTTTTTAAATGCTGTTAGAGTCGTCTCTGGTGACTGTTGGAAATATAAAGCCTAAAACATATAAATAAGTATTAAAAATATGTATATATATAGCAAAATTATGGATGATAGTAAAGTAGCTAGTCTTTTTAACTTTTGATCATATACCGATCTAACCTAGACAGCGAACGTAGCCGCTGCTTTATTTGGGTTTTGGTTTCAAATCTTCGCCCGAAAATAACTCGTTAGGTGAAGGCAGGATAAGGGACGGTGTATGTCATGTGTACAGAATTGAACACAGTAGTAGATTAAAAAAGTCACCGTCTCATACAAGAGTAAGTAATTACTCCTGCCAAAAACTCAGTAATATCAATGATCTGAAGACTAAGACGAAGCCAAATTCGACCGTGACAGCCGATTAGCGTTCCGTGGAACAATGAAAAAAAACCGTGTTTTGGCCAACATGCCAAACACGGTTTTTCTTCGATTTACTTCATTTTTCGGGGTCATCCAATTTGATCTCTATGTGGTTTCCATGTCCGTCATATATGACTTCCGTTTTGCGACCATCCGGGTATACTCGAATCACTTTCCCATCCTTGCCGTAGCTGTAAAAAGTTCCTGCATCAAAAGAGGATTTTCTAGCTGCAGCTGCAGCTTCCTTCCCGTACTGATCTAACTCTTCTCTACTAAATGGTTTCATAGAGACTTTCCTCCCTTAGAATCCTTTAAAAATAACTCAATGTACTCTTCCTCACTGATTTCACCATTCAATCTCTTATACAAAAGATCCTTTTCTATGTCGTTCAACGCTGCATCTTCAAAAGCCATAGAAGCATTGACTTCCTTGAATATTCTTTCAAATTCTTCTTCAGATATTTTCAATTCAAAAGAAAATAAAGAATTAGAATGGTAACGCCCCATTACGCTAAACATTCCTGTAAGGCCTAAGATTTGGCCTTTGTCAAAAAAGGAGCGCTCAGAGAATTACGATACTTATAATGAGCAACCCAGTTTTGAAAATAAGATGCTTCAAAAAGTTGAAGCATATATTAAAAAACTGAGTTTCTAAACCGTTGACTTCGAGAAAATTCAACGGTTTTTTGTTGCGCAAAAAAGAAGAAGACTGGCAAAGGGAACAAGTTCTTGTCCTCCGACATCCCCCGACTATATTATCAAGAAGATGCTCTGTATGAATTGTTAATCTGGAGCTAGTATAAAGTAGTGGACACAAAAAGGAGGACTTCTAAAATAATATTGAAAGGTTGTGTCCATCTATGGGAACCAAGCAAGGGAGATATAGTGATGAGTTCAAAGCAATGATCGTTGAACTCCATCGTAAAGGGAAAACAGCATCTGAAATTATGAGCGAATATGGTCTAAGTAAAACGGCGTTTTACAAATGGATTAATGAAGGTAAAGAGATTAAAGTAGACAATGAACAAGTCTCTGTCGTAGAGGTTAAGAAGTTCAAATCTAGAATTAAAGAGCTTGAAGAGGAAAACGAGATCCTAAAAAAAGCTATGACCATATTCGCCAAAAGATAAGTGTTCGTGAGGTTGTGGATGTAGCCGTATCCCAGTCTGACAAACATAGCAAAAGTAAATTGTGTAAGGTGCTAGGGATTGGACGTAGCAGCTACTATTACTGTACTCAAAAACGCCCTGAAGGTCGATTAAAGCAGGAAAATAATTGGTTAAGACAAGAGATCATCCACGTCTATCATGAACAAGATGGAGTCTATGGAGCACCTAAAATCAGAGAAGAACTTCTTAAGCTACAACTCTCATTTAAAGTGAGTGAGAAACGAGTACAACGGATCATGAGAAGCCTAGGACTCCGATCTGTGGTGGTCAAAAAATACAGACCTTACAAATCAGATGCTGTGTATAATGGTGGCGAAAACCTGCTGAAGCGAGACTTTAAGACAAGCAAGAGAAATGAAAAATGGGTTAGCGACATCACATATATCCACGTCCTTAATGAGGGTTGGAGCTATTTAGCTTCGATTATGGACCTGTCTACAAATAAAATTATCGGTTGGTGTTTCAGTCAAACGATGGATAAAGCCTGTGTGTTATCTGCACTTCATCAAGCAGTATCCACTCAGAAGCCTGCTAAGGGAGTTATCCTCCATTCAGATCGAGGCAGTCAATATACGAGTCATGAGTATCAAGAAGAGCTCAAGACACGGGGAATACGGCAGTCCTTTTCGGCCAAAGGGTGTCCCTATGATAATGCTCCAATTGAAAGCTTCCACGCTATATTAAAGAAAGAAATGGTCTATCGAACCATATTCACCTCTTTTGAAGATGCTCGAACAAGGTTATTCCAGTATATAGAAGGTCGTTATAATCGCAATCGTATTCATTCTGCTATTGGGTACAAAACTCCTCAGCAGATGGAAGATTTCTTGTCCTTATCCGCCTAATTTAGTCTTTCTTTTTGTGTCCAGTCTATTGACAGAAGTCCAATCATTGCAAATCAACAGGAATGTTGTCCGATTGCAAGATGCAAAGGTTAATCCTTTGAGTGGTAAAGATATAATTTGATTTGCTTTCTCCATTGCCTTGTCATTTATAGGCGCATTGCTGGTCGTAGTTAACCCGATGCATGTAAAGAAAAGCAAGGAATTGGCTAGATCGTTACTTTCCTGAGTTTCTTACCGTATTTAAAGACTGGGAAGGAAAGTCAGCATTACATTAGATTGTTTCTATGTATAATGGAGTTGCGGCTCTATCCTGATTTAAATCACGGACTTAACCTCGCGGCTGCGGTTGCTTCAGTTGTTTTTGTTGCTCTTGTCTCTTCTCATAAATGAACTGTTGGGAATGTTTTTTTTCTTTTCTTTTGTCCAAAAGACGATAAGCCAAATATGTAATGGGATCGCGATCAAAGAGTAAACGATAAAGATCAGGCTAAATATCGTTTTGTATGCGAAGGATTGTCCTTGGATGAAGTTACAGGTCGCGTACAAAATGACGGCTGCACAAAATATATATTTGTTATAAGCTGAGTCCCCTTTTCGAAATCGAATAATTAAAGCGTTAACCCATCCAAAGAGGCTCAGTAAAGCAATTGATAATATCCATGTCATCAGCTTTGTTCCCCCCATTCTATGACTAGTATAGCCAGAAAAACCAATATTTTAGACCGTATGCGCTTGTATTTATTAATAAATAAGAAATTATCTAACTGTGACTGCTTGATCGTTGCAGCTTTTTTTCATGCCTAAAAGCATGCTTTTAGGCACTAGCAAAAATGACTTGTTTTATTGTGCCGAAATCCCTTAAAATAACTTTAGGCACGTGCCATGAGTGAACCGTTAGTTTTTGGCACAAAAAAAGAGGAGGGAGACACTTTGAAGTTAGCATACGGACGTGTTTCCGCAAAAGACCAAAATGAAACCCGGCAACTAATCAAATTTCGTGAATTAGGTATTGAGGAACGGTTTATATTTGTAGATAAATTAAGTGGTAAGGATTTCAATCGGCCACAGTATCAGGTTATGCGTCAGATGATCCGAGAGGGTGATTTGGTTTACATCGATGCACTCGATCGTCTTGGGCGAGACTATGACGGAATCATGAAGGAATGGAAATACATTACGCGGGAGCTAAATGCGGATATCATTTGCTTAGATAATGAGACACTATTTAATTCTCAGAGCTTTCGGGTCATGGGTGACTTCGGTAAAGTAATGGAAGATCAGTTCTTAAGCCTACTAGCTTACGTAGCTGAGCAAGAACGAAAGAAGAACCGACAGCGCCAAGCTGAAGGAATAGAAGTGGCTAAAGCAGATGGGGTTAAATTTGGTCGTCCGAAGATTGTAATTGATGAGGATTTTATTGGAGTATATAAGGAATGGAAATCTAGAGAGATCACAGCCGTTGCAGCTATGCAAAAAGTGAAAATGAAACATCGTACTTTTTACCGGAGAGTAAAGGAATACGAGACAGGGTTATACAAATGAACATAGAGTGTGTCCCATAAGCCTGTTAAATGGCTTATGGGACACACTCTTCAATTACCATTCTACATGTCTCACTGCAACAGTATGATTATACTTAATAAGATCTTGGAAAAGAAAAGTAATGTCCATAAAAACCACTGTATGGAAACTCTTGGGACGAAACTTCTAAATTGTTTTTATCAAATATATGAACAGTTTGGCCCTTAATAAATATCTTACCTAAGGGCTCTTCTTCTTCTGAATAGGCAAATACAAGCATACCGAAAGTGTTTTCATCAATATACAGTGTATTGTCAGTTAGTAATAGAATTCCTCCAACTATTCCAGTCGGTACGATTTTCCGAGGAACCATTGGGTTTTTTTGTACTTCAGGCATAAACGAATTTAAATCATCGTTAATTTTTCTTAGTTCAATAAATGTTTCTTTTTCTAAGTCAATAAAACCAACTTTATTATCTTGAAAGATGTAAAGCTTATTATTATCAAGTATGGAGTCTCCTGGGTAGAGAGTACCATTACCACTTGGTAACTTATCTATTTGGAAACTTCTTACTTCAGAGTTATTTGTATCAATATTGTAATTCAAGAGCATAACCTTGCTTTCCGAATTATCCTGATTAGACGTAGTAAATACTAACTGAATGATTTTTCCGTCTTTTATAATTTGTCCATTTGCCAAATGGGTAAACAAATTATCAAACTCATCTACATTTCTTATATCAATTTCATATTCTTGGTTATTATAACTGATGGTATATTTAAATTCATTATCAAAAGATGTCTCAAACCCGTTGAAACCATCTGAAAAAAAGGAAAAATTATTTTCGAGATTAATATCACGCGTATTTATTGTATAACTCTTGTCTGCTTGATCTAATAAATTTACTTCATCAGACAATGTAAGTGATTTCCCTGACCATAGTAACGGCACTACATGTTCGGATTCGGAAGGGAATTGATACATCCCTTTTCCATATCCTATCTTGGATTGAGTTATATCCCAATACCCTAGGATTGCTTCTTTAGTGATAGCGTCTTTTTGTTGATATACCATTAAAGGTATATTTTCAATTTTTGATTTTTCTAGATCTCCAGGACTACAAGAAGTCAATACCGAAGTCGTAATAAATAACATGCCCAAAATTTTCTTGATAAGTATAGAAATCATCCTTCCTAGTGTTAAATAATAAGATTAGGTATTATGCTCAGAAATTTGTAGCACTACCATTGATATTCAAAATAACAAACACGCATATATCTTCTTCGAAATTATGAAGAAGATAAAATGGAATTAGTCGGTGAATGCCGCAGCGGGAGTAACCTAAGTGGAGTGTTAAAATTTGAGAAAGGAGAAGGATTCGTCGGTCTCGTTTGGGATAAAGGAGAAGAACAGCTAATTACCAACATATCAACCCAAGCTAATGACGTTATTGAAAAAAAAAGGGGAGAGACGGTATAATAGCATTGCAGGGGTACCATTAAAACATGGTGATGAGATTATAGGAGTTGTTGTTGTTTCCTCACAGCAAGAAAATGAAGTGAGTGAAGAAGACTATGACAACATATCCAAGTACCTGAATATAATACAACTGGCCCTGTTAATTGAGTTATCTAATTTATCCCCAAAGGGTGGTGACGAGTATGTATCGCTTGTTAGCTTACTTCAACAGACGCAAATCGTTTAATCAAATTGTTAAACTAACCGTGGAACTTAAAACGCTTAATGAAAACAAAAACATGAACGGTGAACAACGTTTGAAACAAATTCTTGCTAATGTAGAGAATGCACAAGGGATCATCTCGGCCCCTCGTGAATATATGAAAGTGAATTGAATTTAAAAAAGGACCGTTTAGCTTATGCTAGACGGTCTTTTATATATTATATTGTTTTAACCGATGTAGAAATGTACCTACTAAACCAAACCTGAGAGACATTGAAAATCAAGGCTATTTTAAATATTTTTCTATCATTGGTTTGAATTTATTTTTCGATTAATATTTTTTTGTTTGATCCCTTTAAAATTGTCTCCACACTTACTGGTCTTAACTAATAATTATTTTTAGAACTATAATTAACACCTTGGAAATAAAAAAACGCCGGATGTAACCCGGCGTAAGAAGATTGGAATGCAAATTTTATGATTATTGAAGTTTATAGGTTAAATCTTTCACAGCGGCACCAGACCACCATTCTGTGTAAGTAAGTGTGAGTTTATTACCATCTCGTTTAACAATCTTCAAGCCATCCCCTTGGAACATAGCATCTGTTTTGTCCCATAGATCAATTTGCTTCTGTTGCTCAGCTGTCAGGAGTGATTTATATAGTGCAATTGCGCTATGAGTACTCCTATTTATTAACCAGAGAGTTCCATTAGGGTGAGCTCGAACAACTAAGTAATCGTCATAAACCGCTTCGACGGAATAGTTATTATCTTGTAATTTCGTATAAGAATCAATTTGATAATTACTATTTGACGATCCATCACTATTTACAAAATAAATTGACGATCCTTCCCTCAAAATTGCTTGCCCGTTAGAAGAGTATTGATTTAAATCAGGAATACCATCGTTATATAAAATGGAAGTGCTTTTTACTACTTTAGAATTATGAATTAAAATTTGATAATTTGTTCTTAATCCTAAAGTTGTTCCAGCGCGTTCGATTATATTTAGTAGATAAGAATTTGAATCAATAGCAGTCACAACGCTGCTAACAGTATTTATTCCATCCGAATGAATGTCAGTTGTTCCAATTTCAGTAATTGAATTTCCATCTTTCGAATACACATCTCCACTTTGAAGATTGACCCAGAAAATATTGTTGCCTGCTTTCATAACAGCGAATTGCTCATCTGAGCTCACTTTAACAGTAGAAGCTTTCGAATCCCAGTCTACATTAATTCCAAATGCCGTTGCTGTAAATCTTAAAGGTACGTATGTTTGTCCGTTGATTACAAATGGTGAAGTATCAAACGTTACATTCGTATTATTGACTTTAGCGCTTGCTGAGCCAATTTTAAAATTAATTTCTGAGTCTGGTCTTGTGATTGTAATTGAATTTGTTTGTTTGTCCCAATTGGTGATTCCTTGTAATAAGTCTGCCATTTTACGAAGCGGGAGAAAGACACGACCGTCTTTAGCAATTGGCTGTATATCAGCAATAGTGTTCTCATTAAGTGTTACATTGATGTTGTTATTAGTTGTACTAGCACTGCTCACATTAGCATAGGACAATGTTGCACATAAAGATAAGCAAATTAAAAGTGTTTTTTTTGAAAACATCATCATTCACATCCTTTTGAATATTAAATAAAGAGTGGAGAACAACAGTGAGTTGTTCTTCAAATCTTCTCATTATATATTACGGGTTAGAAACAGTAATTGTTGCAGTGCCAGATCCAACAGAAACGGTAGCATAATCTTCTCCTACAACTACAGGTGTTTTAGTTACACCATCAACATTTATTCCAGTATATTTTGCATAGCTGGATCCTTTAACTGTTTCTGCGCCTGCAATAGTTGCGAGAACTTTTCATGTAGATACAGATGATACATTAGTTCCTGCTATCTCAAGAATAGACGTCAAACTTGTATCGGCTTGTGTTGAGCAAGTGGAACTAGTGCAGACAGCAGTTCCGTACTGGGAGAGACGCGTGTTGCCACTGACGTTTCTGTATACTGTCATTGTTAGACTAGAGCCCATTTTAAATCCATTTTGGTTAATCACTTGTTCGTATCCGCTTAATACAGAGCCAGTATAACTAGTTCCACCTGTGCTCAATAGAAAATACGGTTTCCATTTATATGTACCGTATGAATTCAGGTTATATTGTAATCCCATATCTGTTTCGACTGCAGCACCCGAAGAATTAGTACCGCTGAATCCAGAATATATGTAAGCAATACCGTTACTCGTCGAACCCATTTGCGTTGCGTTAGCTAGAGTAACTGTGCTAGATATGTAAGAACCTGTTCCAGAAATTGTAGCTTTACCTCCGATGCCTCCGCCTAAAGTAGTTGAAACTGCATTAAAGAGTTCATCGTCAGCGGTGTCAGATTCTGTATCTGCTGTTTGTTCAACATCAACAATTGTGAGGGATTCCTCTTGATCTGGTGTTATTTCGTAAAAATATCCAACATCGCCTTCGATTTTAAAATAATCGATAAGTTGATTGTTGTCAGTCAATGTGCTGTTCTTTCTATGGTTCTCGAGCCTTGTTTGCTTTGCAACTTCTCTAGAACCTTTCAAAACGGAATCAATCTTTGAATCGTTAATAGTCCTAAAAGAGTGATTCTTGATGTGAGGACTATTATCTTTTGCAAATGCCTCAATAGGAGCTAATAGACCTAAAGATAGTACTAATGCATACTCATAGAACCACATACCAATTTTTTCATAAAATTCAACCTTTCTACATGGGATGATGTTACAATTGACTATATTAATGGATTTTCAAAAAAAAATCTAGTAGGTTAATAGAATGAACTTAAAATATTTTTTTACTATTATCATAATAATTCACATTATCGCTGGGGTGACGCATCAAAATAGGAACGGTAATATATTTATATCAACAAATAGTGACATATCGGAAATAAAAACAGTTGAGTTTCCTAATGAGTACGAAAATTGGAATGTCAAGATTATGAATATAAAGGAAGCCCACGAGAAGGGAATTACAGGGAAAGGAATAAAAATTGCAATAATTGATACGGGAGTTTCCGACCATCCAGACTTAAAAATCGCGGGTGGAATATCAACAGTAGATTATACAAACAGCTATTCTGACGATAATGGTCTTGGAACACATGTAGCTGGTATTATTGCGGTTTATAGTTCCTAAATCTCAAGCGACCCCGGAAAATGATCCGGGTTCCATTTGGATTCTTAACGGAACTCGCAAGGAAGCACAATACCTCTGGGGTAACGCTCGAACATCATGATTTTTTCCACTTACGCTTAACGCTCCATCTCCAAAAATCATAAAGTTCTACGAAGCAGAGCGGAACCAAGCTTTCACTCCGCTAACGCTTCATTCCACCATCGTTCCAAGACCCATTTCGAATAATCAGGGAAGCAACATACCTCTAGGGTAATGCTCCAACAGCATAGTTTTCTCCGCTTGCGCTATCGCTCCATCTCCATAAACCATCATGTTTTACGTAGCAGGGCGGAACCATGATTTCACTCCGCTACGCTTCATTTCACCATCGTTCCAAGACCCAATTCGAATAATCGGGGAAGAAACACCCATGATGCATGCCTGAGTCGATGAAGCGGAAGGTTTGTTTCGCAGACGTCCTTTTGTGTGCAACCTTACCATATTCCGTGTTCAAAGAATACATTCATGCACCGTAGCCATCTGGTCGCATGGGATCACATAGAACCTCTCCACGCAAGGCGCAAAAACCTTTTTGAGAAGAACACTCAAAAAGGTTTTTGTCGACCCTTCGGGCAGCCTTGCCCTACGAGAACCTATATAATCTTAAATCTGCGACGGCTACGGTACACGAATGTTTTGTTCATTGAAAACTACATAAGGCAAGGCAAGATTACAAGCAAAAAAACTGCTCAAAACCTTAAAACCTTCCGCTCATCGCCGCTTAGGCTAGACCAGCAAGCGGTTCCGAATATTAGGGGTGATAAGGGTAAATGTCAAGCTTGAAAGGAGGTGGGAAATATGCAGAATGAGGAGCTTTTATACCTTGCGATTATAGCAGAAAGTTTATAAGTTATTATCCAGTTTTTAGGAATGATTAAGGCGTTTCTGGACTATTTGGCCGTTAGAAAAAAAGCAAATAAAATAAATGGGGTAATACATACCCGGAAAACATTAAAAACCGACCTTCTCTTAGGGGAGTAGGTCGGTAGAGGCGAAAAATTAGGACCTTTCGCCTCTCCATTATAACAGATATGGGAGATGGAAAATATGAGCGTAAAAATTTATGATATGATCACCAACCGAATGATTGAACTAATGGAGAATGGTGTTGTACCTTGGCGTAGACCTTGGAATGTTGGGGCGGCTGTGAATTGGAAAAACCAAAAGCCCTATAGAGGTATTAATACGCTATTATTGGAGCCTGGTGAATATGCAAGCTATAAACAGGTAACAGAAGCCGGAGGAACCGTAAAGAAGGGAGCGAAGGGGCATATAGTTGTTTTTTGGATATGGTTAGAGAAAGAAGACGAGAAAACCAAGAAAAAGACTAAAATCCCTTTTCTTCGTTATTATACAGTGTTTAACATTAAACAATGCGAAGGTGTACAAAGTAAACGAAATGATCAAACTTTTAAACATGACCCGATTGAGGAAGCTGAATGTATTTGTGAGGGATACCAAGATGCTCCATCAGTACAATTTGCATCGGGAAGGGCATTCTATCGCCCTTCAGATGATTCTATAAGTGTTCCACCTATATGCGATTACGCGAAACCCGAAGAATATTATAGTACCTTATTTCATGAGCATGTACACAGCACAGGACATGAAAAGCGGCTTTATCGTTCAGGTATCACAGAGATAGCCGCATTCGGGGACGAAAGTTACAGCAAAGAAGAATTAGTTGCTGAAATTGGCGCGGCTATGCTTTGTGGAGTTGCCGGGATAGATAACAGTACTATAGACAATAGTGCAGCTTATGTAAGCAGTTGGTTGCGGAAGCTTAAGGAAGATAATAAACTGATTGTACAAGCGGCTGGGCAAGCACAGAGAGCTTCAGACTATATTTTAGGAATGACATTCGAAGATGGCGCCTCGTAAATGTGGAAAAATGCGGCCCCTTAACGGGGCCATGTTAAATTAATGATCCACACTTCAAATAATTATGAACATGTTCGCTGATTCAGGTAAAAAGGATCATTTTGCCGATCACGCTACCCCAACCCTTCCCATTTTAAAAAATGTCTAACATGATTGAGCTTATTCGATTGTGACAGGGCGTGAAGCGATCCACGAAGTAAAATCCACTGTGGTAATTGGATTTAAATTTAATTTTCTATTTATTAACCTTAAATACCAGGTACTCGTGCAGGAAGACAATCTCAAGAGGGAGATTGCATTGTTTATAGAACTTGTTGTAATAACGGATGCCGACCTTTCCAAGTTGTCTTTTTCTAGTTAACCTAGTTAACTTGGTTAACCTGTGATAAAATATAGACTATAAGGTTAACTATAAGGAGGAAAGTATATGTCACAGAATGAACCGAAAATACATAGTGAAGCAAAAACGACGAAAGCATACAAAGTGAGCCCGGAGCTGAAGGGAAAACTAGAACGGCTGGCGGCAGAGAGTGGTTTAGATACGCAAGAGGCATTTATTGAACAATTGGCAGCGCTTTATGAGTTGCAACGTTTGAAAGAAGGAAGTGGAGCTGGTTATACCAAACAGATAGAGGAATTAGAGTACCATTTGCGGCGTCCGTTGGATCTTTTCATTGGGATGGTTCATACGGAGGCAGCTGCACGTCTCGAGCAGATACAGCAGCATGAGGAGATTGTTACAGACCGTGCTACTGTTATATTTGGTCAAGAACAAGAGCTTTCTGAATTGCGAAAGGAATTAAAACAACATACGGAAGAAGGGGCAAGGCTGATAAAAGAAGCTGAAGCCACAATGAAACAACTTGAGCAACTACAGGAAATCTCGAGAAAAGACAACTTACTTGTAGAGGAGTATCGACAAAAAGTCGATACTCTATCAGGACTTGTTAATGAATACAAAGCTGCTGCCGAGGAAAATAAAGAATCGAAAACTATGGTTAATGAGTTAACCTTGATAACCGAAAAACAAATTAAACAAGTAACGGATTTGGAAGAAGAGTTGGTCGATTTGCAGGCTATGAAAGATGAATATGTACATCGGTTAACTGAAAGACAGATGCAAGAACTCGAACGTTTGGCTGAGCGTAAGGATATGGAAAAGGAACGTGAATTGTTGGCGATCCGTACTGAATACCAGGCTAAGCTTGAGAAGACAAATGAAGAGACGACAGCTAAGTTGCGGGATCTGTATCAGGAAATTAAGGAGCTACGTCAAGGGCATGAGCTAGAGGTAAGAGAATTGAAAAATAGTAATACCGAGCTGGAAAAGGTCAACGCTGATGCGATGGGAAAGGTACGGGAGCTACAAGAGGAAATAAAACGGTTGCGTTAAATGGAGTAGTCGAGGATATCTGCTCTAGACTTGATAAGTGAATAAAAACGGAAGAAGGAAGCGTCTGATTGAATAGCCGATGGTTGTTCAATCAGACGCTTCGTTTTTGTTTGCACCAACATAATAAGTACCTGTTATTCGAAAATCTACCATCTAAAATAATATAGTTGAAAAACGGCAGGCCGTTTTATTTTGTAGCAACGATGATCGTTCTTGAGATTCGTTTAACCTATGGATAGATTGGTATTTACGTATACTTAAACTTCTCAGAAAGACAAACCGTACTCTTAAATGTTACACCTTGAAAAACGGCGAAGAGGCCACCGAAATTAATCGATAGCCCCCTGTAAGCAAAACTACACAAAACGTAGGATTGAGCTTTAGCATATCATAAGATGAAATGACTGTACCTGGTAATGATTTCATGTGGAAATTAATGAAGCATACTAATGAGATATAGCTAGTCCTAACACTGAGTTTTCGTAGTTATATATAGAATAACTAACGAGCTTATATAACCACTTTAGAGCTCCCTCCTCCCACTGCGATTATTCCTCTAGACGTGTAGTTATAGCTTGGGCACCAAATCCTGGAGGAAGGCGTCTACGATCAGGTTGCTGCTGATCTTGAGTCGATTGTATATAGGTTTCAGGTACATCGGGATAGTCTGAGTCATGATTGTTTTGTGAATTATTAATATAATGGATTGCGGCAAATTTCAAGAATCCAGCTGAGTTTCCAAACTTTTTCATGGCTGCAAGAATATCTGCATGCTTCTCTGTGTCAAAGGTTACCTCTATTCTTTTCTTCTTGCCCACTGTGTATCACTCCGATCTAGCTGTCACCATAGCTTTAGCATACTTATAAAAGCCTAAAACATTAGCAATTTCTGAGTCTTCAACAAATTTAGAATACTTATATTGCTCTTTTATGTCTTCTTGTTTGATTAGATTTGAACCACCACCTGTAAAGAGCATCGTATCTACACGAAGACTTCCCTTTAGAGTAGTGTTAATGGTGTTGAGAACTTCTCGAGTGAATTTAATAATAGATTTGTTGACGTATGCTGTAATAGGGAAAGATTCGTTTTTATTGGGTTTGAAGAAGTAACCTTCCTTGGCGTTTCCTTCTCGTAGGATACGTTCTACCTCAAATGATGTAATTCCCTTTATTCCAGCATCCGTGGCTAAGTTAACAATCCGGTCATAAAGTTCATATGCCCCTGTAGGTTTTTGATTTCGTGGGTTACTTAAATTCATATTTTTTAGTGTATCAATGAGTAGCGTACCGCCTCCAATATCCACGACAACGACCTGCTCATCAAGTAAACTTGCAGTTTCTTCTCTTACATATCCTTCGAAATCCAAAACCTCATTATAAGCTGTACCAACGGGCTGTGGATTCACATGTACTTCTTTGACCCGAATATTTAAACTCTCTTGATTGACAGTAATATTATGATCGCCTATAAGAGTTTGAGTAATATCTTGAACAGCTGTTCCGTTAAAGTCATCTGTTGGAACTCCTGTAGAAACGATAACCTCTAAAATCCCCGTTTTGGCTTCTTCATAATCTCTTGCTAGTTCAGCTAGAGCAAAATCCGTGAGCAAGCGGAATTCATGTTTCTTGTACCGATTTTCAAAGCCTATCGTGCTTATAAACTTATTTTCCGCATGAACTAAGTGTAAATCGTTTCCCCAGGCATAGGAGAAATCCTTATCTGTACCGGATATGTATTTATCAAGTTGTAATGGTTTATCCGAAGCAATAGCTGTACGCTGATCGCCTAGATCATCATAATCCAGAAAGTGTGATGGTAATACTCTTGCTCCGATCATTTCGACGATACTTTTATCGCTGTTCTTTTTACCGGAAGCTTCAGCTTCCCTTTTAATCTCTAATGTTTTCTCGGACACCAGTTTTACTTGTTTGTTACCTAAATCTAGTGAAAAAATCACCATATATTTATCATCCTCTCATTACGGAATATTTATAGTTTATATAATACCGGTAAAACACCGGTATGTCAAAGGTGGAGGAATGTAATAATACCGTATAAATACCAGTATACAATTATTGTTATTAACATAAATACTGGTATTTATACGTGATTAAAATTAATTTATTTATTTTCATATAACAAATTACCGGTATTGTACCGGTATGTATCCTTTTTTGAGTTGAATATATGGGAGTGATCTATTGTGTTTGAAATAGACAGTGTGGTAAATTTGAAATAGAAAAACTGAACAGTAAATATGAACATGATGTTGGTATTATATTTAATTGCTCGGGAGAGGACGGATTGTTGTGAGTATTGTATATGCGGTATCAGCGAATAAAGGTGGCGTGGGGAAAACGAGTTTTGTTACAAATATGGCTGCAGCCATTGTGCAGAAGTATCCGAAGACTCGTATTTTGATTGTCGATACAGATGCTCAAGGGAATGCATCGCTTGCCTTTGGAAAAAATCCTAAAAATTACGAAAATACAATCTATGATGTTTTAACTGATGGTAAGAATATTGAAGATATAATCGTTAATTTAACGGAACGCTTGGACCTACTTCCTTCCAATGTAGATATGGATTTTTTGGATTTTGATGTACTCACAAATCAAGAAAGGTATAAGGAGCCCTTTCATCTATTGAAAGGTCCATTAGATCGAATTAAAGAGAAATATGATTATATTTTTATAGACACTCCTCCAGCGATGGGCCTTACAGCTGGCAATGTGCTCGTGGCTGCAGATCGTGTTATTATACCCTTTTCTCCGGAAACCTTTGCGGTATCTGGTATTGTAAGGGTCATCGATGCAATTAATGACTTTCAACAGAAACAAAACCCGAACCTCAAGATTGATGGCATTGTTGGCATGATGGTGGATTCCAGAACGGTCCTACACTCTGAAATGCTGGCGAAGGCTCGACAATATTGCGATCAACATGAATATCACATGTATACTACAATTATTCCAAGATCCATTCGTTTTGCTAGCTCTACTGCTTATGAGGGAATCCCTGCTGTATTGTCTGATGCAAATAACCCGATGGTTGCTGCCTATTTTGAATTAATGCAGGAGGTTTTAGCCCATGGCCAGAAATAAAAAGAATCTTTCGAATATTGGTTTTTATGATACAGAAAGCCATAGCCCAGCCCCAGTAGAACCTATTTCTAATAAGAAGGAACCTGAATCCCAAATAAACGATTCAGTTGAACTGAAACTAAAAACTGAACAGAAAAACGAATCATTAAAAAACAACAAGCAAACAGAACCTTTAAATGTAACAGAATTAAGTAAAAGTAAAACTGAACAAATAAGTGAATCAGATGATTTGAAACAAAAAAATGAACAGAAAAATAATTCATTAAAAATCCATAAAGAAACAGAACTGATAGATGTAACAGTAATAAATAACAGTGAAAATGAATATTTAACTGAATCAGTTCATTTGAATCAAAAAACTGAACAGATAAAGGGATCAGTAATTTATAATAAAACTGAAGAAACAAACGAGTCATTAGTATTGGAACAATCAAATGAATATAATAAGAATTCAGAAAAACGTAATATTAAAACTGAACAGATAAATGATTCAACGAAAAGTAACAATGAAGTTGAACAATCTAATACCTTTTTAAGCTATTACCATGGAGAAATTGAGAAGAGAAAGCCACTTGTAGAAGAGACGCATACCCGTGATACGTATTTAATCCGGAATGATGTGTTAGCTCGCTTTAATAAGTTGGCTAAGAAAGAGAAAAAGGGATTTAAAATGCGCTTTATAAATTACGTTTTAGAAAAGGAACTTGATCTCATTGAGAAGCAGCATAAAGGTGGTGAGTAGATTATGACTGAATCATACGAAGAGTTAGAACGTGAACTCGATCGATTAGCTGGTGAATATGTAGACAAAATTCACAGTCGCTATTTGGATCCTTTAAAGGCCTCTACAGTGAAATCTGAAACGATTGAATCTTTAAGTAGGCACTTTTATCAGCAATTTCAAACAAAACTATTATTTATGTATGCGAATCAACAGGCTGAAACGCTGAAGGAAAAGCTGAAATGTGGACTGAAAACGGATGATCCCGAACAATTACTAATCCAGGCAAAAGTAGATATTCTCGAAAGGGCACTTCGAGTTAAGTCAGTTGATTATTTAAAAGAACTGGTTCCGTTTAATACTAATATTGCTCAACACGCTCTATTTTCAGCCAACCCTAAAAAGGGGGTAAATCCTAATGGAGTTACGGTCGAGGGTGTTAAATCAGTGCATATTAAAAGTAAAAATGGTGAAGTACTTACTACATATGATGCAAGAGTTATGGGAGCAATTCAAAGTATATGGTTCAAACAAAACGATAACTCACCTGTCATTAAACTGAAATACATGGATTTATTGAATGAATTAGGCATGACCGATGGGGCTAAGAACTATCAGCGAATTCAGGCATCTCTAATACGTCTTAAAGACATTGAGGTGACGTTGACTCAATACCAGCAGTCGGTTGATGCTGAATATGAGGAAATAGCGCTCACTCGTTTAATTGATCAGATCGTTTTTAGAAGAAAGGTAGGGACAACGGATCATTTTCAAAGAAAGTTCGAAATTCGGTTGCCTGAATGGCTTGTACAGGCTAACGCAAACGGTACACTGTTTGATGTTTCGCTCATTTTAATGAATGACCTAAAATCCTATTTAGCGCAGGGTATGTACTGGCTTATATCCTCTTATACCTCAGCTCACACGGTGAAATTGGAAATTTCGACCTTAGCCAGTCACTTTCACTTCATAGATGGTGGCCAACCGATTATGCCTGTTTATAAGATTGTTGAGCGTATCACACAAGCTTGTGAGGAGCTAAAGCAGGTAGGATTTATTGATAATTACGAGTATAGCGGAAAAAAACAAGGGCTAGCGGATCGTTATCTATCTGTAGTTAAAAATCCTATATTCATAAGTACACCAGTACCGATTGAAAATGAGCCACCCAAACAAATGGAGATTGACTGGTAAAGAGATTTTAAATTTCAGTATCACTCCAAATCCTGAAAGGAATCGGAGAAAGTTGGATATTCATATGGAAAATATTATACGCAGAACATCTATACTCCAAGATAAAATGTGTCGGTCGTAAAAGCAACAGCACATAAAAATAGCGATTCTTCATCCTAGTAGATGATTGGAATCGCTATTTTTAATTTATTTCATATTTATCTCCGTATAACCAAACCGGATTTAACCCCAAATTTCGGGCCGAAACATCCATATTAGTACGGGAAAAATCAAAACATCCGTTTTAGTACGGAAAAAAAGTCAAAACATCCGTTTTGGTACGGAAATGGATCGAAAATAATTTAAAATACATGAATTTCTCCCATCAGGCATGTCGCTTAATGTCGAAAGTGATCGAAACATCCGTTTTGGTACGGAAAAAGGGATCAAAACATCCGTTTTGGTACGGAAAAGAGGGTCAAAACATCCGTTTTGGTACGGAAAGGAGAAAAGTTGCTCGTTTGCCAATTGTAAATCTTTTGTCGTATAGTATTAGTAGAGTTAGAGATTTATGGAAAAAATGATATTTTTACATGAAAAATAAAGCACCACGTCTTTCTTTATGAATGAATCAGTCGCCAAAACATTTTCATTCATAAAGCCCCAGAGTTGTGCTTTACTTTAATTATTCGTTTGTTATGGGGATATTATACCCTACTTGCGAAAAGAAAGTAAAGTCCAAACTCTTAATTTCCTATTGCCTTTTTTAGGCGTGGTGCGGAAATGGGAGCTTTTTTATGTCTACAGTAACTAATTTAGTAGAGTTTGAACATGAGGTTCTTAAAAATGTATTTGGTCATCAGTTAACCGAGAAGCCGAAACGGTTTGAGCAAACCCAAAGTGGTCATAGTCTCGAGCTTGGTTGGGTATATGTCAGTCAGGATTGTAAGAATTTTAAAGCATGTCGTACATATAAGACTCTATCCGTGTTTACGGAAAGCTATACATACTATACACCCAATACATTTTATCGTAACGATCAGCGACAAGAGGCTACTCTACGCTGGTTGAATACGATTGTTCTTGATGTAGATGTGAAGAATGGTCAGAATGTAGGTCTCTCTCTGCCAGATCTGTTTGATAGGATCACAGGTGCAGGATTACCGCTGCCTACCATGGTTATTCAAACACCAAGTGGCGGCTTTCACGTCTATTTTGTGTTGGATAAACCCCGTAAAGCCTACTCTAATGCAATCAAACAATACAAAAAGATCCAGTTAGCTATATGCGAAATGATAGGAGCCGATAGACAAGCTATTGGAGCTGAACGATATTTCCGTATACCTACAAGTGAAAACACTATTTTTCGTACAGAACAACGAATCTCTTTCGATGAATTAAATGATTGGTATGCTATTAATCATGAGAGCGTTCAGGAAAGCGTTAGAACTGCTAAGTTAGAGAGTAATGGATTACTAAACCATGCGGCGATTAAGAGGCTCCTAGAAGGCGCAGAGAGAGGGAAAAGAGACAACACTGCGTACACCCTTGCTTTGGCTTTCAAGGCAGCAGGATATAGCCAAGAAGATACAGAAAGTGAATTGTTCGTGTGGAATCATCGTTTAGATGAACCTATGAAGTTACGAGATGTATCAAGAAAGGTTTCTAGTGCCTATAAAGAAATATCACCACTAGGTCCTTCAGCTAGATGGATTTCTGATTTGTCAGGTATTGCATTTGGGTATCAAATATGGGAAAAAGCCAAGCCAAGGGAACTAAGGAAGTCAAGTCACTTTCATGAATGGGCCAGTGATATTTTGAAGACTTTAGAACAACTTCCTGATAAGAAAATGACGGACTCTCAGCGTAAGTTAGCGAAGGGTTGGGGTATGTCTTTATCTTCTTTTCAGCATGTTGTTGATCTGTTAGTGACTAGCGGAAAAGTCACTGTGAATGTATCTGGTAAAGGTAGAGGTGCCCAAACAACATTGACCCTTATCGAATTAGAGGAAGGTCCAGATAAAGAGCATCCGCAGAAAGATACACGATGGATATCTATAAATGTACCAAGTTCCAATACACTTCTTCTAGTGTGGGGGGTTGGTGGGAGTCCTATGGGGCTTTCTAGGGGATTGTTTGATTATCCTATGGGGCTTTCTAGGGGATTGTTTGATTATCCTATGGGGCTTTCTAGGGGATTGTTTGATTATCCTATGGGGCTTTCTAGGGGATTGTGGTTGCTGTAGTTCTAGTTATTTCCCTACCGGCATGGGCCTTGGCCGTTTGTTTTTCGTGTGGGTTCTCCTTAAGGTCTGCCGGTCCTCGACATAGGTGGCGGAGCGTTCTGTAGGTTTAGCGTGTACGTCTGAGCCGATGAAGGCTGGTAACAGATTGGAGGATACCGTGCTTACCCTGTGAGGTGTTACTGTTCCTTACGGATCGAGATAGAACAACCTGATATGAGAGGAGGATTGGATCGTATGAAGAAAAGGATACTGTGGAGCGCTATACTTTGTGGCGTATTATCAGGTGTAGCTTTGGTTTTCTTGTTAGATTTGATTAGTGTAGACACATTAAGGTTAATCAGGGTGATATCGTTCATCTCTTGGGCCGCTTAGTATTTTAGGAAGATCTTAAGAACTTACCTTTGTAATTGAATGTTAATGAAGAAACCTAAACTAATCATATTAATTAGTAAAGAGTCAGTTCGAGAATATATAGCAGGCACAAATCAAATGAAGGAACTCTTACTAACATTAAAAGAAAACGCAGAGAATGATAAAAAGGAACCTACGGGATATCCGTTTCCGGCTGTAGATGGGATAGGACTTATTACTTCGATGGAAGTTGTCTTTTCATATGCTCGTAGGTTTTTTATAAACAAGGTGAAGAAAGTCGTATCAAGATTATTTCATAAATGGGATAATTATAGTCAACAAGGAAGGTAATGTGGTTTTGTTTTAGATAAAATGATTTTAATCGCTGCGGGGAGTCTCATTACTCTTTTCTATCATTTTATAATTTGCTATATCTATTATCACCTAACCCTCATCAAAAGAAATATAATTTCAAATCTTTCAAATGATCGGTAACAGCTCAAATGATACCGATCGACCCCAGATAGCGCGATCGGTTCCCTACCACCTTTACTCTTTCTTATCGTCAAGTGACCAGTCCGATCCTTGATCTGTATGTCTGAACTATCCAGAGCGCATAATTCCGATGCAAGAGAATATATACAATGCGGGGAAAGGCAGCCGCAACGACAAAGATAACTTTGACCACGGAGGAGATATACGGAACAAGATGAATGGTTACTCGTCTTAAATAAAATATCTGTCGGGAACTTTCCAACAGCCCAATTCTAATGAATTATTCTTTAATTTGTTTAGCGTTCTCAATATAGGCTCAAAACTACTATTCTCAAAGTGTGTAAGTAATAGGTTGTCTATTCTTTGTAGTTACGTCCTGAGTACAACAAGATAAAACCAATAACAACCAGTACGACAGGCAACGCAAACCAAAATAAATTGATATTAAACAAATTATACCTGAATGCACCTGCATTAATAGTGCCAGCGTTATGTACTGAACTAAGACTTGATATAATAAATCCAGTACAAATTATAATTACTGCGGAAATGAGAGATGTACATCCTAGAAACAGCTTAATCATATCCTTCTTCCCACCTCAGAAAATAATTTTACCTAAGAGATAGCATACTCTCTTAGGTAGGATATATGGTTAATTAATAAAAACTGTAAGATAAATTAGTTGCAGTTGTGGTATACCATGAGAGATCACTTGAATATAAGCTTCCATTGCCAAATTGATGACTTGATGAGAAGGATAATACTTTGTTAGTTGCATTGATTAAAGCCCCATGACCAGCCGTAAACATTGAACTGGAAAGTCCATACCCAGAAGTAGAACTTCCATTACTTAGATAATAGTTTGTGGTAAGTCCAGTGGTTTTATTGCCTATTCCCTGCATAACAGTCGAAGGTTTACCTTGCCAAGCATAATTAAAGCTCAGTTCAATTCCCGTTCCGCTAGCACTCGCACCTATTTGGTATTGGGTACTATTATCTAAAGACAGACCAGTTGTATTTGGCGACCAGTTAATTAAATAATTTGTACTCGAATTGGTTCTAATATTGGATTTATAGCCAGCAGTCCATACGGAGCTATTCGAATCTGCTACGCTAGCAGGTGAAATTTGAGAATCGGCCAGAACATAAAAATGAGTACCTGTGCTATTCGCATATAAAACATAATCGGTGACAGCTTTACCAGCGATATAGCTTACTGAAGTTCCGCTTGGCACAGTGTATGAGCCATTTATAGAAAATGATTTTCTAATGCTAGTTAAGATATCGCCTTGTTGTGCCGCTGCTAGGGAAGCATGGGTCAAGTTATTTGGAGAAAACTTAGAATTCATATCATTTTGAAATTGATCGATAAACTGATTCTCATTATCTGTGTCAACAAATTTTTTAATCGATTTCACTTGACTTATGTCTTTTAAAGGCTCTTCATTTTGAAGAACAGTGACTTTGCCGTTGGCATTGTATACTACTATTAAATTTGTTTCCATGGGGACGACTATATTTTTTTCACCATTAACAGTAGGTGCGCCTTCATCTAGTTGGGCATTAGGTTCAATTTTAGAAAATTCATCGTTATCCAAAAACAATGGTATATGTAGTGGTTGAAAAATCGATTCATAAAGCGACAGCTTTTCGATATTTTCCCCTTTAAAAATTACTGTGTTCCCAGGTTTATTAATATAATTTTTAATAAAGTCCAAATTTCCTGTTAACTCTGATTGAGATATTGAATCAAGATTAAAGGTTAAGGTAGTTTCATCTTCGGCTGCTGCTGAAGTAATATGAGAAGAGTAGATTGGCATAAAGATAGTTAGCAAAGATAGAGTTAAAAGCACTTTGAAGATTTTCGTTTCCTCCTGATAATGGTAATTATCGGCCGATGAATACCATTAAACACAATAAAGGAATTAAAGTCAAGAATTACCTTACATTATTTTCAGGAACTCGAAAGATGATATAATGGTGAGGTATGTGTAGGTATGTTAGGGTATGTTAGCAAGCATTGGAAGTGTAGCTACACTTCCGAGAAAATTGCTTGTTAGGGGTTCCCCCTAATACCCTAATTTTACTTAGGGCTGCGCCCTAAAACCCCCTAAGATAGAAGGTGATTCTGTGGCAAAAAAGAGGTATAGAGATAAAGAAATTAAGTTCTTTGTGACAAACGATGAAATGATAATAATCGATAAAAAAGCAGAGGTTTCAGAGCTTGATAGAAGTAAGTACCTTCGGAAAATGGCTTTAGATGGGTACATTATTAAACAAGATTTTTCGCAAGTTGAGAAACTGGTATACGAAGTAAATAAGATCGGTAATAACATTAACCAAGTTGCACATCGTGCTAATGAAGTGGGACATATTAGTATGGATGAAATTAAGTATTTGAAGAATCAGTTGGTAGACATCTACAGTCAAATTGAAAAATTTTACGATGGGGGATGATTCATTTTGCCATACATAAAGCAAATTACCATACGGACCACATTAAACCGATCCCTAAAATACATCGTCAATGAGAAAAAAACAGACGATGGCTTCTTAGTGACAGGCGTGAATTGTGCAACTAATGAGAAGCTTGCTTATAAACAAATGATTGGAAATAAGAAAAAGCATGATAAGGAATCAGGAACACTTGGCTTTCATTTTATTCAATCATTTAAAGAGCATGAAATTACTGATCCATACAAAGCGCATGAGATTGGATTGAAGTGGGCTGGAAAAATGTTTGAAGATAAATATCAATTCATCATCAGCACTCATATGGACAAAGGACATTATCATAATCACATTATTATTAATTCAGTTTCGCTGGAAGGAAAGAAATTCAACGCATGCAAGCAAAGTCTTAAGGACGCAAGGGGTTATTCAGATGAAGTTGCGAAGGATTATAACCTTAGTGTCATTCCGTTTAATAAGGATACTGTTTCAAAATCCTATAAGGAATGGAAGGAAGATAAGCGCGGGAACTCATGGAAAACACATATTAAAGATGATATCGATAAAGTCATAAAATCCTCAAAATCGTTTGAAGGATTTATGTCTCAAATGAATCAGCTTGGATACACAATGAAGCAGGGGACAGTAAAGTATATGACATTCAGACATCCAGATATGGAGAGATCGGTAAGAGGTAAAACACTTGGAGACGATTATACAGAGGATAAAATTAATGAGCGTATTCGACTTGGTGAATTTAATTTTAAAGAATCGAAAGTGAAGTTCAAGTATCAATTTAATAGTAAAATGAATCGAAATCAAGTTATTGATGCTGCGCGACAGTATCAATTTAAAAGGGGAACATTGGCCGTTAATTTCATCCTGACTATTGCTCTACTTCGGATGTTGACAGTTCGTAATGCTGATAATTCAAAGGGTAGAAATACCGCCAAAAGGAATTTTAAATCAGATATTGAAATTTCCAAACTGTCTCAACAACTAAAGTTTATAATAAATCAAAATCTGAAAAGTCGAAGCGATTTGAAACAAGCGATAGATAACACTAAACATCAACAACAGGAGTTAAATGAGGTCATAAATGATGCAAATGAAATGAATCGTAAAATGAAGATCGTGATCCATACCATTGAAGTTTACTCTAAATACAAACCGATATACGAAGAAGTACAATCATCAACGTTTAAGAAAATGCTTTTAAAAAAGAAATATAATACAGAAATAGAAAAATTTAAAAAGGCAACAAATCAGTTGAAAAAAATGGTGATTAAAGAAAATGAATTCTTATCCTATTCAGAAAAACAACAATCGTATGAAATGAAAATCGGGCAGTTAAAGGAAAAGCTGAATAGATCAATAAATCAATTATCCATGCTTAAGGAGATAGAAAAGACGTTGAATCAAAAAAATAAAATTCTGTTTGCGAAGACTGAAACCAAAGAGGGGGCCGTATCGAGAGGGAAAAAAATGATACAAATGGGTATATAGACTTATATTACATAAAAAGTAAAATGTTACAATATAATTACCGAATAGGATGAGGTGATTTTTGACCCCCCCACCATACTATTTGTGAAAATTTTCACTTTCGTATAAAGGAGGTTTAATAAAAGATTACCTTCTTGTTCGTCTATTTCATCAATGGCTTTTACAATTGGAGCAATGCCTTTTAGCACTGGAGTGATTTTAGTGGTAAGCAGGATTTGAATTGTTCTTACTTCGTCATCAGTCATTTGATTTAAAAAGTTAAGCAACTGACTATTTTTGTGATGATCTTCTTTAAGGGTAGGGAATACATGGACAGGCAGTATCTCGAAAAGGGTGATTTTTAGAATTTCACAAATCTTCATTAGGGTTTGTATGTTGGTGGATCACCGTTCTCAATTTGACTAATTGTATTTCGTAGCTGGATGATATCGAGGAAACGAAAGATATGTAATTTAAAGGAGGCAACACATGTCTGAGATCGGCGGAGATATTTCAACAATAGTTACCCGATTAGGTGCAGATTTATCCCGAGAATCCGCTAAAATGACGAATGAAGCAATTAAGCAAATGTTGTTGCTTTTGATTCGGAAAGCAAAGGAACAGTCTGATAAACCTGGAGAAATGGCATTAAGGAAACTTATTCAATCTAAAGATGAAATCAAAATATTAGATCTGGATCAAAATCAACTTAAAGCCTTTAATGAACTTGCGAAAAAAAACCACATTTCATATGCGGTGGTGAAAGACCAAAATCAATATTCCGTTTTTTACAAACAGGGTGAAGAAAGTCGTATCAAATTAGTTTTAGAAAAATTGATTGAAAGGGAACTAGGTGGTAAGGAAATTTCGACTAATAAGATTGAGAATGAGGGACAACAACCATGTGAATTATCACTGAAGGAAAACACTGGAAATGATGACAAAACGAAGACGATTGTAAATCAAAGTCAGGTCCAGGAAGAAGTCAAGAAACTCCCCGATAGTGAAAGGGTAGTTAAAAATAATAATATCGTTGAAGATAATGAAAGAATCGGTTCCCCATATTCTTCTGGAAATGAAGAAATTCCAGAATTCCTCAAGATAAATCGTGATGTAAATAAAACCCCTGTGATTGATACTTCAATAGTTGAACCAAAAGAAAAAGAACCGATAAAAGCGGTCGATGACGTAGATAGCCATCCGAAAAGTATTGATCGAGAAGATCGGACTACGCTTGATGGAAAACTTGGGCGGCTAAAAGGTGATGATCGGACTGTAAAGGATGACGTTAAAGGACGTCTATCACTTGCAGAAAGACGCCAGGAAATCAAACCTTTAATGGAAACACAAAAACAGGCTCCTCCCTCAAAAAACAAAAATAAGGAGAGAGGGGGTCGATGAACGAGCAAGATAAACGGAAGAAACAACTCAGGAGTTTTATCTTGTTATGCTACTTCATGTATATCATTATCGCTTACCTCACTTTACATCTGCATTATGTAATTACATCCTCAGAAAAACCATTCAACATACAAACCTTCGACATAGAAAAAACCAGTGAAGCAACTTTAGAGAGTATCCAGAATCATATTTTTATAAAACCAAGCAAAAAAACGTTACAAATCCTGTTTATAGAACTAATCGTTGTTTCACTTTATGTATTACATAAAGTAACAACACAGAAAAATTTGATGACAGGTAAAGAACATGGAACGGCTAGATGGGGTGGTAATTCCGAGAGGAAGAGTATCAAACATAAGGATAAATTCCAAAACATCATTTTAACAAATACAGAGAGATTAAGTCTTAATACAAAAAAATCGCGAAAAAATCTAAATATTTTAGCTATCGGTGGCGCGGGTACAGGGAAAAGCAGATTTTTTGTAAAACCGAATATCCTTCAAGCAAATACAAGCTTTGTAATCACCGACCCAAAAGGGGAATTGTTGCGGGACACGGGTTCTTCTTTAAAAAAGAAAGGATACAAGATTAAGGTATTCAATCTAATCGATATGTCATCCAGTTGTAGATATAATCCCTTTGCTTATGTGAAAAAGGAAAGTGACATTTTAAAGGTTATTAATAACCTAATAAAAAACACTAATGTCGGTAAAAGCGGTGGTGATCCTTTCTGGGAGAAGGCAGAGACAGCATTATTACAAGCAGTATTTCTCTATATCTTTTATGAGCTTCCAACGTTTGAACAAAATTTTAAAACGGTGTTCGCTTTGCTCCGTCTGGCTGAAGTAAAAGAAGACGAGGAAGATTTTAAGAGTGAATTCGATTTTTTGTTTGAGAAACTAAGGGAGAAAAACGTCAATCATATTGCTGTAAAACAATACGATATTTTTAAAATGGCTTCTGGAAAGACGGCAAAAAGTATTCTAATATCCGCAGGAGTTAGACTTTCACCGTTTGGAATTGAGGAAGTAGAACGCTTGTTGATGGATGATGATCTAGAACTACACAAGCTAGGAGATGAAAAAACAGCGTTGTTTGTCCTTGTTCCTGATAGCGACACAACCTTTAATTTCATTGTAGCTATGATGTACGCACAGTTGTTTGATTCATTGTATTATCAAGCTGATTTTGTAAGTGGCGGCAGCTTGAAGCATCACGTAAAGTTCTGGTTGGATGAATTTGCAAACATTGGACAGATACCAGATTTTGATAAACTGATTGCCACGATGCGAAGCCGTAACGTTTCAGTATCAGTTATCTTACAAAATATGAGTCAACTTAAGGGGTTGTATAAGGACTCATGGGAGACGATTATAGGTAACTGTGACACGATCTTGTTCCTTGGGGGACAAGAACGATCAACTCTTGACTGGGTGAATAAGGGACTCGGTAAGCAGACCATTGACACGAAAAACACAAGTCAGTCAAGAGGAAGGAATAGTTCATCCAATGTAAGCTATGCAAGCCAAGGACGGGATTTAATGACCGTTGACGAAATCGCTCAAATGCCAGATAAAAGCTGTATCCTTTTCATCCGTGGGTTAAGGCCCTTTTACAGTGAAAAGTTTAAGCTCGAATCTCATCCTAATTATAAACTTCTCTATGAAGCTAACGAAGCCAATTATTTCGATTTTGAAATGGGGTTGGAGATAAATATTGATGAACCTACGTTAGAGCCGTTCTTAGAGTCGTTCAATTTGCGAGTTCCCGATCAAAGCCTAGAAGAACGAAAAGAAGAAATTGATCTTGTTAACATAGAGGAAATAGATGATATAGAGAAACGAATGGATGCTTTAATTTAATTAACTAAATTCAAACCCAAAGGGAGAAATGTCAAATGAATTACCTTGAAAATAAGTTTCCCAATCTTTTTACTAATAAAGTTGCTTTAAAATCAATTTGTGTTGCTATTGTTCTGACGTTGGTAGCCACCAACGCATATGGGGCGGCGCCAGGTGATCCGGTTGGTATGGATAAGTTGGATGCAGTTATTGATGTAATTGCTGCTTGGTTGGGACGGATAGGATTAATTGTTGCCTTCTTCGGTGCGGTACAGTTGGCATTAGGATTCAAAAATGACGATGCTGACGGTAAAGTACGGGGCATGAAAACGTTAGCGTCAGGATTCCTAGTATTCGGAATTACTCAATCCCTCTCGTTGTTTGGACTGTAAAAGTGAGGAGCAGTCAGCGTGTGATCAAGTCGTAGACTGCTCCATTATGGACATCCATTATGCTATCAATATGAAAACGAAGCAAATAAATAGGGTTGTAGGTGGTGGTGGAATCTGTCTTCTCCAGTAGATGATATTAAGAATGCATTTGATGGGTTTACGGCAATAATCAGTGAAATAACAAACTTAGTTAATCAAGGTCTATCTTCCTATCCAGGGCTTTATACCGTTATTAAAGAAATTCATCAAGCGATACTTCCTGTAGCTTATAGTCTGTTAACTCTATATTTTTTGCTCGACTTTCTTAATAAATCCATGAACTTTTCATTTGTTAGATGGGAAACCGTTGTATCTTGTTTGGTGAAATTAGTGTTTGCTAAATTCGTGATGGAACATGTTTTTGATTTATTGGAGATCATCTTTTATGTATCGTCATATCTTACGAGCATCGTTGGTACTGCTGGTTCAAATGCTTCATTATATAATGTCGATTTTACGGCTCTAGAAGCGGAGTATGACGATATGGGTTGGTTTGATAAAAAGCTTTTCTGGATTAAGCTCATGCCTTTTCAGTGGGCTTTACAAGGTATAAAAATTGTTATCATGCTCATTGTATTTGGCCGATTGTTTGAATTACTTATTTATACCGCCGTTGCTCCAATACCGATTGCAACCTTCATTCATGATTCCCTTTCCGGAACAGGAAGAAAATTCATTATGGATTATGCTGCGGTTTGTCTCCAAGGTATTATTATCATCGTTGGTTGCGTTATCTACGCAGCAGTTATGTCTAGTGTTACCTTTAGTGGTTTCACCGGAGGCGCAGATATAGAAATATGGAAAGGTCTACTATCCGCATTGGCTCTGCTGCTTGTTGTCATAAAATCGGGTAATTGGGCTAGGAAATTAACAGGAGCATAGAGGTAGGGGGAAGCAGGTGAGAAAGATATGATTGAAATTCGGATTCCTAAAGAAATTCGAACGTATAAGGAAAAATTGATTATGGGATTAAATTTACGACAATTGATATGTACGATAATAGCCATCATGATAAATGTACCTCTCTACTGGTTTGGGAAAGATATTGTAGGTTCGGATACAGCAAGTTGGATTGTTATTTTCATTGCAATGCCATTATTTTTAGTCGGGTACTTTAACTACAACGGTATGACTTTTGAGCAATTTATAAAGTCGGTCCTTCAACATGAGTTGATTTATCCGCAAAAAAGGAAGTATGTCACCCTAAATATGTTCGAGATGTTATCTGATGCTAAAGAAAAAGGGAGGGATAATCGTGCTATCTTTTCTAAGCAAAAAGAGTTCAAAAAAGAAAGTTCGGATTCCTAAAACCTCACAGCAATCTATTCCTTATTCGCATGCGTTCGATGATGGTATTTTGTTACATGGGAAAAATAAATTTTCGAAATCTTTTTCTTTCAAGGATATTAATTATCAAGTTGGAAAGCAGGAAGACCAGGAGGAAGTATTTTCTAAATATTGCGAGTTTCTTAATTTTTTCGATAATACCGTTGATTTACAAATAACTATCACAAATAAAAACTTCAATAAAGAGGATTTTGAAGAAAAATTGAAAGTAACAAACAGAGACGATCATCTTAAGCCGTTCCGGGATGAATATAACGACATGCTGAAGAAGAAAATTGTCGGTGGTAAAAATGAAATTGAAAAAGAGAAATTCATTACCATATCCATTGAGGCAAGTTCGGTAGATGATGCTCGTAATACCTTTATGCGAATGGAAAATGAAACGCAGAATGTATTCAAACGTATGGGTAGTTCCATTTTTGGACTGGATTTGAATCAAAGACTGGAACTCCTGCATGATGTTTATCGCATGGGGCACGAAGGTCATTTTAGATACGACCCCACCGAACATAGACGCAAAGGATTGATTACAAAGGATTTAATTGCTCCGGACGCGTTTACCTTTAAACGTGATCACATGATTATCGGTGATAAATTTGCAAGAGCTATCTATATCAGGGATTTACCTACATTTCTTAACGACAAATTCTTAAGTGACATGACTGATTTTAGTTTCAATTTATTGTTATCGATGAATATTAAATCGGTTGATGCTTATAAGGCGCTTCGAATAGTTAAAAGACAAATTACAGGGATGGAAGCTAATAAGATTGAATACCAAAAGCGCAGCCTGAAAAATGGCTATCTGGAAGCATTCATTCCACATGAATTAAAACATTCCCTTGATGAAGCCAAGGAACTTCTTAATGATTTAATTAACAAAAACCAAAAAATGTTCCTTACAAATGTCATCATCATCCACTTCGCAGACGATCTTGAAACTCTTAATAAAGACGGAAAAGAGATTACGGCTATTGCCAACAAGTTTTTGTGCCAAGTGGGAACCCTTCATTATCAGCAAGAGGACGCCTTAAATTCGTGCTTGCCTTATGGTCTGAATTTAATTAAGGCTTCCCGTACGTTAACGACAGAAAGTACAGCTATCTTTATGCCTTTTACCAATCAGGAGTTATTTCAAGAGGGAGGCATGTATTACGGCCTTAATGCGGTTTCGAGAAATCTGATCATGTTCAATCGACTTTCCTTGAAAAATCCAAATGGTTTTATTTTGGGAACGCCTGGATCAGGTAAATCCTTCGCAGCCAAACGTGAAATGATTAATGTTTTACTAAATACCGATGATGATGTGATTATTATTGACCCCGAACGGGAGTATACAAAGCTCGTCACCAATTTTGGTGGTGAAGTCATTCACATTTCCGCTGGATCAAAAAATTATATTAATCCGCTAGATATGACGATAGATTATGCCGATGACGACGATCCGTTATCACTTAAATCTGACTTTGTATTGTCACTGTGTGAAGTGCTTATTGGTGGACGTTACGGTCTTACCCCAAGAGAAAAGTCTATTATTGACCGTTGCTTAAAACTCACTTACAAACAGTATTTACAGACATTTGACCCTAAAGATGTACCAACACTTTATGACTTTTACGAGCAGTTGAAAATACAGAACGAGGATGAAGCTGTTCAACTAGCAACAGCACTTGAATTATACGTTAAAGGTAATTTATCGGTTTTCTCCAATAAAACAAACATAAATATCAATAATCGTTTTGTATGTTTTGATATTAAAGATTTGGGGAAACAGCTTAAAACAATGGGAATGCTCATTGTACTCGATCAAGTGTGGAACCGAATAACGATTAATCGTAGTAAAGGAAAACGAACATGGATTTACTTGGATGAAATTTATTTACTCTTTGCCAACGAATATTCTGCTAATTTCCTCTTTGAACTTTATAAACGTGCAAGAAAGTGGGGCGCTGTACCTACGGGAATTACACAAAATGTAGAGGATTTGCTTAAATCCGAACTTGCGCGGCGAATGCTTTCCAATTCAGATTTTTTGATGATGCTCAATCAAGCAACGTCAGATCGAAATGAGCTTGCTGATTTACTGAATATATCTGATACGCAGCTTAGTTATGTGACCAATTCAGATAGTGGTCAAGGACTATTATTCGTTGGAAATGGAATTGTTCCTTTCAAAGATGAATTCCCCAAAAACACCAAACTATACAAAATGATGACAACGAAAGTGGATGAAGTTGCGGAGGGCAATAGGGAGAAACCTGCATGAAAGAGATCTATATTAAACCAGGTATAAAAAAAAAGCTGAAACTAATTCGTACCGCACCTGTTACACCTGTTAATTCTTTCGTTCTGAAAGAAGGAATCCAATCCAGAACGATAAGAGGACTTTATAACAGGGCGAAGCAGGCCCCGCGAAATACTGCAAAAAAGCTAATTCAGACACTTGATCCACATCACGAAGAGGAAGAACATGAAGCTGTTCAATCACTTCGGCTCCCCAAGAAAGGTGTAGACCAAGTTAAACGGGGCTATAACAAGATTTCAAAGACTGTGAATAGAATTTCAGGTCAACCGACTGCTATAAAAAGTGCTCAGCGATCCCGACAAATATATGGATTCAGAAGGATCAAGGGAGCAAGTTCCACTAATACGACTAGTAATCTAACCAACCTATCGAAGATTAAAACATTAGGCAGTAAATTTGTTTCCAAAAATAGATTTACGTCACTTACGATTAAAACAGGTATTAAAAAGGTTCTTTCTTCTCCTACTTCATTTTTGAAAACAGCGGCTCGAAATGCAGCCAAACAACTTGTAAAGAAACTCGTAACTGCTGTGGTGGCTAATCCTAAGGTGTGGGCAATTGCGGCTGTAATTGGTTTCTTGTTTTTTCTGATAATGTCAGTTACAAACAGTACAGGGGGATCGGTCAGCTCTGCCAGTTATTCTTTTATGACAGATGAAGATAATGCTAAGCATTATAAGGATACTGTGGATATATTGAATGATAAATTGCAACAACAGATAGAGGATTATAAAGATAGTGGATACGATGATATTAGAATTGACTATATGAATGAAGAAGGGGTATTACAGGTTAGCTGGGTGGAAATATTTGCCCTTGTTACCGTTAAGTTTGAGCAGGATTTAACGTTTTCTGATACGCAGAAGAATTACATGGAAACCCTATTTAATAAATTTAATCGTGTGGAAACGGTAACAGAGACGTATTATGTTGAGGTTTGTTCGACATCTATAGACCCAGTGAGTGGGGATCAAGTAACCAATTGCCAAACAATAAGTAAAACAAGGCTAATCGTTAAAATATACTCTTACGATATGGAAGATGTTTTCGACAAAATCGGGTTTACGAAAGAGCAAAGAGAATGGGCAAGAAGGTTAGTCACATCTGGATCTATCCAAGAACAGTTTCCAAGTTTGGTTGGTGGATTTACAGGAGGGCCAGACTCTTCTCCGGGAAGTCTAACACCAGAAGAAATGGCTGATCTTCTGAATAATCTTGGTGGCAATGTTGATATGGCACGAAAAATGGTTATTGAGACGGCCATAACTTTAGAAGGAAAGGTCAAATATTTTTGGGGAGGCAAAAGTTCTGCTGGATGGAACAACAATTGGGGGAATCTCGTAACGGTCACCGCAGCCGGAAGCGATAAAACAGGGACATTACAGCCATACGGTCTGGATTGTAGTGGATTTATTGATTGGGCATTCAAAACGGCAGGTCTTGGTAATGTATTTTCATCAGGTGGAACTTCCTATCAATGGAGCAAAACTTATGGGATAAGTGAAGCTGAATTGATTCCAGGTGATTTGGTTTTTAAAAATATCCCCGGTCAAGGAGGAATTAATCATACCGGCATTTTTATTGGGCGAGATACAAAGGGAAACCCTTTGTACGTACATTGTCAAGGTTCAACAGGTGTAATCATAAATAGCTATGAAGGATTTAAGTATACCCGAAGACCACTATTATTTAAGTAGGTAGGTGTTTATTATGCGAATACGAATTATGTATTCTTTCTTTTTTATAGTCATCCTGTTTAACTTTACGGCGACTTCAGCGTTTGCCGAAAAAGTTATTAAGCAACCTCTACCAAGCAGCACCAAATCTGTGAGTACGATTGAATTGGCGGCTACTGTTCCAGCGGATTTTGATAAAACGATCCTAATAAATTTTACACCTGCAGGGCAAGAAAACGTGATGACTCGGCTTGATAAAGTTAATGGATATTTATCTTCAAAAGAAGTGAATCCTGGGACTTATAAGGTGGATTTTATTAATATCGTCGGAGAAAATGCCAGCGACTTTGACATTAAAGCCCCTGAACAAATTGTAATAAAAAAAGGGGATGCAGCTAAATTTCAGATGAAAATTTTTTTGAAGCCAACCGCTCAAAAAATAACTGCTCAGCCGCCAATCGTAAATACTGATTCTGAAGATATCGTAGGCAGTCTAAAACAGTCCGATCCCGTCATAAAAGAGGATGGATCAGCAGTAAGCGGCATGCCTGTTCCTAGCGTTGTGAAGGACGTATTAACGCCAGCGAATCCAACAACATCTTTAAGTACATCTTCAAGGCGGAGTTTAAGTTCCTCGACCGTGTATACCATGATTGGTTTAGCCGCCGCTGCACTAATTATTCTCGTGTTTTTTTTATATAAGCAGATGAGATACAAGCATGAATATTACGATTGTTAGAGATATGGAGGTTTTTAATAAATGGATGAAGATAAGAGATTATTGAAGTTGGTAGAACGCGAAGAGGTTTTGACGAAGAAGAAAGAAAAGATCGAGGAAGAATTAAAAAAGGTTTTAAAGCAAATTAAGGAAATTGAGCATCAGCAGAAAGTGAAAAACATAGAGGACACAATCCTCATTCTTAAGGACCACGGCATTAATATTAAGGATGTTATAAAAGGAATTCAAGATGGCACTTTTGATGCATTAAAGAAAAATTCTAATGATGAAATACAACAGGAAAATACCGTAAAACCTGAATAGTAGTTATTTTAGTACTAAAAAGGAGGGCCGGAGTGGTTATCATTCGGCCCTTTAACAATAGGGAGAGTGGGCAGGGTTGAAGAAATATAAAATGATTTTAGGCATTGCTTCTATGCTGATCTTGATTAGTGTAATTAGTTTGATAAGCGGTTGTAATTTTAGTAGTAAAGAAAAAGTAATTGAAAACATCACCAAGGCAATCGAAACCGATGATCCAATGCTTTTACTCTCCACAATGCCGAAGGAAATGCAATCTTATCCCTTTGCAAAGGATGCAGCCAAAGATTTCATTAAAAATTACTCTGAATTAAAGGATAGGGTCATTCAAGTCCTGGACATGGAAAATAATGATGTTCCCGATAGCGTAAAGGAGATGAGATTAAGCGGTGAAATTCCTTATAAAATCATGAAACCTGACAAGTCTAGCGATTATATACTGCTACCAAATGAAACTTTGATTAGTCTTAAAGATGTTGATAACGATGTTAAATTATTAGTAAATGACAAAGACGCTACGCTAGCTGATTTTCAAAAGCCTTTTTTACCAGGAAGTTATAAAATTGAAGCTACAAAGTCATATAAGTGGACTTCTATGACAGATAAGGTGAATGTTTCAGTAGGGGATAAGGCCGAAGTAGAAGTGAGCTTTACATTAGATGGACATAGGATGGATTTATCCAAGGAATTAAGAGGGTCTGAAATTCTTTTTAAAGGAGAAAAAACCGGAGTTAAAGTTGGTGATCCAGAATCTGAAGAGTTTGGGCCAATGGATAAAAACGACGAAAAGGAAGTTCAGCTATTAGGATCGTTCCCTTGGGGGGATACCAATAGTTCGAATTATGATCCAACCTATTTTAATATAGGTAGCGGTTCTCATTTTATATTTATGCCAGATGAAAATGTAGCGAATGAATTATATGTGCAGTTTGCTAAAGAATACGCTGAGGCTAGTGTGAAGTTAAGTGTTAAACCATTTACGATGACTACCGAGAAGTTTAATATAGCGCAAGCAGATCATTACAAGCCTTCCCTTTTTGGAAGTGAGAAATATAAATTACTTAAAACCTATTTTAATAAGGAAGCTGCTAAAATCACGATTGATAATGATGGAAACCCATATATGCAAATAGAGGGTATTGTTATGTTTAAGCGATTAAAGGGAGATTACATCAGGGAAAAGGATGTTGTTCATAAGATTTTAATTAAAGCTCTCTATGACAATAATTTAAAGAAATGGAAAGTTAATGAGGCCCAATATTCCTCCTACGGCACTCTTCCTGATCAATATGAAGAAGAACAATATATCATAATTTCAGCCGAATAGTGATATCCCTGCTGCCTTCGGTGGCGGGGATGTTTTTTTTTGGTGAAAAAAATAAGACTAGATAAGAACGAAATGTGAAAAATTAAAAAAATACCTAAGTGATCCAAAATTTAATGAAGCACATTACCAACCCTCGATAGATGATCTATATCCGCATAAGGTATCCATACTGGACCATCTGATGTTCGAATTTTAGTGCGTGTTGGGTCGGTAGATACTTCTACCACTCCGGTTATTATATTGTCACCATGAAGCTGTAAAGTTATTTTCTGGCCATTGGACATAGCTATATGTAGTTCTTCTTTCAGGTTCATAAAATCCCTCCGTTTATATGATTAATAACTTATTCTTATTACGATTAAAAACACCTTTAAGTATAATATTTAGATTGAATATCAAGCCTGTTATTGGTTATAATACAAACAAATGTTCTTATTAGGGGTGTGGAATTATGGGTGACTTAGAAAGAAAGTTATTAAGAATAATGTACAATTTCTCAGTCATGCGGTCTCGAATTCCGGAGATGGGAGAGTTAGAAACAAAGACAGGAAGAAGCATAAATGACATTAGACTTGCATTGACTTGGTTGGAAGAAGAGCGCTACATAAGATGGGATGACAAATCCCAATTAGACGGGATTGTTATATTAGAGGATTATGAGCGAGATGGAGTAAGACCGTCGACAACGCCTATAATAACGACTGACATATCGTATTGGACCACTTAGTAGGAGGAATTAGAGATGAGTAAGAAGCTACAAGGAAATGGTGTTTATGAATCTTCTCGCTTTATAATTCCTCAGCACCGCGAAGTAGCTGTGAGACAAGCAAACGAGATAAACAGGAGAGTAAGGCCAAATCTCGGTGAACAACAATGGGAAATGGTAGAACAAGCACTAGCGGAATCGATTCGAGAACAAATAGAAGTTACGATCCAGGTATTTGGCCCATTCGAAAATAGAGAAGTTATTGGGATGGTGACTAGGGTTAATACGTACCGCAAAGAGGTTAAGCTAAGCTTTGATGATGATTGGGAATGGATCAAATTTGAGGACATCATATCAGCTGAGGTGTAGGGTTAGATTGAGATCCAAAAATTTTGTAGGACTCGCATTATGTACAAGTATATCAACATACGCTAGGGTAAAGCGGCCGTCTTCACGGCTCGCTAGTAGGAGCGGCCTCATACGAGATGCTCTCTTTTTCTGTTTCTACACGGGCCAAAAGTCATCCTGGTTCACATCTTCCCCAGTTAGCTTTCTTGCTGCAATTACTAACTTCCTCATAGTTGTTCCGCTTGGATAGTACTCTGCATTACTGCAAACCCTCGTTAAGGTATCCTTCCCCAACTTCGATACCTTACGCACCCTCTCTTGCTCAATTCCTTTTCTATCTAAATAAACTCCATATTTACTACGTTTCTTCCCTAATCCACTCATAATAACCAAGCCCCCGATCCAATCTCTTTCTATGAGTTTGGACGAGTCTAGCAATATTTATACGTTTCTATCCGCAAAAATGAGGAAAGATAACCAAGTGGTGCTACATAGATATAGAACTAGATACAGAACGGCGGGCAGTGACAACACTTAGTTCTGCAACTTAAGGAAGATTATCCCGAGATTTTTTCGGGATTTTAGCTTTTATTCAAAAAAACCTTATTCACGGTTTAATGGGTGATCTAATTCTGCATGACCCATTAGACTTTCAGGTGATTCTCCATCGACAAGCAGATCGATGCTGTGAACTTCCTCAAACTGAAAAAATGTTTCTCTAAGTGCATCTAGGGCTAGAAGCTCTCCTCCAGAACCTAATCTTGCTTCATCCGGAATATGCACATCTAATATCAACATTCCTTGATTGAATTTTGTTGATAGTAAGTCAATCTTGTTCCACAAGGAGATCAACCCG
>NZ_JCAIUM010000028.1:0-47104 GCF_059445545.1 Paenibacillus sp. Y568
CGTTCGTCCTGAGCCAGGATCAAACTCTCCAAATTATATTGATTTCAAATCAGCTTTGCAGTGATTTGGAATCAATTTAGAAAGAGCGATTATGCTCATTTAAAACAAACTGACGAGAAATTAATTTCTCTATCAAATGATTTCTCATTTGTTTTGATTTCACTTTCGTGAAATCTACTCACTCGTTGTTCAGTTTTCAAAGACCAATTTTTTCGTTTTGTTGTTACCAGTTGTTCTCGGCGACAACTTCTATATCTTATCATGCTACCCGGCATTTCGTCAAGCTCTTTTTTTAAGAAATTTATTTCTTCTCAATTTTGCCTTTCGGCAAGCTTGTTTGCCTTTTCAAAGGGGCGAGATATAATGTAACACATTTAAACGGCCGACGTCAACTCCCAATCACAATAAATTTTAATCCATACAGAAGAGCGACCCCTGGAAGTCCTAGAACCATAACAGTTCCTATGGTGGCTGGGTTAATTGGAATATGCACAGTTGTCATAAGTCCAGAGAAGTTAACTAAATAGATTCCTAAGGTTGCTAGTACCAAGTGTGTACCAAATACAGTCAGCCAACCTAAGCCTAATCTTTTCTTAAATACAATAAACAGCAGAGAAAATAGGGATATAACCAGTACCCCTGTTACGATCCATTTCATCTATATTTATTCTCCTTTCTAATGGTGTCCATTAAACTACCCTGTAATTTCCCTTTTCTCTGTAAGTTGATTGCGACTTATCCCTAACTTCTTTGCCTGTTTTAAATGCATCTGATATTTACGCTCTGCTGCTTCCAGCATATAAATGGCATAGTCCACTTGATCATCCCCTAAAGCTTCTTCAAAATACATATATGCCTCCTGCCAATTTGCCTGTGCCTGAAGGATATCCGCATAGACACTCCAATCAGAATCATGCTCATTCTCGTTATGATTCTTAAGTACGCCACCCCATGATTTTTTTATTCTTTTCATAAGTAGTCCTCCTTCAACTGATATATCCTCACTTTTATACATATCGAGAAAAGGACAAACTTAGAACAAAAAAAAAGCCCCATTCGGGACTTCTTCGTTAAATTCTATTTGAATCAGATCAGTGCAGCTCTCTTCGTCCTTCTAGCGCCTTGGACAGTGTAACTTCATCCGCATACTCCAAATCGCCTCCAACAGGCAATCCATGAGCTATACGAGTTACTCTAATATCAAAGGGTCGAATCAATCTTGAAACGTACATTGCTGTCGCTTCTCCCTCGATATTAGCATTCGTAGCTAGAATAAGTTCCTTCACTCGCTCATCAGTAAGTCTATTTAACAGTTCCTTTAAGCGAATCTCATCAGGGCCAATCCCCTCCATAGGAGAGATCGCGCCTTGAAGTACATGATAATAACCATTAAACTCTTTCGTTCGTTCCATGGCCACTACATCTTTGTGATCTTGAACAACACAGATGACAGATGTATCTCTCGTCTTATCCTGACATATGCGACATGGATCAGTATCCGTTATATTGCAGCAGACAGAACAATAGTGAAGATTTCTCTTAACACTAACGAGCGCCTTCGCAAAATCAATGACATCATCCTCTTTCATTGTGATGACATGAAATGCCAAACGACTAGCCGTCTTGGGACCAATACCCGGCAATCGAGTAAAGGATTCGATCAGTCTTGCTATAGGTTCGGGATAATACAAATCTAAAAATCTCCTTCAGCTGAAAAATTAGAACAGGCCAGGTATTTTCATTCCGCCTGTGAATTTACCCATATCATCGTTAGCAAGCTCATCCGCTTTAGTCAGGGCATCATTCACCGCTGTCATCACCAGGTCCTGCAGCATTTCTACGTCTTCTGGATCTACCGCTTCTGGTTTAATCGTAATAGAAAGTAGTTTCTTGTGTCCATTCACTTCAGCTGTAACTACGCCACCGCCAGAACTTCCTTCAACAGTCTTCGTAGCAAGGCCTTCCTGTGCCTTCAACATTTGTTCCTGCATTTTCTTCACTTGTTTCATCATTTGATTCATATTATTCATGAGTAGACTCTCCTTTTATGCACATCTTTGTGCTATTCTTTGATAACCACAAGATCTTCTCCAAATAATTGAAGAGCCTCGTCAATCCATGGTTGGGATTTCTCCTCACCATCTTCGTGTTCATGTTCTAACTTTAGTTCCTCTTTAGCCTTTTGTGTGGATCCCTCTAGCGCTGCCATCCAATCCCGTTGCATAATGGTGACCAGATGATACGGTTTGCCCAGCTTAGATTCCATCACATGCTCAATAACCTGTCTATTCGCCGGTTTCTCCGTGGTCTCTCGATGAATATTATTCTTGAAAGCCACTAATATAGAATCCTCAAGTATAGATACGGGCTCTCCATCCATAAACCATGCATGAACAGTGACCTTCTCTTCTTTAACCCCTTGCAGAACAGGACCCCATTGCTTCTGAATCGTTGCAAACGCGTCGCTATTCTTATGAATCAAGTATTGATCCATATGTGGAGGGATCTTAGTCGTCGAGGACATCCGCGGAGCCGGCATCCCACCTCCAGATGGCCGTGAGCTTGCATTCCTATCCTTACCATTTCCAGAAGGAGCACCTGATTGCATGAATTTCTCAAGCTTTTTCTCAAGAGCTACTATCTGTTGTTTCAAAAGAGTTATATCTCCTGAATCAGCAGGTGGTGATGCTTTTCTTTCACTTGAACCCCCTACCGTAACTACCTCTTGTGTACCATTTGGTAAATTACTTAATTTAAGCAAGGCTACTTCAAATAACGTCTGTGGCTGTGAAGCATATTTCATCTCACTTTGATAGTGATTCAAAATATCAATCATTTGGAACAACTGTTCACGAGTGAATGTCTCTGCCATCTCTTTATATTCTTCCGGATTCAACACCCTGTCCGTCAGCTTGTCCGCGTGCGGTACCATTTTGATCATAAGTAGATCTCGGAAATAATACAGCAGGTTCTCCATGCACTTATCTGCACTTTTTCCCTCCTGCATGAAATCCTCAACCATTTGTAGCACCAGGCCTACATCTCCATCAAGTAAACCTTGTGCCAACCTTCCAAACTGCTCAGAGGCGATCCCACCAGACATATTTAGAACCTGTTGGTACGAAACAACACCCTCTGTAAAAGATGCGATTTGATCTAGAATGCTAAGTGCATCACGCATCCCACCGTCTGATAATCGTGCAATATATTGAAGCGCCTCATCTTCAGCCTTAATGCCTTCTTCTTCGCAAATGCGTCGTAAACGCTCTGTTTGTTCATCTAGAGACACTCTACGAAAATCAAAACGCTGGCACCGTGAAATAATGGTGGCCGGTAGTTTATGTGGTTCCGTCGTCGCCAAAATAAACATCACATGAGAAGGTGGCTCCTCTAGCGTCTTCAATAAGGCATTAAAGGCTTCTGTCGTCAGCATATGCACTTCATCAATGATATAAACCTTCTGTCTGACTTCCGTTGGCGCATATTTAACTTTCTCGCGCAAATCTCTAATTTCTTCGACACCGCGGTTAGATGCAGCATCAATTTCTTGCACATCCATCACTGCCCCAGCGGTTATACGCCGGCAAGATTCGCATTCATTGCAAGGTTCTGGTCCAGGTCCCCGCTCACAGTTAACGGCTTTCGCCAGTATTTTTGCAGCGCTTGTTTTCCCAGTTCCACGCGGGCCGCTGAACAGGTAGGCATGAGAAACCCGCTGTTCGCGTATTGCGTTCTGCAGCGTTTGAATAATATGCTGTTGTCCCACCATGTCTTGAAAAGACTGCGGCCGCCAAGCACGGTACAGCGCTATATGTTTCACTTTGCGTTACCCTCTTTCAACTTCCACTTCATGACGCTTAGTCGCATCATCATTATACTATATTCAGGTGTCCAGCAAAACTTGAATTCATCGTTACGATCATATTATATCAAAAAAAAGCAAAAGCATCTTTGCTCAAAGGCAAAGATGCAAATAGAAATACTCATATTAATAACAAGACCGTGCACCTGTTATTGATAATTGCGATCCAAGCGGCAATCCTGTGCAGCTACTCGGGCTAGGCTTCCCCTCGGCACAAGAGTAACTTGCTTATGGCTGCTTCCTTCCGGACCTGACCAGGTTCACAAGCACTCATTGCGAAGGACCCAACCGTCAACATAGCACACAGGGACCAAGACCTTACATCGACAAAACCTCTAACAGGAATTCAACCTCGCTACAGCGGATTGCGAGTTACAGGGCACCGCTACCTCCCCGTCTAGCACGGTGAGGACAATTATATCCCATGGATGCACAAAAATCAACCATGTAATATCACCCGAACTTTATTTAATTCATTTTATTCTAAATAAGCAATGCGCTAATAAGTTACATCGTTCGAACTATTGAAATTAATTTAATAGATATAACTCCTTGTTAGGAGAAGTTAATAACGTTTATTTCTCCAACATAAACATAAAAAATCCCCTGACTCTTTGAAGAGTAGGGGATTTCGTATGTTTCGGCATCTCATGCTGACAAGCAGCAAAGATCCAAATTAAACGCCGTATTTTTTCTTAAATTTATCAACGCGGCCACCAGCATCCAGGAATTTTTGTTTCCCAGTGTAAAACGGATGACAGTTGGAGCAAATTTCTACGCGAAGGTTTTCTTTAACAGAACCTGCCTCGAATGTATTACCACAAGCACAAGTAGCCGTAGTAATATGAAATTTCGGTTGGATTGATTCTTGCATGACTTTCACCTCTTTCCGCCCTGAGTCTCATGTGGACACAGAGTTATGTGGACATATAATAGCATTGTAACAGGTTCACTTATCATGTGCAATATTTTATTTAACCATACCGTCACTACAAAGTACAGTTTCTTACAATGCAATACTCTTCTTTGGTCGTGCCATTCCCACTGGAGGAACATGCGTGAAGGAACCTATTACCACTTCCGGTAACTCCGCTTTAAAAATATCAATCATCTGTTTCATGCCTAAAATTTCACCTTGAGCTGGCGGGATTAATCCCAAATAACTCTCAGGGTCAATATTAAGATTCCGCATTTGAATCAATTTCAATCCAGTACGTCGACAGAATTCAACCATAGCCTCAATTTCCTCTTCACGATCCGTTACACCTGGAAATATAAGATAGTTAATGGACGTGTATACACCCTGATCGGTAGCGTATCGTAAAGACTTCTCTACGTTAGCTAGATTATATCCTCTAGGTTTATAGTATGCATTATAGTGATCATCAAGCGCACTAATCGTACTTACACGCATGAGATCTAGACCCGCATCCACAATTCCACGAATATGATCATTCAATCCAGCATTCGTATTAATATTAATATAACCCATATCCGTAACCGATCTAACTTCGCGGATAGCATCAATAATAATCTTCGCTTGTGTTGAAGGTTCACCCTCGCATCCTTGTCCGAAACTAATAATGGATTCCGGTGTCTTCAAGTGTTCTAACATCACTTCCACTAATTCGTCGACTCTTGGTCGGAAGTCCATACGAGTCTGTGGAGATACGAAACCACTATCATCAGGTTGTTCAGAGATACAACCGAAACAGCCTGCATTACAAGAATGAGATACTGGAACGCCACCTTCCCACCGGTTAAGGAATGTGTTAGAAGACGTAAGACACTCATATCCTAGAGCACAATTGGATAGATGAGTATATAACCTATTATCTGGATACTTCTCAGTTAAACGCTGTACACCCTCATTTAAATCGTCAGTATCACAATTCAAAGGATTCCACTTCTCAGGGTCATCCGTTAATTGTGCAGCAACGTAGAATTTCCCGTCTTTCCACACAACTGCTGAATAACCGAATAGCGGTAATTTATATTCTTTATCTGTCTTCACATAACCTGGGAGGCATAATCTTGTATATCCTTGTGGTAGAAGCGCACCGACAGCTTGCGCATCATTTGGTAATGGCATCATTTCACCCGTTTCAGGGTCCATTCCCACAGCACGAGTACTTGGTAGCCCCACTAAAGTAGCACCTTCAGGTAATGGAATAAGTTCATCTTCCATCATTTCAACGATCATATCTCCACTACGAGCAAGCCCATAAAGTGAAGGATGATCAAATACATTTCCTTGTTCATCCGCGTATACCAGATACATGATGTTCCCCTTTTTGTAAATAATCTATATTTTGCCGCAATGGGACTTTATATTTAACCATTTTCATTAATAATAATTAAGATGATGACACAGAAGATGTTGAAGGGCGAGTAGTTCTACGGGCAGGACTTGGCTTACCACTATTGTTGTTGCTACTGCCATTATTACTTGGTTTTGCTGATGAAGCATCAAAGGAAGCAATAAATTCATCATTTGTCTTACAATCACGCAATTTCTTAATGAATCCATCCACGAATTCAAAGGAGTCATTCATATTTTTGCGAATAGCCCAGATGGTATCTAGTTCTTCTTTAGTTAAGAGAACTTCCTCACGCCGCGTTCCTGAACGACGAATATCGATAGCTGGAAAAATACGACGTTCTGCCAACTTACGATCAAGATGCAGTTCCATATTCCCTGTACCTTTGAATTCTTCATAAATAATATCGTCCATCCGAGAACCTGTATCCACTAATGCTGTTGCAAGGATCGTTAAGCTTCCGCCTTCTTCCACATTACGTGCTGCTCCGAAGAATCGTTTGGGACGATGAAATGCCGCTGGGTCTATCCCCCCACTAAGGGTACGACCAGAAGGCGGAATAACAAGGTTGTATGCACGGGCTAACCGAGTAATACTGTCCATCAAGATCACGACGTCCTTTTTATGTTCAACCAACCGTAACGCACGTTCCAACACAAGCTCTGCCACTTTAATATGATTCTCAGGCAATTCATCAAATGTAGACGCAATGACTTCTCCTTTTACAGAACGTTGCATGTCTGTAACTTCTTCTGGACGTTCATCAATGAGTAGTACAAAGAGTGAAATTTCGGGATTGTTAGTTGAAATACTGTTGGCAATTTCTTTTAAGAGGAGCGTTTTCCCTGCTTTTGGAGGTGCTACAATGAGTCCACGTTGTCCCAAACCTACGGGTGCCAGCAAATCCATAATACGTGTAGATAAATGCGTTGGGGATGTTTCAAGCACAAGCTTTTTCTGTGGGTAAAGAGGAGTTAGTGCTGGGAAATGTAAACGTTCTGCTGCTGTTTGTGGATTCTCTCCATTCACTGCGTTAACCTGAAGCAATCCAAAGTAACGTTCATTCTCTTTAGGAGTTCTACATTTACCAGATACCAAGTCTCCTGTTCTCAAATCAAATTTGCGAATTTGTGATGCAGAGATATAAATATCCTGAGTACTCGGTAAATAATTTATAGGTCTAAGGAAGCCATAGCCTTCAGAAAGTATCTCCAGTACGCCTTCCATAAACATCAATCCACTCTGCTCAGCTTGCGCCCGCAGAATAGCAAAGATCAATTCCCTTTTCTTAAGCTGCCCATAATACGAAATCTGGTATTGTTTCGCCAGCTTGTATAAATCCGTCAGCTTCATTTCTTCTAAATCAGAAATTTGCAGATCCATTTAATAACCACCTATTCAATTTTATAAGTCCTTATATCCTATTCAGCAATCTATAAAACTATGAAATTACTTTATTAAGATAGCATTACCCAATTAACAAGGAAATATGCAAATTATGCCAACTATGTGAGTAGCAAATTTGCATATCCTCTCATGACGATACAGTAGCTTACTCTGTCTCACGCCATAACTCTGCTCCTAAACGGCGGAAATTCTCGACAATGTTGTCGTAACCACGGTCAATAAACTCCACTCCACTCACTTCTGTAACTCCTTCGTCCACCGTAAGCCCCGCAATAACAAGTGCTGCCCCAGCTCGTAAGTCTGTTGCCTTAACCTTGGCAGCATTCAACTTACTTCCTTCGATAATAGCAGATCTTCCTTCTACTCGGATCTTAGCTCCCATCCTTACCAGTTCAGGGACATGCTTAAATCGACTACTGTAAACAAAATCACTTAGGACACTAACGCCTTCAGCTTGCGTAAGAAGACTAGTCATAGGCGATTGTAAATCTGTAGGAAATCCAGGATAGACCAGAGCCTTTACATCGACAGCTTCATAATTCCTTTGCCCAACAACTCGAATGCTCTCATCTAATTCTTCGATGTGTACACCCATTTCTAACAATTTGGCAGTCATAGCCTCCATGTGTTTAGGGATAACATTATCAATCAGAACATCTCCGCGTGTAGCAGCGGCAGCTATCATATAAGTACCTGCTTGAATACGGTCGGGAATAATGGAATGGCGGCAGCCGTGGAGTTCTGAGACGCCTTCGATACGAATAGTTTCTGTACCAGCACCTTTAATAACGGCTCCCATGGAATTGAGGAGTGTTGCAACATCTATAATCTCAGGCTCTTTAGCCGCATTTTCAATGATAGTAGAACCTTTGGCACGGGCGGCAGCTAGCATAATATTAATGGTAGCACCAACACTAGAAACATCTAAATAGATCTTTGCTCCCCGCAGTTCTTTAGCATACAAATAAATAGACCCATGTTCGTTTGTTACTGTTGCGCCTAGCGCTTCAAAACCTTTAATGTGTTGATCAATAGGACGGGGTTCAAAATTACAGCCTCCCGGCAGGCCAATTAATGCTTCATTAAATCTACCTAGCATAGCACCCATCATATAATATGAAGCCCTAAGCTTCTTAACAGGGCCATTCGGCATGGGAATTGACTTGATTGAGGAAGGGTTAATTTTCATTTGACTGCCTTCCCAGGTAACACTTGCACCAAGCTCTTCCAGTATTTCGGCATACACCGCTACATCACTCAAAATAGGCAGATTATCCAAAATCACTTCTGATTCTGCCAGAATAGCAGCCGGAATCAAGGCAATAGCGCTGTTCTTAGCGCCACTGATAGATACTGTTCCCTGCAATGGTCGTCCGCCAGTGATCATCAATTTTTCCATAAGCTTAAGGGTCCCCCTACGTGTTATGCAGCCGGCAAACGATAACCGTTATTGGCTTTATATGATAAAAATGGAAAGACACCGGCTTAGCGGTGTGCTCTCCATATCAAACTATTTAACTGGACAACCCAAAGGACCTGTCCTGATTCATGAAAGAATTAAGATACATTTTCCTGTGCAATTGTACACGATAGACGTTATTACGCTTTGTTGTTAGAACCGAACTCACGGATTTTACCAATAACTGTTTCTTTGATTGCGTCACGACCTGGTACGATGAACGTACGTGGATCATATGCATCTGGTTTCGCAGCAAGTACTTCACGAACAACTTTTGCAAATACGATTTGATTCTCAGTATTTACATTGATTTTGGAAGTACCCAATGAGATTGCTTTATCAATATCACTTGTTGGGATACCAGTACCACCATGAAGAACCATTGGGATATTCGTAGCGTCACGAATTTCTTCCATTTCCTTGAATCCTAGGTTAGGCTCACCAAGGTAAGGACCATGAACGGAACCAAGTGCAGGAGCTAGAGTATCGATACCTGTTTCTTTAACGATACGGATACACTCTTCCAAGTCAGCATACATAATTCCACCAATAACGTCATCTTCCTGTCCGCCAACAGTTCCGACTTCAGCTTCAACGGAAACGCCTTTAGCATGAGCATATTCAACAACTTTCTTAGTCATTTCAATATTCTCATCAATTGGATGATGTGAACCATCGATCATAACGGAAGAGAATCCAGCGTCAATCGCTTCTTTACATTTATCAAAGCTAGATCCGTGATCAAGATGGATCGCAACTGGAACAGTGATTTTCATGTCATGCAAAAGTCCTTCTACCATTTTAACAACAGTATAGAAACCTCCCATGTGACGAGCTGCTCCCTCAGATACTCCAAGGATTACTGGTGATTTTTCTTGCTCAGCTGCACCAAGAATCGCTTGAGTCCACTCTAAGTTATTGATGTTGTATTGACCAACTGCGTATTTTCCTTTAAGTGCTTTGTTCAACATGTCTGTCATAGATACTAATGGCATGGTCCAATCCTCCTATAAATGTTGGTATTGTCTATATTATTTAGCCGACATCTCATACAAACTATAGTATACCACATCATTTCAAAAATACTAAACATGCATTTTTGATTCATAAAATGGCACGAACAAGTATTAATGTCGCTTTTAAAGTATAAGTATATGTTTCAACGCCCGCTGTGCGAGATGGCACATTCCTAACACGACACCTAGAAAGCTTTTAAGATTTCACTATTAATAAGTCATAAAACTTCAAAAAAAATTCTGCTCCTAAGCAGAATTGGATTCAATATGACTAATTACACTTTTCCAAGTTATTCTTCAATTGCGTGTTAACAGCAACTCGCATCTCATCAATATCGAACGGCTTGGTGAAGTGCATCAGTGCCCCGAGCTCCGTCGCCTCTTTGATCATGTCTAATTCCCCATATGCGGTCATCATAATAACTTTAATGTCGACATTGATCTCTTTAATCCGTTTCAGTATTTCAAGTCCATCCATACCTGGGATCTTCATATCAAGCAACACTAAATCTGGTGTTTCCTGCTGAACAATCTCTAAAGCAATCTTACCATTTGCTGCCTGAAATGTATCATAACCCTCACTACTGAAGACTTCCATCAACAGAATACGAATACCGTTTTGGTCATCTACGATCAATAACTTCTTATTATCCACCCGTTAATAACCTCCCGCAAATCAACACAAATTGCTTTCTTTCACACTCCCTCATTTCTGAAAGAAAACCATTTAATGTTATTCTTCAACCAAGTGCTAAATTCCTGCTAAAACATTTAAATTTACAAAAAAGGCCTCTTAGTGATTTTGCTACAAGAAGCTCTCTTACTGAACTCAAGCTTGTAGCATTATCCTAAGGAGACCTCTGAATTTAAAGAAATTAACCTTGATATTTCACAGATGCTTTAACAAACTCACGGAATAACGGCTGTGGACGATTCGGACGGGACGTGAACTCCGGATGGAATTGTACAGACAAGAACCATGGATGTCCTGGTAACTCAGTGATTTCTACAAGACGTCCATCAGGAGATGTTCCTGATATAATCAATCCTGCTTTTTCAATAGCTTCACGATATTCATTATTGAATTCATAACGATGACGATGTCTCTCATATACTAATTCATCATCATAGCAACTCATAGCTAATGATCCTGGTTGAAGCTTACATGGATATAGTCCAAGACGCATTGTACCGCCTAAATTTTCAATATCCTTTTGTTCAGGCAATAGGTCAATAACAGGATATTCTGTGGATGGATTAATCTCAGAACTGTTCGCACCTTCAAGACCTAGGACGGAGCGAGCATACTCAATAACAGACACTTGCATACCTAGACAAATTCCAAAGAACGGAATGTTATTCTCACGCACATATCGAATAGCTGTAATCTTACCTTCAATACCACGATCACCGAAGCCACCTGGTACCAAAACTCCGCTTATACCTTGAAGCGTGTCCCTCACGTTATCCTCAGTAATTTCTTCTGCGTTGACCCAACGGATCTTAACTTCAACATTTGCAGCGAAGCCTGCATGAGATAACGATTCAACAACGCTCAAATAAGCATCGTGCAGTTCAACATATTTACCAACGATGGCAATTTCCACTGTTTTATCAAGCTTCTGAATTCGGTTCACTAGACCTTCCCACTCTGTCATATCAGCCAACGGAGTAGTCAGTTTCAAATGGTTGACAACGATCTCGTCAAGTCCTTCGTCACGCAAATTAAGCGGCACTTCATAAAGTGTATCCGCGTCACGACATTCAACGACTGCATTTTCGTCAATATCACAGAATAGCGCAATCTTCGCTTTCATATCTGCTGAAAGTTCATGTTCCGTACGACATACAATTACGTTAGGTTGAATTCCGATACTGCGCAATTCCTTCACACTATGTTGAGTCGGCTTCGTCTTCACTTCACCAGCTGCTTTAATATATGGAATAAGAGTAACATGAATGTACATAACGTTTTCACGTCCGATATCACTCTTGATTTGGCGAATTGCCTCAAGGAATGGAAGACTTTCTATATCCCCTACTGTTCCGCCGATCTCAGTAATAACAACATCTGATCCAGCTTCACGGCCAGCGCGGTATACGCGTTCTTTAATTTCATTCGTAATATGCGGGATAACCTGAACAGTTCCCCCCAAGTACTCACCACGTCGTTCTTTGCTGATAACGGAGGAATAAATCTTCCCAGTCGTTACATTGCTGTTCTTGGATAAGTTAATATCAATAAATCTTTCGTAGTGGCCAAGGTCCAAATCAGTCTCAGCTCCATCATCCGTTACAAATACTTCACCGTGCTGATACGGACTCATGGTTCCTGGATCCATGTTCAAATATGGATCGAACTTCTGAATTGTTACTTTTAACCCTCTGTTTTTGAGCAACCTGCCAAGTGATGCGGCGGTAATTCCTTTTCCTAAAGAAGACACAACTCCGCCCGTCACAAAAATATACTTTGTCACTGTAAAAAAACCTCCTATTATAAAGTTCAGAAATGCAGGCGACATATGGTATTATCGTAACCTATAAGTATTTCCTTACTCTTTTACTCTTGATGGTAAATAACAATATGCGATTCTTTTCCAAAAGGCATAGTTTCTGTTGTTAACCCTATAAAAAAAAACAAAAAAGTGACACCCGTAGTACGGGGGCACTTTTTATCAATTCAAAATTATTTCAGTTCAATCATAAGCCCATGCAATAGTTTACTCTGTGGCATGAGCTGTGTCAAGTAAGGAACACATTATTATCCGACTCCAGATATTAACACAAATGGGTCGCCAAATGTATTCGTTATTTACTATCTTCGGAGTCATCAAATTCTTCTGAGTCAACATCATCTGAGGAATCATCAGCGTCATCCAAATCGTCGTCTTCTAGAACAACTTCTTCTTCCGTTTCTTCCTCAGAATCATCATCACTATAAACGTCGTCATGATCTTCATCAATTCTGTCGAAGTCTTCTGCTTCATCGCCAGCATATGTTTCTTCTTCATCAGCGAAGTCGTCGTCTTCTAGATCATCATCGTCATCGTTAATAATTCTTGGACGCTTAGCATTAGAGATTGGATCTTCCGAACGATCCACAGGATACCACCGTTTCAATCCCCACAGATTCGTTCCTACACAAGCGAACCGTCCGTCGATATTAATCTCGGTATATAACTGTGCAATCAGATCATTCATTTCTTTCTCGTTAAGACCTCGCTGTTTGGCTACCTCTGTCATTAGGTCAAGATAATAGTACGGCGTATTAACGGTCTTTAAAATAGCAAAAGCAAGATCAACCATAGGCATTTCCTTGATTCTTTCAGGATCAAGTTTTAAATGGAGTGGGGCACTCACTTATGAACACTTCCTCTCACGCAATGTGCATTTTTACACGTAATATTAATCAACATATCCTTTAACACAAATAAGTAAAACCTATTTGGGATTAAATTGCAAGTTTTAATACTGGGCTGGTTGATATGCTATGTTCCACAATCTCTCCTCACAAATTTATACAATAAAAAAGGCAGGGGTATCCCTGCCTCCTGACTGTATCCATTCCCCGAGGAAGAAACTCCTAAATGGGAGTGTCGTAAGAGCCTTCCGGTCTCTTCTGTTTATATTATGTACGCAGCTTCACTTTGACAACAATTCAGTGCCTATTTACGTAAATAAGGGCAAGTTCCCACTCCTGTTCGACTCCCCGTTCATAGAATACCTCAGCATGGTTCATCAAGAGGGGGGAAGGCTCAGCATGGACTACACTCGATTTATCCAGATGTTGCTCGAAGAAACCGATCGTCGCACCCCAGTTGAAGAGAAGCGAATTATGTCCTTTCTCAATCCTCGTCATTACACTGCGTATAAACGGGAATTAAGCAAGTTTAAGGCGCATGGCGTAAAAATACCCCCGGTACAGTCATCCGATCTAATAAAAGCCATCATTGCTCCCATTTCAAGTCGAAGTAAATTTGCCCTTAAATATAAGGATGTATTGCTACTCGAGGAGAATAGACCCATGAAGGTCCATGCCGTACAGAGTAAGCTAGATACCTACCCCGGAATCCCATATGGAGTGAAGCAGATTAAGGCTCCTCAAGCCTGGTCTACCTCAACGGGTTATCGGATTAGAATTGGGGTCATTGATACCGGAGTTGATTTTCAACATCCTGATATTCGACATTCCTTAGCTGGAGGAATTAATTTATTAAATCGTAATATGTTACCTCTTGACGATAACGGTCATGGTACACATATTGCTGGTACCATTGCAGCAGCAAACAGCACAGAAGGAATGATGGGGGTTGCTCCTAGGTCTATTATTTATCCTGTTAAGGCATTCGACCATAACGGATCAGCCTATGTTTCCGATATCATACTAGGTATTGATTGGTGTGTTCGTAACCACGTCCACCTCATCAATATGAGTTTTGGCATGAAAACGCGTAGCCGTGCTTTACAGGAAATAGTGAATAAGGCATATCTCTCAGGTATTTCAATTATCGCTTCTTCAGGTAACGATGGTAAACGTCGAACCATTGACTATCCTGCTCGCTATTCCCAGACGATCTCTGTTGGAGCAACGGACCAGAACAGACGGATTGCACCGTTCAGTAATCGCGGGCAGTATATTGATATCTATGCTCCTGGTGATAAAATTATTTCCTCATGGACACAAGGTAAGTATCATGAGATGAGCGGAACTTCCATGGCCACATCTCATGTTAGTGGTGCCATTGCACTATTACTTGCTCAGAATAGTAGCCTTCAGCCTGCAGAAATTAAATCCTTACTCCAGCGAACTGCCACACCATTACGTCTAAGGAAAGATCAACGCCTCGACCGTGACACTGGTGAAGTTAACGCACTTCGTTTACTACGAGACGGTATGAAGTTAGCAACCCAAGATACCGAGCCCATGACAGCAAGTCTCAAATCCAAGAAAAACCGCCCCTCTTAAACGATAAGGGCGGTTTTTTGATATCACAGAATAGCTTGTTTATCATTACATTTTTTGTGGAGCATTTACACCAATCATCTTCAGAACATTACCAATGACTATACGGACAGCACCAAGTAGTGCAAGACGAGCCTGTGTCTGCATGGCATCATCTGTAATAACACGCTCTGCTTTGTAGTAGCTATGGAACATCGAGGATAGTTCATATACATAACGTACCATACGATGCGGAGCATAATTCTCAGCTGCTGTAGCAATCTCTTCAGGTAGCTCACCTATTTTACGGAGTAGTTCATACTCACGATCATGGTTAAGCTTACTCAAATCGATGTTAGACAACGGTAGCAACGTAATATTCTGTTCCTCAGCTTGACGGTAAACACTACAAATACGGGCATAGGCATATTGAACATAGAATACAGGATTCTCATTAGACGTTGAAATAGCTAGATCCATGTCGAAATCTAAATGAGAGTCCATGCTCCGCATGGTGAAGAAATAGCGAATAGCGTCGACGCCGACTTCGTCCATCAGATCAATCATCGTTACTGCTTTACCTGTTCGTTTGGACATTTTTACCTTTTCACCGTCTTGAAATAAGCTCACCATTTGAGCAATCAATACGGTTAGCTTGCCAGAATCATAACCTAATGAAGTCATAGCAGCCTTCACACGAGGAATATATCCATGATGATCCGCACCCCAAATATTGATCATTTGATCATAACCTCTGCTATATTTGTTGCGATGGTAAGCAATATCTGGTGTCAGATAAGTATAGGTTCCGTCATTTTTCACCAACACGCGATCCTTGTCATCCCCATAATTGGTGGTACGAAGCCATGTCGCTTCTTCCGACTCATATACTTCTCCTCTGGCTTTCAATTCAGAAAGCGCTGCTTCTACTTGTCCATTCTCATAGAGTGAAGTTTCGCTAAACCATTCATCGAAATGCACTCTAAAGCGAGAAAGGTCGCGTTTGATTTTTGCTAATTCCTTCTCCAAACCAAAAGTTCTCAAGAAGGCTGTACGCTCCTCTGGGCTCATTGACAGTAGAGCTTCGCCCTTCTCTGCTACTAGTTCTTTAGCGAACCCCTTAATATCAGCACCATGATAACCATCTTCAGGCATTTCTACAGGTTGACCCAATTCTTGAAGATATCGAGCTTCAATGGATTTAATCAAATTAACGATCTGGTTCCCAGCATCATTAATATAATATTCCCGAGTAACTTGGAAGCCAGCATAGTCTAGAACATTACACAATGCATCACCTACTGCTGCTCCACGAGCATGTCCCAAATGTAAAGTTCCTGTTGGATTCGCACTAACGAACTCTAATTGTACTCTTTTACCTTGGCCTACGTTACTCCGACCATAGTCATCACCATGCTCTTGCACCTGTTGTAACACAGGATATAAGTAATTCTTCGACAACGTGAAATTAATAAATCCCGGTCCAGCAATTTCCGTCTTTTCAATATTAGCTTTCTTCAGATCTAAGTGACTAACAATAGCTTCAGCAATCAGTCTCGGATTCTTCTTTGCAATCTTTGTTAGCTGCATGGCGATATTCGAAGCTAGATCTCCATGAGCCTTATCCTTGGGTACTTCGAGTGTAATTGCTGGAAGTTCCTCCATGCTCACTAGTCCAGCAGCAACCACCGCATCCGCAATCGTCTCCGATACCAATTGATTAATCTGCTCTAAGGGGTTCTGTATCATGATTGTAATTCCTCCTGTATATGTAAATGTATTGCAAATTGTCCAGATAGATCATCGAAAACATATAAATCATATGCGAAGCGCACATGACCGTACATTCCCTCAATCTCTATATCCATATCCGTTGTATAGGTTGAAAGATTAAACGTGGTAAATGGCGAACGATAAAAGCCAGGCAATCTCTTCTCATGTTGGAAGGAATGTTCTGACTGAACTTCGCCGTGGCGAATAATTTTAACTTGATTTGGTGTGATCTTGATCGTCGTACGGGTTGCGCCTCCCTGTGGACTCACCTCTGGTTCCTCATATCGCACATACAGCGTCGTGCCCTTTAAGATTAACTCCGCAGGCATTTCCTGTACCACATCTTCTCCATCAACACGGCTGACTACCCGTATCTGGGCTAGTGTAATGTCTGACATATATCTAACAATCTCCAATCTGTACATTCCTATTGTACTACTATAGCCAGTTCGTTCATTCAATTCAAATAAAAATAATGAATATATAAAAAACGGATACCCGCTCCATGCATAGAGGTACCCGCCGTAATATTCATTATGGATTGATTAATGAGAACTTCACATTCCAGCTAACGCCGCCATCCTTCGTCATATAGATTGCTGCCTCAGTTGAACTGTTTACAACTGCTAGCCAACCCCTCTTGCTATCCGTAAAGGAGATACTTGCATCGTACCCTTTAATGGATGGCGTAATATTTGCCCAAGTCTTGTTTCCATTATATGAACGACCGACAGACACAACTTCGCCAGCGGGTGATCCTCCAGCTAAGAATGCTGTGTTCTTACCAATAAGCTGCATATTTCCCGGGTGTCCGCCCGGAGAAGCAGGACCTTTTTGAACAATTGACTTACCCACGCCTGGTGCAAGACCACTTCCAGCGGTATCCTGAGCGATAACCCGGTTCCAGTGTGCTCCTCCATCTGTACTACCATAGAGAGAATAAGATATTTGTGACATGCCTGTATCTCCATCTAACAATGCCCATACCTGATTACCATTGCTGTATATTTGTCCACCATGATTGCCTTCTGCAGCAACTTTTAATTTAAGCAACCAATGGTTGCCTCCATCTACTGTCTTCATAATCTTATATCCACCATCTGGAATAACTACGATAGACCATCCTGTCTTGTCATCCTCAAATGAAGCAAACCGGTTATTCGGGGGCGTTGGAATTTTGGTGAAGCTTTGCCCTCCATCAATGGTTTTATAGGCCGAAGTTGCAGTATAACCAAAACCCTCTTTTGCATTTACTAAATCTATTCGTTCAAATGTAATAGATGTATTTACTCTTTTCCAATGAGAACCTCCGTCGGACGTCTGAATCAAATAATTTGTCTGTTCAGAAGGTACCGTTGCTAATGCCCATCCATTCTTATTGTTAGGAAAATCGATCTGTGCCATTTGCCATTGCCCTGTATAGATTTCCTGCCAGTGACAGCCGGCATCAGATGTACCAATCATGAACCCATTACCTATAGCCCTGCCTATACGATCATTCAAAAACTGAATGTCCGTGAAGTGGAGTGCTTCCTGACCTGCTACTTGATGTTGCTTCTGTAACGTTTGTAGCAGTCCATGGCCATTACTACAAGCGTTCACGGGTGTAGCTGTAGCTTCTGCGGCTTCAATAGTGTCAATTCTAAATCCCCCTAAGGGAAGCATGACTGCTATAGATACTAAGATTAGAAATAAACGATTTAACTTCTTAAAGAACATGATGCAAATCACCTCTCCTATATGTTATTTACCCTTCATAGTTATTTACCCTAAAACCACAATTCACCTACATAAAAATCAGAAAATAGAGAAAAAACCCTCAGAAGCCTTAAGGAGTCATTAGCTCTTTGAAGCATATCTAAGGGGTTGTATATTAGTTAACTTTGGAAATAAATTTACTTTATAAGATCTTCAACAAATTTCGGTAATGCAAATGCAGCCTTGTGTAGACGAGATGTATAGTACTTCGTATCCATGTCCGGAATAGTTGTTTCATCTACTTCTAATGGATCGTATACTTTACTACCCATCGTGAAAGTCCAAAGACCACTTGGATACGTCGGAATATTAGCTGAATATACACGCACGATCGGGAATATTTCCTTCACATCGCTGTTTACTTGTTTAATAAGGTCTGCCTTAAACCATGGATTGTCCGTCTGAGCAACAAATATTCCATCATCCTTCAACGCTTCAAAGATCCCTTGGTAGAATCCACGTTCAAATAATGGAGCAGCAGGACCCACTGGCTCTGTAGAATCAACCATGATCACATCATATTCGTTCTTATGTTCAAGAATATGCATGTACCCATCATTCACTAGAACCTCCACGCGTGGATTCTCTAATTCACCTGCAATAGAAGGCAAATATTTCTTAGAATATTCAATTACTTTACCATCAATTTCAACCAAGACAGCTTTCTCTACTCCTGGATGTTTGATCACTTCTCGGATGACACCACCGTCTCCACCACCTACAACTAATACAAGTTTAGGATTAGGATGCGTATTCAACGCTGGATGGGCTACCATTTCATGATATACGAACTCATCCTTCACGGTTGTCATAACCATACCATCAAGTACAAGCATCGTTCCGAATTCTTCCGTTTCAATCATTGCTAGATCTTGAAAATCTGTTTTTTCTGCCACGTAAGTTTCTTTTATTTTAGCTGTAATCCCAAACTCAGGGGTTTGCTTCTCCGTATACCATAATTCCATGAGGTGATCCCTTCTTTCGCTGTATTATATGTGTTCATCCGTCATTTCCAACGTGTGAAATGAAGTAATTACCTATTCCATTCTATTGTAACAGACAAATCACATTATAATAAATCAACATGAAAATGCAACCATTTTCATAAAACATTACCCCTTTTTCTATATTCATAACCTATTACCTTGAATATCTAATCCCTTCTATCCCCATAATGAGAAGAAAAGAACTGGAAAGAAAGGGAGCTCGCCTGTCATGTCACACACATCTCACAAATCACCTAAGCGTAAAAAAAGAGTTATTACCATTGTTAAGCTACTATTCGGGATGACAGCCCTTGTCTTTCTGGCTGGTATTGCTCTGCTCATATATTTATACAATACAAACCTACCTGTCGCAGACACGGACCATAATTCACGGATTCTTGATAGCCAGAATCAGGTTATGGCAATCTTCTCCGTTAGTGGACGAAGTTATACCCCTTTAACGTTAGATCAGATCTCACCACAGCTCATAAAGGCTACACTGTCAGTAGAAGATCGAAAGTTCTACGATCATATGGGATTTGATATCAAAGGTATGGGACGCGCCGTTCTTGTTAATTTAGAAAAAATGAATCGTTCACAGGGTGCAAGCACGCTAACACAACAACTTGCTCGGAATTTATATCTCTCTCATGCTAAGACTTGGTCACGTAAAGTAAAGGAAGCCTTTTATACAACCCAGTTAGAAATGAAATACAGTAAAGATGAAATCCTTCAGATGTACCTTAACGAAATTTACTACGGGCATGGTGCCTATGGCATTGAAGCGGCATCACGAATGTATTTTGGTAAATCTGCGAAAGATCTAGACCTTGCAGAAAGCGCCATGCTCGCAGGAATTCCCAAAGGGCCAACCTATTACTCACCATATAACCATATGGATAGTGCCGTAAAGCGACAAAAAATTGTACTCTCCACAATGGTTGAGACAGGTAATATCACGAAGCAAGAAGCGAACAGCGCTGCTCGCGAGAACCTTGTATTTCAACCTCAAGGAGAACAACGGACAACGACTACTGCCCCCTATTTTCGTGATTATGTTCGTCAATTAGCCATCAAGGATCTTGGTATTACTGAGGAGCAATTAGATCATGGTGGCTTGAATATTTATACTACATTAGATCCTCACGCCCAACAGGCAGCCGAAGATGCCGTACATAAAGGAATGGATTCTAAGAGTGAGCTTGAGGTAGCTCTCATCTCTTTGGATCCCCGAACAGGATATATCAAAGCCATGGTAGGTGGAACCAATTATCAGACTAATCAATATAACCACACACTCGCTACGACACGTCAGCCTGGATCAGCCTTTAAGCCCATTATGTATCTGAGTGCTCTGGCTTCTCAAAAAATGAATGCCCTCAGCACATTCAAAAGCGAACCCACGTTATTTCACTATGATAATAACCGTAAGACCTATCAACCCAGTAACTTCGGCGAAAAGTATTTAGGTGAAATTGATATGCGCGAAGCCATTGCAGCAAGTGATAATATTTATGCAGTGAACACGATTTTGAAAGTTGGCCCTGAAATGGTACTAGATACAGCACAGAAAATGGGCATTCTAAGCCCACTTCAAGCTGTACCTTCGCTTGCATTAGGTACCTCACCCGTTAGTCCTTTGGAGATGGCCTCTGCCTTTGGTGTCATCAGTAATGCAGGTTTACTAATAGCTCCTGTGGCCGTGTTAAAAATAACTGATGCCACAGGGGAGCTTATTTATGAAGCAGAACCCAATCAAGGTGAACAAGTTGTAGATCCCGCTGCATCCTATGTTCTAACCCACCTCATGGAAAGCGTCTTTGAATCAGGGGGCACCGGCAATCGGGTATCCACTTTGATGAAACGACCTGTGGCTGGTAAGACAGGAACCACGAATACAGATGCTTGGCTCGTGGGCTTCACACCTGAATTGGCGACTGCAGTCTGGGTTGGCTACGATAAAGGTCGTAATATAGAGACCGCAGATGGACGACGTGCTGCACCTATTTTTGCTCAGTATACTGAAAAGGCACTAGAAAATGTTCCTCCCAAGATTTTTCCGATTCCAGAGGGTGTCGTTAGTGTGTATATTGATCCAGACTCAGGATTATTAGCAACAGCGGACTGCCCGAATAAAACGATGGAAGTATTCATTCAAGGTACAGAACCTAAGGAATATTGTGCAGTACACGGCGGAGTACCTGAAAAAGCTCCCACAGAGGTTCAGACTAAGGATCAATCTTGGTGGTCCAACTTAAGACAATGGTGGATGGACTAATAAAACGAAGAGCTGATTTCAGCTCTTTTTTTATGGATTGATGTTTTGGGTAATCTTATATAGAAGAAACTGTTTATATTCTTTAAAAGAATATATCGTTTTTATTTTTATTAACAATCAAACATTCGTTTGATTGTTTCTGTTTTTGGGTGTATAGTGAAGTAACAATCAAATGAATGTTTGAATATTATTTAGAGTATCATCACATGTTGTAGGAGAGGAGCGTTCACATGAACCAATCCAAAGTTATAACTAAAATAAATGAAGATATATGCGAAGTTACCTGTGTCGATCATGACAAAATCAATCAGCTTCAAAACACCATACAAGAAGATGAAATTCTGGGCATGGTTGATATTTTCAAAGCACTAGCAGATCCAACACGCATGAAGATCGCCTTCATGTTAGATCAAGCACATGAACTATGCGTATGCGATGTTGCCGCTGTTCTGGGTAGTAGCATGGCAACCACCTCTCATCATTTACGCACTTTAAAAAATATGCACATTGCTACGTCACGTAAAGAAGGTAAGAATGTGATTTATTCGTTAAAGGATGATCATATCAGCACGCTAATTCAGATGACTTTAGAACATCAGAGGGAGTAGATGAACATGAGCACTAATCATAATAAACCTAAAGCTTCGGTTATATCCCATGTTGAATACCCGATTGAAGGATTATCATGTGCCAACTGCACCCGAGAGATGCAAGAAGAAATTCAGAAACTAGCGTATGGTTCGGATGCCAAATTAAGCTTTGTTAGTAGCAAGTTAACCCTCAACCCAGAAGTAGATCTAACAGGTGTTGAGCGAATCCTCAAAAATGATGGCGCACGTCTTATACGGAAGAATAGCGATCACAACAGTCACGACCATGTCCACGGACATGATCATGGAGACGGAGCTGGACATCAACACGAACACAGTCATGAAGGAAATCGTCTTATTCAATGGATGCTTGCAACATCAGCAATCGTATATCTATTAACTTTCATCTTGAATGGATTCATACCTAACCCTCTACTCATCACCTTATATATCATCGCTATCGTGCTAAGTGGCTATTCCACCTTCTGGCGTGGACTTAACAATCTGATCCATCTGAAGTTTAATATGGATACACTGATGACTGTAGCACTAACGGGAGCTGTTGTTATTGGGGAATGGAAAGAAGCCACTCTGGTTGCTATTCTATTCGGTGTGAATGAATTGCTCGAAGGTTACGGTATGGGCCGTGCCCGTCAATCGATGGAAGCCCTATTGGCAAATGCGCCTAAAGAAGCCTCACTTCTGCGCAATGGAGAGGTTACTAGCGTTCCTATCGCTACCCTTCGCGTTGGAGACCTCGTCCGTGTTAGATCAGGAGAGAAAATCCCTTCCGATGGCATTATATACGAAGGAAACAGTGCAGTTAATGAGGCTGCCATTACAGGTGAATCCTTGCCTGTTACTAAGAAAAAAGGGGATGCCGTCTACGGAGGCAGCGTAAATGCAGAAGGATTGCTGGATATTCGAATCGAGAAGGCTTACGAAGATTCATCATTATCCAAAATCATGCATTTAGTACAAGAAGCCCAAGAAAGTAAGACCCCTACAGAGTTATTTATAGATAAATTCGCTAAATATTATACACCTGCTATTATGATCGTTGCGCTCTTAGTCATCCTTGTACCTCCGTTACTACTCGGGGAACCATGGATGAAATGGGTCTATCAAGGACTCGCCATTCTCATTGTAGGATGTCCTTGTTCTCTCGTTCTCTCCTCTCCAATTGCTCTAGTAAGCGGAATGACCCGTAGTGCCCGTAATGGCATTCTAATCAAAGGCGGCGTACATTTAGAGCAATTAGGTAAGATCAACGCAATTGCATTTGACAAGACTGGAACATTAACTCAAGGTGTTCCCTCTGTTATGGAGGAAGTCATCTATGATTCAGAACGTTTCTATGATGTTTCTGGTTCATTAGAACAATCATCTCTTCATCCCTTGGCAAAAGCAGTCGTTCGCCATATAACACTTCAAGGTGAGTCAACACACTTTCCAGATTCACTGCAGTTAACAACCTTACCTGGATCAGGAATACAAGGCGAGGTTCAGGGAATGACCTACTGGATGGGTAACGAAGATATATTATCACATGTCGTTTCACCCCAATCAGAACAGATGGATCACGTGAAAAGGGATATTCTTCGCATGAAGGAGCAAGGGCTCACGTTAATCATTACAGTAGATGAGAGTCATGTACTTGGTCTATTCGGTCTTGCAGATAAAATACGGCCCGAAACCAAAGAAGTTGTCCATCAACTTCATCAAGCAGGTATTAAACAAACCGTCATGCTTACCGGTGATCATGAACAATCAGCGCAATGGATTGCTACAGAAGCGGGTGTCTCAAGTTATTATGCTGGACTACTACCAGAGCAAAAAGTAGATCAAATTAAAGTTCTCGCCTCCCAATGGAATGTCGCTATGGTTGGAGATGGCATCAACGATGCCCCTGCACTTGCGACTGCGCAGTTGGGAATAGCAATGGGTAAGGGAACCGATAGCGCTATGGAGACAGCCGATATCGTTCTCATGCAGGATCACCTTGGCAAGCTACCAAGTGCCATTCATATGGCTCGTCGGGTAAACCGCATCATAGGTTGGAATATTGGAATATCACTTGCACTAAAAGCTATAGCACTTCTACTTACGATCCCAGGCTGGCTTACCCTTTGGATCGCCATATTATCGGATATGGGTGCAACGATTCTTGTTACATTACTCGGAATGTCCATTCTACTTGGGAAAGACAAATCATAATAAATACCAATCACACAATCTATATTACAAAAAGGCATGCTATGAACTCCCACGGAGAACATAGCATGCCTTTATTTATTTCAATACGCATTAACCTTCTAACGCTTGTTTAAATTCCTCAGGTGTATCTGTCCACCATTCTTCATTACGAGTCATTAACAGATTCTTAAGGGCTGCCTTATCCTCTGAACTCATTCCTTCTAACATGATTTTACGCTTCAAGGCCGAGTCTAGCTTATTAACATGTTCAGCGAGGATCTTATACCCTCTACGAGCTTCCGTATCAATCCACATCTCACATGCCGTAGCTCCCGCGTAGAAGCGTCCTTCTGGTGTACGATCCACAGCTACCCATACAACCCACACTTGACGACCATTTGGTACATCTTCGCGATTAGCAGAGAACTTAATCCCCTTCTCCACTTTACTCTTTGCGTGCATAGCACCCATATCTACCTTGGCTTCGCCTTGATCAATGATGACTGGAGACACATTGTTCAGATCAATAGAACCCGCTCCGAATCCCGTATGTTTGCTCTTACTACTTACAATATTCAGGGCAATTTGCTTCTTGCCCATTTTTTCATTGTTATCCATTTTATCATTGTCCTCCCACTACAAAACAGAAATACAAGCTCATATTTCCGACTTCAGCTATTTATAACTGTTATTCATTTTATTTTAACTAATAATTGCCGAATTGCAAACATATACATGCTGTAGATGCTTGTCAACGGGAGGTATTCATGTATGGCCCCAGCTCGCTCCAAAATAATTGTAATCATAATTGTTACCCTGTTTCTTCTTAGTGGTACCTGGTGGTGGACGCTACTCAGGGATTCACCTGATTCAGAGTTGGTCTTCACGCCTAATACGGCCAAGCCTCCAGTTACAACAACGATGCCCCCTCAAAAAGAAAGTGTACAACATCCTACTGCTGAGATCCTGAGTAAGCGGATTGTTGAGTACCATCTGGATGTTTCTTTAGACCCTAATGAAAAAGTTCTAGAGGGATCAGAGACCCTTACATGGACACATCCAGGAAAAAACACAGTTACCGAACTTTATTTCCACATGTATCCGAACGCTTTCTCTTCTATGGATACTACCTTTATGAAGGAATCGGGTGGAAAACTACGGAATGACACCATGCCTACGAATGGCTTTGGCTCCATGACCCTTACAGAGCTTGAGACAACAGAAGGACTCTCTCTTATGCATCGTATTCAGTATGTACAACCTGATGATGGCAATAGCAAGGACACGAGTCTTATTAAAGTACGACTTCCCCGCCCGGTAAAAGGTGGAGAGAGTATCACACTTAATATGAAGTTTCAAGTGAAGCTCCCTCAAATATTCGCTCGTATGGGGGTCGCAGATAACTTCTTTATGGCTGGACAATGGTTTCCTAAGATTAGTGTCTACGAGCCTGCTGGTTTAAGAGGACGCGCTACAGAAGGTTGGAATCTCCATCAGTATCACGGTAACTCTGAGTTCTATGCTGATTTCGGTATCTACAATGTGCGTATTCATGTTCCAGAGAACTATATTGTAGCCGCAACAGGCTTTCCAATTAAATCAGCACGGATTCTCAAAGGCGAGAAAATTTACCAGTTCTATGCTGATGATGTGCACGATTTCGCTTGGTCTGCATCTCCTGACTTCGTTGTCGCTGAGAAGCCCTTCTCTTCTCCTGAAGTGCCTGGCGTTCGAATCAAGCTGTATTTAGACCCAGCCCATAAAGATATGAAGGAAAGGTATTTCTATGCTGCTGAGACGGCATTGAAATACTTCAGTAAATGGTACGGTCCCTACCCTTACTCAACACTTTCTATCGTGGTTCCCCCGGAATCCGGAAATGGTGCAGGAGGAATGGAATACCCGACCCTCATTACAGCCTTCGGTGCTAAGAACGACTCACCGGGTTATGAACTGGAACGAACGGTTATTCATGAGATCGGACACCAATATTTCTATGGGATGATTGCTAGTAATGAATTTGAAGAGGCTTGGTTAGATGAGGGATTCACCTCCTATGCAGAAGATAAGTTAATGGAGCAAGAATTTGGGCTCATTCCTAACCTTCCGGTACAAGCCGCAATGATCTCGCCTACTACACTTACACAAGAGGCATGGAAATACGGCTCACAAGACATTTACGCCCAGAATGTATATTATCGCGGCAAACTAGTGCTAAAAGGCATAGAGCGGCAAGTAGGGAACCAGACGATGAATAAAATTATGGCTACCTATACCAAGAAGTATCGATTTGGTCATCCCTCCACACGAGACTTTCAAAAAGTTGTGGAACAAGTTACACGCAAATCGTGGCAAACCTATTTCAATCAATATGTCTATGGCAAGCAAATGACAGACTTCGCCATAGATGACATCACCGTACAGAAAAAGGAGAGTAGTTCAGGAACCATATACGATTCAAATGTGACCGTTAGTCGACAAGATGGTAATTATCCTAATATCCCCATCCTTTTTACATTTGCAGATGGTCATACCCTCAAGAAAGTATGGAAGGGAAATGGAGATATCGCTCAATTTAAGCTCCAATACAAGTCGCCCCTATCCTGGGCCATGATTGATCCTCAATATACACTTGTGTTAGAGAACAAATATATCAACAACTATTTAAAGGCGGATCTCGACGTCAAGAAGGTATCCCGCTGGAATATTAGTGTCACCAAGTTAGTGGAAACACTGCTTGGAAGTCTATCCTGGTGAGGTGAGAGACGGTGAGGAGCAATATCGCCCATGGTTGGAAAAGTCTAAAAAATCAATTCTACGTCGTCATCATTCTATTTCTGTACCACTTGCTATTCGGATACTTTCTATACCGTTTGGTGAATTCGGCGGTAGTACCGCTACTTCAACGCTATCCTGATCCACCCCCCAATGAATTAAGTCAGATCTTATTCTATGTCGAAGGACAGATGGGCCTTGCCCATAGCCACACGGTTCATAACTATCTCTGGATTCTGTTAGGAATGCTACTATTACGAATGGTTCTTACTCCTTTTATTCATTCTGGTATATTTTACGGTCTCCACCAAGAACGTAAGGGAGAAATGGGTGCTTTCTTCTTTCAAGGCATGAAGCGTCATTGGAAACCTGTCATGTTATTCTATTGGATTGAAACAGTATTAGTTCTCATTCCTGCCTATTGGTTAGTACCGAAACTGTATTCCATGGCTATGACCGGACTTATGTCCCCTGGTATATTAACTGAAGCTATCCCCTGGTTAGTTGGGTGGTACATATACGGCTATATCATCCACCAGATTGTATTGTACATGCAATTTGGCTCAACTGGAGATGTCTCTATCTTCTCATCTATATGGATATGTTTACGACATGTCCTGGCCGTGATTGGAATCTCTCTTCTCCTGGGAGGACTAAATCTACTTCTCTTTTGCTTATTCACTGGCTTTTCTCTTTTTTGGACGGGAATACTCGCGCTCATTCTGCAACAAACATATCCAGTAATATCTTGTCTATTTAAAATGTGGAACATCACCTCACAGTATAATTTGTGGGCAACCAAGCTTATAAAAAAATAAATATATATTTGCATATTATATCTTTAGCCCCCTGATACAAGAAGAAACCCACCTTTTTTGGATGAAAAAGGTGGGTTTCTTCTTGTCCTATTGTGTGGTTTAGGTTTGCCAAAGTGTAAAACCTCTGTTAAACTCATTTAGTAACAACTTTGTAATCTTTATTACGACCTCTGAAATTTATCATCGTAGTTTGTCACTTTCAGGTGCACGAAACAGCCAAATTCCTAAGCACCAGGAAACGGGGGAACCATTTTATGGGTGAATTGATCTCGAAACAGAGGGATCATAGGAGACCTTCTACCGAACCCTTAAGCTAACCTCGTAGGCATTGGAAGGGGAACAATGATTTGAAGAAGAATGTAGTCGCTACAGCCTTGAGCGTGGCTCTTGCATTGACGATAGGAACGGGTAGCGTATTTGCCGATTCAAAGATGGACTCCGTGATTGACAATACGATTGGAGTTACATATAAAACGGGTGGAACAACCGCAAATGGATTTGATTGTTCTGGCTTTACTCGTTATGTATTCTTAAAATTAGGCGTGACTTTGCCACGTCAGTCTGTTTCTCAGTACCACACAGGTACCGCTGTATCGAAAAGCCAAATGAGACCTGGCGACCTGGTGTTCTTTAACACTTCAGGAAAAGGTGTATCTCACGTCGGGATATTTGTAGGTAGTGGAAAATTTGCACATGCCTCTTCTTCACATGGGGTAATTGTTAGTTCACTTTCAGAAAGCTACTATTCTAAACGTTATGTTGGCGCAAAAAGAGTAATGAGTACTTCTAAATATCAAGCTGCAGCTTATAACTAAATATAATGTGCTAAATTATTAGGACCCTTAGATGAGCTGAAGTCTCTCTAAGGGTTTCTTATATACTAAGACGTACGAAGTCAGAAAAAGTTGACGATTAACCAAAATGTTTTTTTATAGTTAAGAGTCAGTTTAATTTCCAACACATAATCCCCGCCCATTAAATACCATAATTAAACAATTAAGGACACGTATTCTAGTAATCTACCTTTATTTTGTAAAATGTTAGATAAATTCCATCAAAGTTTACAGAAACAATTGCCAAACTCCCATTCCTTTGTTACAATAAATCCAGTAAGTTTTTAGTAACAACTTTGTAATAAGTTTTGTAATCATTTAATGTTAATTATATCTGCCGAATTCCCAATTATGGGAAGTGGGGGAACCAGTCTTGGGTGAATTGATCTTGCAGCAGAGGGATCATAGGGAACCTTCAACCGAATCCTTAAGCTAACCTCGCAGGCACCGGAAGGAGTTAACTTTTTTGAAGAAGAAATTAACAACTACAGTATTAGGATTAACATTATTATTTTCAATTGGAACTGGTAGCGCTTTCGCGGATTCTACACTAGATGAGGCTATCAAACCAACAATTGGTTCTGCATATAAGGGCGGCGGAGTTAACACTAATGGATTCGACTGTTCTGGATTCACATTGTACATATTCAATAAACTAGGTATTGATTTACCTCACCAATCCGGATCTCAATTCAGTATGGGAACTGCCGTTAGTCGTAGCGATTTAAGAGAAGGCGATTTAGTTTTCTTTAATACAAGTGGCAAAGGTGTTTCACACGTTGGAATCTATGTTGGTAATGGTAAGTTTGCACATGCCTCTTCATCCAATGGTGTTATCATTAACTCACTCAGTGAATCCTATTATGTCAACCGCTATGTTGGTGCCAAAAGAATTATGAGTAATACTACGTATGAGTCTGTTGCTACAGACAAATAGTTTTTCTACAACCCGACCTGTGGATGAGATCCTTAATCTCAACTACAGGTTTTTTTATTTGTCACATTTGTACCTAACTCTCAACTGACTAAACTACTAACATGTCATCATATATTTATTCATATACTTATGATAAGTTGCCCATACTCTTCATTAACCACCCTGCTGATAAGTAAACAGTTATTACGTACAGCATTGTACATATTTATTATGAACTCCTTCATTTCATTCAAAGAAAGGAACAATCAATATGACTAACTCACCATTTATCATAACTTCTATGACCACTGAACATGCTCGTGCTATATCTGAATGGGTTTACCCACCTCCCTACAGTATTTATGGATGGATGCCCTGGAATCAGATGGAGGAGCTTCATATTGAGTTTGGAGATCCAATGCTTCGGAAGGAGCAATATGCCTCTATCATCAACTTGAATGGAGAGTTATGTGGTTTCACTCAATTCTTCCCACTAGAAGGGGTGACAAGGCTTGGTATTGGCTTACATCCTAAATTATGTGGACAGGGAATGGGAAACTTGGTTGTTCAATCTATTGTGCATGAGGCGCAACGACGGAAACCTCAAGATGAAATTGACTTAGAAGTTTTAACTTGGAATATACGTGCTATTAAGGCATACCAAAAGGCAGGGTTTGAAATTACAGACACATATGAACGCATGACTCCAGATGGGAGCAAACCATTTTATTGCATGGTTTATAGTAATACCTGCGATAACCATGATAAATAGCACATATTCTACTGATTATCGCAACAAATATTGGAATTTAATTCTCTTTTTTGACACAAATGCTTCCAGTTCCGCTATAATATAATCATCAGCTTAATAGCTTACATAGAAAGGACGAAAAAGATGCAAAAGTATATCATGAGCGGTTTCTTTTTTACTGCCTGTGTTGTAGCCATTGTACTTATGTTTACACTTCCTGGTAAAGAGCAAGTAGCAGAGGAAGCGAAACCTAGCATGCCTGAAGTTGTATTAGATGCTACTGTAGCCGAGTCTACTATTAAAGCAAATTGCATAAGTTGCCACGGGGATCAACTGCAAGGTGGGGTAGGTCCAAACTTACAGAAGATTGGTAGCACCATGTCAGCTGAAGAGACATATGCTCTTGTAAGTAAAGGGAAAGGCATGATGCCTTCTTTTAAAGGAAAACTAGAAAATGAAGAAATCGCCAACGTGGCCCAGTTCTTAGCTCAAAAAAAATAACCATATCTAATAAAAACAGGTATCCACCTATTGGCGGATACCTGTTTCTTTTCAAGAATCACTTCTGATCTCTATCTCTTCATTTGTGCTTCATCATTTCTGCTTCACGTTCTCTTTCACTCGCACACATTTTCTCGTATGCCTCATTGTACTGGCGAGCTTCTTTCATATCAATAGCGGTAAGATATCCTTCATCCCAAGAGGTAAGACGGAGAATTACAGTTTTGTAGTTAATGGTGATTAGAGGATGATGGTTAAAGGCTTCCGAAATAGTAGCTACTTCGTCAACGAAGGAAATTCCTTTCATAAAACTAGAAAATATATATTTACGTTCTATAAAGCGCTCCTCGACCAATTTCCACCCCTTAAGCAGATTCATATGTGCATCTAATTGTTCTTTTGTATATGTCACTCTTTAGGCTGCCTCCTTTCTAAACCACAATCTATTCCCCGGGTTCACCAAGAATACTTATTACCCTCTTATTCATCTGAACAATTCATATAACCTCTTATCATTGTATTCTCACAATATATTTTCATGCGCAACATTTCTCTTATTAGATTAATGCTACATAAGCAAGTTCTGTATCGCCAATTAACACATTAATTCGGTGAGTATCCTGATCATGAATGACAATCCCACTTCCAACTGTAATGACAGGTTCTGTACCTAGCCCATAAAATAAATCCTCAGCTAATGCCTCCATCACCTCATGTTTATCCTCTTCAGGTAACTGTGCCCATTCATCTGCCTCCATCTCGAAAAATAGAAAGCTATCTTCAATCTGGCCTACAGCTACCGTTAACTCTTTTAGAATTTCATCATACTCGCGACCATGTTTCACACCCAATTTATACCCCTCCATTAGTCTATTTAACAATACTTTTACAATTCATTTCATTATACAGTAAAAAAGCCCTTAAATAAAAAGCCCATTATGACGATAAATAATATAATGCGTCTCTTGTGCGACAGTCCATCATTATTATTTTTCAAATGGCAGCATGAAAGGATTCAATTCAATTTCTCATGGATGAGGTGTACAATGGAAATTTCAACGATTATTGGTTTAATTCTAGGTATTGTCTCAGTACTTGTAGGTATGGCGCTCAAAGGAACACCACTGGCAAGCCTTTTAGTACCCGCTGCTTATATCATTATTTTGGGAGGTACGGCAGCTACCCTCTTTATTGGTTTTCCCATGTCAGAGCTCAAAAAAATCCCAAAACTAATTAAAATTGTTTTTGTAAAACAGCAACTCATGGATCGAAAAAAAATGATTACACTCTTTATGGAATGGGCTTCTATAACAAGACGTGAGGGACTACTTGCATTAGAAACAAAGGTTGAAGAAATTGACGATGATTTCTTACGCAATGGTATGCGAATGATCATCGACGGAAACGACCAAGAATTTGTTCGTGATGTATTAATGGAAGATGTCAATGCAACCGAGGATCGTCACAAAGCTGGAGCCCTCATTTTCTCCCAAGCCGGTATGTACGCTCCTTCTCTAGGGGTATTGGGTGCTGTTATTGGTCTTATTGCCGCTTTGACTCAAATGGAAGATATGGTGAAACTTGCAGAGGCTATTGGAGCCGCCTTTCTTGCAACGATGCTTGGTATTTTCTCTGGATATGTTTTGTTTCATCCAATTTCTAACAAGCTTAAACGTTTATCAAAAACTGAAGTGGAACTTAGACTTATGATGATCGAAGGTCTGTTATCTATTCAATCTGGTGTATCAACCATCGCTATTAACCAGAAACTGTCCGTCTTCTTAACCCCTTCTGAACGTGCAGAGATCAGACAGAAGGAGGGTGACTCAGGTGAACAATAGGACTAGACGTGAAGAGCACGAGGAACATGCTAACGAGACATGGTTACTCCCTTATGCAGACCTTCTTACTCTACTTCTAGCTCTCTTTATTGTTCTGTATTCCATGAGTGCAGTTGATGCCAAGAAGTTCGAAGAGATGAGTGATGCCTTCAATTCTATCTTCACTTCTGGAAGTGGTGTGCTAGACTATGAATCGCCTACCCCCACTCAAGAAGATTCATTAAGTAAGATAACTACCAAGAACAATGACGATCTTACTTCTAAAAAGGATACTCTGAAGGAACAGCAAGCACTGCTTAGAAAGCAAGAACAGATCGATTTAGAAAAATTAAAAAATCAAATTGATCAATATATTCAGAACAGTGGACTTACAAGCCAGCTTGAAACCAAGCTTAACCAGTCCCAGTTAATGATCACTATTAGTGACTCAGCATTATTTCCATCTGGTAAAGCTACGGTCAAACCAGAATCCAAGCAATTAGCTGCAGCCATATCAAATATGTTACAAAACTTCCCTGACTATGATATTGTCGTCTCAGGGCATACAGATAATGTTCCGATCTATAACACAGATTATGAATCCAACTGGGATCTAAGTTCTGATCGAGCATTACAATTCATGAAAATACTTCTATTGAACAGTAATCTCGATCCTAAAAAGTTCACTCCTGTTGGTTATGGTGAATACCATCCAATCGTAGATAACAATAATAATGTGAATCGAGCTAAGAATCGTCGAGTTGAGGTATCTCTCATACGGAAGTACCAAGACCTCGAGAAAGTATTGAGTGTTACAGACGTTAAAGATTAATAATAAGAAAAACGCCTATATCAATAGGCGTTTTTTCTTTGTCTACAAAGATGATACAGATAGCTTGATCGTCTTCTGTAACCATCCTGTATATTATGCATGGTTTACTCTAATGTGTAATTCAACAAGTTCCCAAGGACCTGCTTCTCTTCCGTTGTTAGATCCCACCACGTTCCCACTTTGTGATCTCGAAGCTGTATATTCATAATTCGGACACGTTGAAGATCGGTAACCTCGTATCCAAATGCCTGACACATCCGGCGAATTTGTCGATTCTTACCTTCTGTTAAAATAATGCGGAATTTCCTCTCAGCTAATTTAGTTAACTCACAGGGGCGTGTCATTTCACCAAGGATCTTCACACCTGACGCCATCCCTTTTACAAAGGAGTCCGTTACAGGGCGATCTACACTCACTAAGTATTCCTTCTCATGTTTACCCTCAGCTCGTAAAATTCTATTTACGATATCTCCATCATTCGTTAGAAGAATTAAACCTTCAGAATCCTTATCCAATCTTCCTATAGGGAAAATACGCTCTGAATGACCAACGAAATCTACAATATTCCCTTGAATATGTAACTCTGTCGTACATGTTATACCAATGGGTTTATTTAAGGCAATATAGACATGCTTCTTTTTCGAAGCCAAAGGCTCCCCATTAATTCGTACGTCATCACCTTCCTCAGCTTGACTGCCGAGTACTGCTAACTCTCCGTTTATTGTTACTTCACCGTTCTCTACCTTTTTATCCGCTTCTCTACGAGAACAGAAGCCTGTCTCGCTGATGAATTTATTAATCCTCACTTACTACTCACCTCTATGTTTAGTTATTCGCATCGTTAATCTGTGTGGATATCGGGAGGAGTATTTTAATCAGAGTTCCTTTATCAACTTTACTCTCTACCTCAAGAATCCCTTTGTGTCCTTGGATAATTCTTTGACTTATCATGAGCCCGAGTCCTGTCCCACTTTCTTTGTTGGAAAAGAAGGGTTCTCCAAGTTTCGATAACATTTCCTCAGGAATGCCTACACCTTGATCCTGAATAGATATTTGGACATAATTTGAGTCTGAAATCGACAAGTGAATGGTAATGACTCCCCCTAATGGCATAGCCTCCATTGCATTTTTAAGGACATTAATAAAGACCTGCTTTAATTGATTCTCCTCACAATGAACTCTAACCTCAACTTCAGGAAAATCATACTTGAACTCAGTATCACACAAATGAGCCTGACTATCCAATAAGGATACCACATCTTCTAATATCAACCGAATATCTTTTTCCTGGTATAATACAGCCTGAGGTTTAGCCAGAATTAGAAACTCACTAACTATAAGGTTTATACGATCTATTTCGGAAAGCATAATATCTATATGGCGTTCATTCAGTTTCTTATTTTCCTTTTGAAGCTGCATAAATCCGCGAAGTGTCGTCAATGGGTTACGAATCTCGTGTGCCACACCCGCAGCGAGTTCGCCAACCGTAGTCAGCTTCTCAGAACGTCGCAATAATTCCTCCATCCGATTACGTTCTGTCATATCCCGTGAGACACTGATTAAGGAGACAATATGGCCATCTTTGTCCCGAACGGTTGACGTGTTTATGCTGACCTCCACCATAGATCCGCCTTTCCTTACATGGACAGTCTCCATCGGTTGTGGATGTTTACCATTTAAGATTTGTTGAATTCTCTCTAACTCTTCGAACTCTAAGTGGTTGGGTATAATGTTTAGCTTCCGTCCTATTACCTCATCATTTCTCCAACCGTACAGCTCTTCAAATGCCTTATTTACTTCAATAATATTTCTATATATATCTACCACATATATGGCGTCTGCCGTTTGATTGATGACCGATTCTAAGTGCTCTTTTACAGAACTCTTCTCTTCTATGGTCTTCTTTAATTGGTTCGTATTATAGTTCATACTGTATGCCAATGCACTAATTCGAGTAGATAGGAGACCTAACTCATCTGTTGAATGTACGGCTAAATATGTATTAAAGTTGCCATTCTCAACATCAATCAATTTTTGAAGAATTAATTGAATGGGTCTAACCATATATCTAGCTAATAAATAAGAACCTACTATGCTCATAATAAATAAAACTAAAGAAATATAAATTTGATTGACTGCCCGTTCCTTTGCATCAAAAAATATGGACACCTTATCCATAACAATACTAATGACATATGCAGATTCATCATGCCTGATCGTAGGTATAAAACTTTTTAAAACTTGAGTACCATGAATAGTCTCCTCAAGTAAAACACGTTTACCATTAGTCATGACTTCTATAATGGCTTCCCTATCATGATCTATATTACTGTAGTCATAGGTACCAAAACGAATAGGTCGATTGCTAAGTTTAAAAATTTGGCTACTGGAATTAGCCGTTAGTCTACTACTACCAAATGTTAAAGGATTAATCCCTGTGATCTCTAATACCTGCTTATTATTTTTTAAAGTATCTGCTATGGTATCCTCCAAACTCACCATTTGCTCCGACTTGTTGGTAAGAGTATTATACATATAGGTATTTATGATATAATTTCGTTTACCGTCATAATAACATCCCGATTTATGCATGTTGTAGGGATATGAAGTAGAGTATTCAAAGGGCCCTGCTAAGAAATGATCGAAGTTGATCTGCTCAGAAGAGACTTCCTCTATATGATCGAACAATTGGAAAAGAGACCTCTTCCCGTACCCTAGACCTACACTAGATTGTCCCACTTCTGTGGAATCAGATGATTTCGTAACAATGACATCGTCACTCGTCCGAGATAGTAAAGAAATGCGTGATAAACCCATGTCCTTGCTAAGTTTAGTCAGTTGCTCATTAGTAATATTAGTGATCTCAGCATCTAACTCATTAGAGACTCTGATTGAGCTAAGCCGGAGGTACTCTTCCAACTTTTGTTCTACATGATCAGCGCTTTCTTGACTTTGTTCCATTGCAATTGCAATTTCCTCAGCAATCGACATCATCTCTGCCTCAGTATCTTTTTGAAGCTTATTCGTATTCATATGATAAGTTAATGCGATATTCAAAACTAAAATCATCAGAATGGCACTAGATATAACTACGGTTAATTTTATTTTAATAGACAAGAAACAATTCACCTCTTGGCATTGGCAACAAGGGGTCTTGGTGATCAATGTAATATTTGCCCTATTCTACATATAATACCGCTATCCCATGATTTTGAAAAGCATTGATAAGAGTCGCAGCTTCTACAACAGATAGAATTGGCTACACTATTCATAAAAGCCAAATAGTTTATCCACATACCAACAGTTTTATATTTATTATGTGTATAACTTTGTTGATATATTTTAAGTTATGCACAATGTTGTGCACATCATGTTAACAACCGAATATTTGTTCGTCAGAAACCGTCATTTTTTACGTTAGGAGGCTACTATATAATGAGTTATCCACAAAATACCCCCATATGGAATTCATCTATGGATCAGACCGTACATGAATATTGGATGCAACAAGCTATTCTTTTAGCAAAAGAGGCCGAAGTTCTCGGTGAGGTTCCCATTGGAGCTATCATTGTTCGGGGTGATGAAGTTGTAGGACGCGGATATAATTTAAGAGAACAAACCTTGGATCCAACTGCACATGCAGAAATGATTGCCATCCGCGATGCTAGCCAATACCTTGATGCCTGGCGCCTTCTAGAATGCAGATTATATGTAACACTTGAACCTTGCCCTATGTGTGCAGGAGCGATCGTGCAGTCCCGCATACCCCAGGTGATATATGGTACAACCGATCCTAAAGCAGGCTGTGCAGGTACATTAATGAATCTCCTGCAAGAACCCCGCTTTAATCATAGAACAGAGGTCATTCCAGATGTGATGCAGAAAGAATGTGCACAATTACTAACCGAATTTTTCCGCAGACTACGCAACAAATAACTTATATACAATATAATTGGAGGCATTTTTTCTGTGAACGTTACCTTTCATGAACCGATTACTGGTATCTTTATTCGTCCCTTACAGTTAAATGATAGTATGTCCTTATTAAATCTACGACTACGTACAAGAACGATTTATGCAGCCTTTGAACCTCGTCAATATGACGACTTCTATACCCATTATGAACAACAACAAGTTATATTACGCCGAACGCAAGATGCAGAGAATGATCATGCCTATATGTTCGGTATCTTTAATCGGAATAAGGACCTCATTGGGCAAATAACCCTCTCTAATATAGTTCGTGGTGTAGGTCAGTTCGCTGATATTGGTTATTTCATTGATCCTGAGGAGAAGAATAAAGGTTATATGACCGCAGCATTAAAATTGACTCTCCAATATGCCTTTCAGAGTTTGGGGCTTCATCGCATCCAGGCAGCTATTCTAACTCATAACCAGCCTTCCCGTCGTGTATTAGAGAAATCTGGATTTCAACCAGAAGGCATAGCTCGTAAACTTGTAAAAATAAATGATCAATGGCAGGATCATCAGACATTTGCTATTCTTGTAGATGAGTTTAACCCTTCTTGAGACATTAGATAAATGTAGGACTAATAAATTACAATTCAGTTTTAAACACAAAGATACCCGCACATCATGATGTGCGGGTATCTTCTATTAAGAAACTAATTAATTTCCCATTTCCTGTTGAAACTGTTCCATTGTGAGGACGTCGTCGCCAGCAGGAATACCAATTTTAAATGTTTGCTTCTCATTGATCTTACTGTACTGAGATGAACCCTTCATTGCAATTTTCACATCTTGTTTTGTTTCCGCATCATTCACTTCGATATTCATTACGAAATCTTGATATGTTGGGAAATCTTTTTTATCAACTGCTGTATTCATATGAAAAGCATTAATCTTCAATTGAGACTTTAATTCTTCAAGACTTTTATTAAATTCATCTTTATTAGTAGAATTCAATTGATCCTTCGCTTCTTGGATGTCTTCAGTAGTCAATCCAAGAGTCTCACGGTACTCATCTTTACTAATGATATTAAGAATATTAGGCATTACTTTATCAACTAAGATGGTGATTGCCTCTTTTACATTATCATTTGTAACAGCAAATTGAGCAACCTGTTTAGCTTCTACACCTTCAGGAAGGTTAGCATCTTTAACTTTAATATCTTTGAAATATTTAGCTTCATCATATTCAGCAAAGAGTGCATTAGATAATTCATTCGTTAATTTTTGTGTTTTTTCAGGGTTGAATGTATCTAGATTAAAGCTAGTTCCTTCTTCTGCTGCAATCTCTTTTAGATCTACTTCAACATATTTATTTACAACGTTCTCAGGAATCGGAAGGAAAGGAATACTTGGTACTTTAATATAAAGTTTTTCCTTAGTCATTACCATTGGAATAGTAAAAGTCATTGCCATATCACCTTTTAGATTTAACCCCATGGTTAACTCTGTTTGCATCGGATCCGCTTGGTATACTCCATCAACTGTTAATTCAGCATTCTTGAGCATACTCATCACTGCACCCATACTAGCATCGTCTACTAAATCTGGTGCTGTGATATTCAATTCTTCGATAACTACCTTACTCGTCATTTCATAAGAATTCATCTTCATAGCATTCCCCACAGAGCTTTGCATTGCCTCTTTCGGGTTCTGCTTACTGTTACAGCCAGATAACACGACTGTCATTGCTAAGAGCAACGTCAGCACGATTGCTGCAAATTTCTTATTCATTTAGTTCTCCCCCTTCAGTCTGTAACTATAGTCACTTTATTAATCATAACCTAATTTTCTGACGCGCGAAACAGTTTGTCGAAAATAATTTACCGAAATATTATATTTTTTTCTTATATTTTCATAATATAATACTTTATTTGAACCTCTCCCATAATAACGTAAATAACACCTTAGTAAAGAACTAAGGTGTCTCTCAGTTTTCTATTCATTTGTCCCTTATCGGTCAACCCTGTTTGTTCAAGTGATCTACATGGTTGCGGTTCTTTACTTTCTTGGACCCAGAAAGTGGCTCTTGCATTGAGTTTGAGTCATTCTCATTTCGATGCTGGCGCTTCTCCTGTGCTTCAGGAACAGGAATTGTTTTTGGTTTACTCATCGTGTTCACCCCGTTTCTAAGATACCCCTTATCTTAAGAAGGGTCTGTTACATCATGTAATGATTGAGCACATTCATGAATATGACGTGTATAATCTCCAGCTAAGCTCTGAATAACTTCGGTATGCTCATCTACAGAGCGACCGTCTCGTTCGACATCCACTAATTCGACCCCAACCTCACGTGGATCCTTATAGGTACATTGGAAGTCGAAGGAATAAGCTTGTCTTCCAGCCGTACCTATATGGATCCTAATGCTGTTAGAATCGCTCTCATCAGCCATTACAGTTGTTTGGTCAGATGGATGAAGAACAGTAGGTAATTTAGACTGCCATGCATTTACAAGCTGATTCTGATTCAATTGAAATTGTTGGTCCATGAAGAACACCTCCCCTTCCTTATAAGTTGTGATAAGGGGCATTTTTTTATACAAAAAAACCATTCTCATTTACTGAGAATGGTTAGTAATTTAATAATAATGGCGGAGAGGGTGGGATTCGAACCCACGTGGAGTTGCCCCCTAACGGTTTTCAAGACCGCCCCGTTATGACCGCTTCGGTACCTCTCCAAACAGTTACTCAGTTGTTTTTGATAGATAATTAATCTCTAACAACAAAAACTATCTTATCACAACTGAATAACATAATGCAAGCTTTTTTTTAGAATAATTATTTTTTCGGTGAAATGACTTTAATGTTTCCCATATAAGGTTGAAGAACCTCAGGAATCAGAACACTGCCATCTTCTTGTTGATAGTTCTCAAGAATCGCAGCAAACGTACGCCCAACGGCTAGTGCAGAACCATTCAAAGTATGAACGAATTCTGGCTTAGACTTCGCTTCCTGACGGAATCGAATGTTAGCACGACGTGCTTGGAAGTCCTCTGTATTCGAGCAAGAGGATATCTCACGATACATATCGCTCTCAGGAAGCCACACTTCTAGATCATAGGTCTTTGCAGCTGAGAACCCCATATCCCCTGTACTTAGAGCTAATACTCGATAAGGTAGCTTAAGAAGCTGTAGTACTTGTTCTGCATCGGCAGTCATTTTCTCCAATTCTTCATAGGAGGAATCCGGATGAACTACTTTCACAAGTTCAACCTTATTGAATTGGTGCTGACGAATAAGCCCACGAGTGTCTCTACCTGCAGATCCAGCTTCAGAACGGAAACATGAACTATAGGCAACAAAACACTTAGGCAAATCCTCCAATGTAAGGATCTCATCACGATAATAGTTGGTCACTGGCACTTCCGCGGTCGGAATCAAATAATAGTCCGTATCTCGAAGTTTGAACAAGTCCTCTTCAAACTTCGGAAGTTGCCCCGTGCCGCGTAAGCTGTCGCCATTTACGATATACGGTGGAAGTATTTCTTCATAACCGTGTTTGTCACTGTGTAAATCCATCATAAAGCTGATTAGAGCCCGTTCTAGACGTGCTCCCAACCCTTTGTAGAAGGTAAAGCGAGACCCCGTAACCTTAGCTGCTGCTTCGAAATCAAGAATGCCTAGATCTTGTGCGATATCCCAATGTGCTTTAGGTGTAAAATTAAAAGCTGTAGGTTCTGCCCAACGACGTACTTCTACATTGTCAGCTTCTGATTTACCCAGCGGTACCGATTCATGAGGAATATTAGGGATCGCCATTGTTAAATCAGCGATACTCACTTCTAATTCTCTCACTTCTTCATCAAGGCCTTTAATCTGATCAGATACTTCACGCATTTCTAAAATTAAAGATTCTGCATCTTCACCATTCTTCTTGCGTTTAGCCACCTCACCTGATACCGTGTTTCTACGACTCTTCAGAGTTTCACTCTCTAGTAACAGTTCTCTACGGCGTCCATCTAGTCTAGGGAAATCAGCAATCAAATCGAGGGACTTACCTCGTTTCTTTAATGCTTCTTCCACCTTAGCATAATCACCGCGCAATATTTTTACATCTAACACAGGAATACCCTCCTCAAGAAAAACAACCTCAACCCCTTGGTCAAATAAATGATTCCCCCAAGCATCCACATCGTAAACGGAGCCTCTTCCCGGAAAAAATTTATCTGTTCATCAGCCATATCCAACAAGGAATTACAACTGAATCCATAAAGGTCAAGGTGTTCTTATTAACATTCTGTAATTTAACTGATACTACACTGACTTGCTCTAATCATATCCACAAAGTATTGATGTAGACGATAGTCATCCGTCAATTCTGGATGATACGAAGACACCAACAGATGTCCTTGTCTTGCTGTAACGATCTCATCTTGATATGTGGAGAGAACTTCAACGTGATCGCCTACACTCGTAATGAGCGGCGCTCTAATGAACACTGCTCTAACAAGTTCATCGATACCCTTCACACTCAAGTCTGTCTCAAAGCTCTCACGCTGACGCCCAAAGGCATTTCGCGCGACTGTAATATCCATCAACTCTAGATGTGCCTCATCTTGGCCTTCAATTCTCTGAGCAAGCAATATAAGGCCTGCACATGTTCCAAATATAGGCTTACCAGCTGCTGAGAACTCGCGAATAGCTTCAATAAAACCATAATTACGCATGAGTTTACCGATCGTCGTACTCTCACCACCAGGAATGATTAGCCCCTGAACATCTGCTAGTTCCTCAACTCTTTTCACTGATAATCCTACAGCACCTGCAAGTTCAATGCTACGAATATGCTCTTTGACAGCTCCCTGTAATGCTAATACTCCAACCTTCATAACAAGACCTTCTCTCTTACCAGCCGCGGTCTTGCATGCGCTCAGAAGGTTGTAAAGACGAAATCTCAATGCCTTTCATTGCAGCGCCCAGATTTTTAGATACTTCTGCAATTAATTTATAATCTTGGAAGTGGGTTGTGGCTTCCACGATTGCACGTGCGAATTTCTCCGGATTCTCCGACTTAAAAATACCGGAACCTACAAATACGCCATCCGCACCTAAGTGCATCATCAAAGCGGCATCTGCTGGAGTTGCAACACCACCTGCTGCAAAGTTAACAACAGGTAATTTGCCTAACTGTTGAACTTCTAGCAACAAGTTATGGGCAACACCCAAATTTTTTGCTTCAGCATACAGCTCGTCCTTCGACATATTCTGTACTTTACGAATTTGACCATTAATATGACGCATGTGACGTACAGCTTCAACAATGTTGCCTGTTCCTGGCTCACCCTTGGTACGAATCATCGAGGCACCTTCACCAATACGACGTAGGGCTTCCCCAAGATCTTTTGCACCACATACAAAGGGAACCGTGAAATCCCACTTATCAATATGGAATACCTCATCTGCTGGAGTTAGTACTTCACTTTCATCAAGGTAGTCCACTCCAAGAGACTCTAACACTTTTGCTTCTACGAAATGACCGATGCGTGCCTTCGCCATCACTGGAATGGATACGACCTTCATAACCTCTTCCACAATCGTAGGATCCGCCATACGAGCAACGCCACCTGCTGCTCGAATATCGGAGGGAACTCGTTCTAAAGCCATGACAGCTGTTGCACCTGCTGCTTCAGCAATTTTAGCCTGCTCTGCATTCATGACATCCATAATGACGCCACCTTTTTGCATTTCTGCCATACCTCTTTTAACACGAGATGTTCCCGTTTCCATGTTTACGCCCCCTGAAATATATATGGTCAATTCATTACCTCTTCATACCAACTTCCATGATGAAAGAAATGAACGGTAACTCCAATAACGACGAATAAGCGTATTATATTGATATTAGAAAAGATTTTTAATTTCGTCAAACAAATCGACAAATAAATCTTTAATGGCACGGAACAATAAACGGAACCATCCACCTTTTTCAACTTCATCAGCAGTTACCAGATTAACGGTCTTCTCCTGTGCTTGATTCATACCTTCCACTTTATAAGTGTAGGTGATGGTACCTACCTTGGTACCTTTAGCTATAGGAGCTACAAGCTTACTTGAATCCAAAAGAGTAACCTTAGATGTAACCGCAGGATTAGTTGTTCCTTTAGGAACCATAAAGTTAACATCCGATTCTGTTACAATAGCCACATTGTTCTCTACACCCTTTTTAACGGGTACAGTTTCAGTTCCCTCTACGACAGTCTTAGGAGCAATTACCTGTTTAACCTCGAAGTTATTAAATCCGAAGTCTAGCACTTTCTTCGTCTCAACAAAACGAGCGGCATTCGTCTCAGCTCCCATGACAACACTGATCAACCTCATGCCATCTCTTTCTGCAGTACCCGCAAAACAGTTCTTTGCTGCATCCGTATGACCTGTTTTTAATCCATCTAACCCTGGATAGGCATATGCCTTAAAGTTAGTTATATCCTTATTAGCTTCTAACATCCAGTTGTAATTAATGATCGGCTTAGTATCACGATCACGGAATTGGTATGACTGTACTGCCGTAAATCTAGAAAAGTCAGGATGATCTTGTACGATAAATTTCGCAAGTAGAGCCGTGTCCATAGCAGACATGACTGTCTCCTTATCTTCACTTGGTCTGAACTCTTCTGGCATATCTATCCGACTGAGGCCTGTTGAGTTAATGAAGAAAGCTGTCTTCATTCCCATACGCTTGGCTTGCTCATTCATCAGTTTAACGAAAGCTTGTTCAGAACCAGCAACACGTTCAGCTAAAGCCACAGTAGCATCATTGGCAGAACCAACAGCCATTGCTATGTATAATTCCTCAACCGTATGTTGATCACCTTCAGCCAAGAAAATACGTGAACCAATCGTTTGTTCTGAATTTTTACCTACTGTGACAACGTCGTCCCACTTCAACCTACCTTGCTTAACCTCGTCTGCTACGATATATTCCGTCATCATCTTTGTCATACTCGCAGGAGGCAAAGCGATGTCACTATTAACGGATAATAAAATTTCCCCCGTAGTAGGTTCGATAAGTACAGCTGATCTTACTTCTAATCCTAAACTAGCTACATCAGGAATACTGACAGCATTAGAAGCTACTTCAGGCTTCGTAGGTACAGTCACCTTTGCCTCTGTTTTCGTTGCTGACTCACCTTCAGCCATCACCACTAAAGGTAATGATGACATGCAAAACATATTTAATAGCATAACCGTAGCTATACTTTTCTTAAGCCATTTACGTCTACTAATTCTTACTGCTCTGTGTTTCAAAGAATATAAACTCCTCTCTATCTCTAACCAATAATAGTTTGCTCATCTTATTCTAACACAGCATATACATCAAAAAAAGACAGACAGAGCGAATTTCGCCCTGTCTTTAGTATAAGTCTGTATCGAAATATCGAAATTTCGGAATTAAACCGAGTAATTCGGTGCTTCTTTGGTAATTTGCACATCATGTGGATGACTTTCACGAAGTCCTGCTCCCGTGATTCGAATGAATTGCGTATCATTACGAAGCTCGTCCAATGTCTGAACACCACAATACCCCATTCCCGAACGAAGACCACCAATGAGCTGAAGGATTGTATCTGAGAGCGGCCCTTTATAGGCAACACGACCTTCAATACCCTCAGGCACCAATTTCTTATCATCATCTTGGAAATAACGATCTTTACTTCCCTGTTTCATAGCGCTGATTGATCCCATTCCGCGATATACTTTATATTTACGTCCTTGATATATCTCTGAATCTCCAGGACTCTCTTCCGTACCCGCAAACAAGCTACCTAACATTACAGCATGTCCACCAGCTGCGATGGCTTTCGTAATTTCTCCAGAGTACTTAATACCACCATCAGCAATAATTGGAATGCCATACTCTGCAGCCACCAATGCGCAATCGTAGATAGCCGTGATTTGTGGAACACCAATTCCAGCAATAACCCGAGTTGTACAGATTGATCCTGGTCCAATTCCCACTTTAACGACAGATGCACCAGCTTCAATCAATTCCCTTGTCGCATCCCCAGTAGCTACATTTCCAGCGATAATAGTAAGTTCAGGATGATTGTTGCGCAATTCGCGAACAGCATCAATAATGTTAATGTGATGGCCATGAGCAGAGTCAATTGTAATGACATCTACACCAGCGTTAACCAATGCCTCTGTACGCTCCAATGTATCCTTCGAGATACCAATTGCAGCACCCACCAAGAGACGACCTTGTGCATCTTTTGCAGCGTTAGGGAACTGAATGACTTTCTCAATATCTTTAATAGTAATAAGACCCTTAAGCGTGTTATTAGCATCCACTAACGGAAGTTTCTCAATTTTATGCTTCTGCAACAGAACTTCTGCCTCTTGAAGCGTCGTTCCTACAGGTGCAGTAACTAAGTTTTCTTGTGTCATCACATCACTGATCTTGATATTGTAATCATGAATAAATCTCAAATCACGATTTGTCAAAATACCTACCAGTTTTTTGTCCTCATTAACAATGGGCACCCCTGAGATACGGAACTTAGCCATAACTTGTTCAGCGTCTGATACTAAATGGTCTGGCGTTAGCGAGAATGGATTCGTAATTACACCACTCTCAGAGCGTTTCACACGATCCACTTCCTCAGCCTGTTGTTCTATCGACATATTCTTATGGATGATACCGATTCCGCCTTCTCTAGCGATAGCAATGGCTAGAGCAGCTTCGGTTACTGTATCCATACCCGCACTGATTAGTGGAATATTCAACTTAACGTTTTTGCTCAATCTTGTGGACACATCCACTTCCTTTGGCAAAAATACAGATTTACGAGGTACTAGTAGAACATCATCAAAAGTTAAACCTTCCTTACCAAACTTATCTTCATGCACCTTAAATGAGCCTCCTCTTTTTTCATCAGTGTATCAAATAAAACCTTATAAATAAGGTTGAAAATGCATTTTCTGAAAATATATTATTGCCATCTTAGCAAAGGGGGTTGGGGCTGTCAAGAATATCGACAAGTTTCTTTATATATCATTCCCAAGTCCTTATTTAAATAACACTGTCCCCCAGAGGAGGACAGTGTTATTTAAAATTAAATGCTCTTGTTCCATTCAACATTGTATATTACCTAGGAAATACTAATTATTGTTTGAACTAACAGAACTTTATCATAACAAAAGAACCACCATTGATTGAAATCAATAGTGGTTCTTGCGTGCTTGGCGGCGTCCTACTCTCCCAGGACCCTGCGGTCCAAGTACCATCGGCGCTGGAGGACTTAACGGTCGTGTTCGGGATGGGTACGTGTGGAACCCCTCCGCTATCGCCACCAAACGGG